>DATCEI010000037.1:0-7559 GCA_036510185.1 Rhizomicrobium sp. | reverse complement strand
GTGGCCTTGCCGAACTGCATGGCGGACGCGCATGGCTCGAAAGCGAATATGGCAAAGGCTGCCGCGCCTATGTCGTGCTGCCCGCAGCGCCCGCTGAAATACCGGCGCCGGTTCAGCCGCAAGTGGATGAACTGGCGTTGGCGCGCAAGGCTGTCGCCGCTTAAATCAACCCCTTTACCGTCATCGCCCGGCTCGTCCGGGCGATACAATTTTTTCACTTAGAAAAATGGATCACCCGCATGAAGCGGGTGATGACAGAGTTTTTGGTGTAGGAAAAAGCGGGGAAAACGAAAAGGCGCGCGAAGACCTTGCCAGGCTTGCGAATGTGTATAGAATTACAATTCTATACACATTCCGGCAGGAAACAATGCGCACGAATATCGACATCGACGACAATCTCCTGTCGCGGGCCATGGCGGCGTCGGGCCTCAAAACCAAGCGTGCCACGGTTGAGGAAGGTCTGCGTTTGCTTGTTCAGGTCCGCCGGCAGGTCAAGGCTCTGGCCCGACTCAAAGGGCTGGGCTGGACGGGCGATCTGAATGAGATGCGTCAGGGACGTCTGTGATCCTTGTCGATAGTTCTGTCTGGATCGCGCAACTCAAAGGCCAGACAACGCCTGCGACGGCCAAGTTGGAAACCCTGGCAACGCAGGAACCGCTGCTAATCGGCGATTTGATACTGCTTGAAGTGCTGCAAGGCGCGCGCGATGAAGCGCAGGCTTGGCGCATTGAGCGGGCGCTGCGCGCCTATATCGTCGTACCGCTTTTGAACGTCGATCTGGCGCCGCGTGCGGCGCGCAATTATCGCCGTTTGCGAGAACTCGGTTTGACGGTGCGCAAGACCGTCGACATCATCATCGGCACGTTCTGCATCGAACACGGCCACGCGCTTTTGCACGACGACCGCGATTTCGAGCCAATGCAGAAACATCTGGGGCTGAAAGTAATCTGATTTTATGCAAAAAGGCCCGGCGTTTCCACCGGGCCTTTTCTGTTTTCCAAACTTTCGGATTACACCGAATAATACATCTTGAACTCGATCGGATGCGGCGTGTGCTCGAAGGCGTACACTTCCGTCATCTTGAGTTCGATGTAGCTGTCGATGAAGTCGTCGCTGAACACGTTGCCTTTCTTGAGGAAGCCGCGGTTGCGGTCGAGATTGTCCAGCGCCTCGCGAAGGCTGCCGCAAACCTGCGGCACTTCCTTCAGCTCTTCCGGCGGCAGCGAGTACAAATCCTTGTCCATCGGATCGCCCGGATGGATTTTGTTCTCGATGCCGTCGAGGCCCGCCATCAGCATCGCCGCATAGGCGAGGTACGGATTGGCGCCCGGATCGGGGAAGCGCACTTCCACGCGCTTGCCGTTGGGGCTGGCCGAGAACGGAATGCGGCACGAGGCCGAACGGTTGCGCGACGAATAGGCGAGCAACACAGGCGCCTCGAAGCCGGGGATCAACCGCTTGTAGGAATTCGTCAGCGGGTTGGTGAAGGCGTTGAGCGCCTTGGCGTGCTTGATGATGCCGCCGATGTAAAACAGGCAGGTGTCGGACAAATCCGCATAGCCTGAGCCGGCAAATGTCGGCTTGCCGCCTTTCCAGATCGACTGATGCACATGCATGCCTGAACCATTGTCGCCATAGACGGGCTTGGGCATGAACGTGGCGGACTTGCCGTAAGCCGCCGCGACCTGGTGGATCACATACTTATAGATCTGCATGTAGTCGCCGCATTTGGTCAGCGTATTGAACCGGAAGCCCAGTTCGTGCTGCGCGGTGGCGACTTCATGGTGATGCTTCTCCGGCTTGATGCCCATGTCGTTCATGATGGAGAGCATCTCGCTGCGCATGTCCTGCGCGGAGTCCACGGGCGGCACGGGGAAATATCCGCCTTTCACGCCGGGGCGATGGCCGAGATTGCCGCTCTCATATTCGGTGCCCGTGTTGTAGGCGCCTTCGACGGCGTCCACATAATAATAGCCCTTGTTCATCCCCACATCGAAACGCACATCATCGAAGATGAAGAATTCGGCTTCGGGACCGAAATAGGCGGTGTCGCCGACGCCTGCGCTGGCCATGTATTTTTCGGCGGCTTTCGCAATCGAACGCGGGCAGCGGCCATAGCGCTGGCCGGTCGTGGGTTCCACGACGTCGCACACCAGCGTCAGCGTCGTCTGCGCGAAGAACGGATCGATCACGGCGGTGTCGCAATCGGGCACCAGCGTCATGTCGGATTCATTGATCGCTTTCCATCCGGCGATGGACGAACCGTCGAACATCGTGCCGTTGGTCAGGAAATCCTCGTCCACCAGCGAAAGATCGAAGGTGACGTGTTGCCACTTGCCGCGTGGATCGGTGAAGCGAAGATCGACGTATTTGATCTCCTTCTCTTCAATCAGTTTCAGAATGCTTTTTGCGTCGGCCATGGATCGTTTGCCCTTCGGTTGCTGTGGATGGATCAGATTGCGTCGCCGCCGGTTTCACCGGTGCGGATGCGGATGGCTTCTTCGACATTCAGAATGAAAATTTTGCCGTCGCCGATGCGTCCCGTGCGCGCAGCTTTGAGGATTGCGTCCACGCAGATTTGCGCGCGGTCGTCCGTGGTGACGATTTCGATTTTCACCTTGGGCAAAAAATCCACGACATATTCCGCGCCGCGATAAAGCTCGGTATGGCCTTTCTGGCGGCCGAAACCTTTGGCTTCGGTGACGGTAATGCCCTGAACGCCGACTTCCTGGAGTGCCTCTTTCACTTCGTCGAGTTTGAACGGTTTGATGATGGCTTCGATTTTTTTCATGCCTGCTCCTTCGTGGAAACTGTGAATGCAGCTCCCCGGCGTTAACGAATTAGCATGGTTTGTGCCAGTGCGAAGGCGCGATATCCACAAATGGAATCAAGGGGTTGGGAATCGGCGCAAGGCAGAGGCAGATTGATTGCACAATAATTAGGCGACAAGCTTAAACATTAGGCTCTCATTTCGCCGCGGCAGATCGGTGGTTTCTTTATGCCGCGCGCTTTGCGAAGGTGGCGTCAACCCGACATTCTGCCCCGGAAAAACAATGCCCCATCCTCGAACGCCCGTGCTGGTCGCTGGCGCCCAATTCACGCAGCGCACCGCCCGCGAGGGCAGGCTGCTCGAAAGCCTCAATCCCATCGAGATGCTGGCGAAAGTCTCGCGCGATGCGCTGTCCGATGCGGGCGTCAATCTCGCGCGCGAGATCGACACCGTGGCGGTCGTGCGCTTCACGGCGGATTCGATGGATGGCGGACGCTTGCCGCAACGCATGTTCTGCAATCCGCCGTTATCGGTGGCGAAACATCTGGGCGTTACGCCGCGCCGCGCGATCTATTCGCTGGCGGGCGGCAATTCTCCGCAATGGCTCGTCAATCGCACGGCGGAAGACATCGCGAACGGCGAATGCGATGTGGCGTTGCTGGCGGGCGCGGAATATCTGGCGACATTGCTGGGCGCGATGCGCCAGAGCGTTCATCTGGGCTGGAACGAAAGCAAGGATTGCGATCCCGGCGAAGACCCCATCGAAATCGGCGAGACGCGCGCGGGCACAAACGATTACGAAAAACTCTACGGCCTGAATTTTCCCGTGAATGCCTATCCGCTGTTCGAGAATGCCATTCGCGGCATCAAGCGGCGCTCGCCCGCAGAACATCTGGAGTGGCTCGGCAAATTCTTTTCGCCATTCTCCAAAGTGGCGTCGGAAAATCCCTATTCGTGGTTTCCCGTGCATCGCTCGCCGGAAGAAATCTCGACGCCGACGGAGAACAATCGCTTCGTCGGTTTCCCTTACACGAAATATCTCAACGCCGTGATCGAAGTGGATATGGCGGCGGCCATCGTAATGATGAGCGTGGAACGCGCGCGCGCCTTGGGCATTCCTGAATCGAAATGGGTTTACCTGCACGGATGCGCCGATGCGTCCGACATCTGGAACATCGTGGACCGCGTGAATTATCATTCATCTCCCGCCATCCGCATGATCGGCAAGAAGGCCTTCGCGATGGCGGGCACGGATGTCGGAGACCTTGATTTCATTGACTTATATTCATGTTTCCCGTCCGCCGTGGAACTGGCCTGTCAGGAACTGGACATCGCGGAAGACGATCCGCGCGGGCTGACCATCACGGGCGGGCTTCCCTATTTCGGCGGGCCGGGAAATAATTATGTCATGCATTCCATCGTCACGATGACGGAGCGTTTGCGCAGCCATCCAGGCCGCTACGGATTGTGTACGGGCAATGGCTGGTATGCGACGAAACATTCGGCGGGAATTTATTCCACTGCGCCTACGCACGGCGAATGGCGGCGGGAGAATCCGGATTCCTATCAGCGTGAACTCGACGAGATGCCGCGTCCGCGTGTCATCGAGAAGCCGCACGGAAAAGCCACAATCGAAACTTACACCGTGATCATGGATCGCAAGGGCAGACGGTTCGGGCTTGTCGTGGGGCGTCAGGAAAACGGCGCGCGCTTTCTCGCGAACACGCCGGACGATGAAGCAACGCTCACGCGCATGATGCGCGAGGAAATGCTGGGCCGCGAAGGCACGGTCACGCAATCCAACGCCACAAACATTTTCAGGTTCGACTGATGAAGCGGCTTTATCTTGTGCGCCACGGACGCGCGGAAGCGGGCTTCGGCGAACAGCTCGATCCGGGCCTCGACGCGACAGGTTTTCGTCAGGCGCAGGCTGTGGGCGAGCAGTTGGGCAAGCTGAAACATATGCCAATTCTCTCAAGTCCGTTGCGGCGCGCGCGTGAGACGGCTTCGCCGCTGGCGCTGCGCTGGTCGCGCAAGCCCATAATGGAAGAAGCCGTCGCCGAAGTGCCCACGCCCGGCCGTGTGCGGCTGAAAGACCGGCCCAATTGGCTGCGCGGCGTGATGGCGGGCAAATGGAGCGAACAGACGCGCGAGCTTGCCGCCTGGCGCAAGGATTTGATCGCGGCCCTTCACGCGCAAACGGAAGACATGGTCATCTTCTCGCATTTCATCGCGATCAATGTGGCGGCGGGCGAGGCGTTGCGCGAAGACCGTGTGCATGTGTTCTCGCCGGACAATGCCTCCGTCACCATTCTGGAAAGCGACGGCAGCAAATTGCACGTTGTCGAACTCGGCCGCGAAGCCGACACGCGCGTACTCTGATGAACGAAATTCTCACCGTCGCGGAAATGGGAACGGCGGATCGCCTCGCGGTGGAGCATGGCGTGCCCTCGCTGACGCTGATGGAACATGCGGGCCACGCCGTCGCCGATGAAATCGCGCGGCGTTTTGAGCCTTGCACGGTCGCGGTGATATGCGGGCCGGGCAACAATGGCGGCGATGGTTTCGTGGCCGCGCGGCATCTGGCCGAACGCGGCTGGGATGTGCGGCTTGCGCTGCTCGGACGCCGCGATGCGTTGAAAGGCGATGCCGCCGCGATGGCGGGGCTCTGGCAAGGCGGCGACGAACCGCTGACGCCGCATGTCTTCGATGATGCGAACCTCATTATCGACGCGCTGTTCGGCGCCGGTCTTTCGCGCGCGCTGGAAGGCGAAGCACGCGACATCGTGCTGGCGCTGAACCACAGCCGCATTCCCGTTGTCGCGGTGGATGTGCCGAGCGGTCTGCACGGCGATCTCGGCCACGCTTTCGATGATGTCTGCGTGCAGGCCGATCTCACGGTGACTTTCTTCCGCAAGAAGCCCGCGCATGTGCTGATGCCGGGACGCATGCAATGTGGCGAAGTTATCGTCGCCGATATCGGCATTCCGGAATCGGTTCTGGACACGATTCATCCGCGCCTGTTCCAGAACGGCCCCTCGTTGTGGGGCGCGGATTTTCCGTGGCCCGATCCGCGCGCGCACAAATATGCGCGCGGGCATTGCGTCGTCGTAAGCGGACCTTCACATGCGACGGGTGCGGCACGCATGGCCGCGCGCGGTGCGTTGCGTGCCGGTGCAGGGCTTGTCAGTGTCGCAAGTCCATTGGATGCGGCGGACATCAACGCCGCCTCGCTCACCGCGATCATGGTCAAACCATTCAAGGGCGTGGGCGGTCTCGACGAATTGCTGAAAGACAAACGCATCAACGCCGTCGTCATCGGTCCCGGCTGCGGCGTGGGCCGCGCGACGCGGGAGTTGGTCGCGGCAGTGCTGGCGCATGATTGCGCGTCGGGGATCGATGCCGATGGTCTCACATCGTTTGCGGAAAATCCCGGCGAGTTGTTCCGGCTGCTGCACGAGAATTGCGTGCTGACGCCGCATGAAGGCGAATTCGAACGCATCTTTCCCGGCCTGCTGAAAAAATCCGCGAACAAGATCGAAGCCGCGCGCGCTGCCGCCGCGATGGCGAAATGCACCGTGCTGCTGAAGGGCGCTGACACCGTGATTGCCGCGCGCGATGGCCGCGCCATCGTCAACACCGATGCGCCGCCGACGCTCGCCACCGCAGGCGCGGGCGATGTGCTCTCGGGTTTTATCGGCGGTATGCTGGCGCAGGGACTCGATTCCCATACGGCGGCGGCGATTGCGGCGTGGCTGCATGGCGAGGCCGCGCTGGCATTCGGGCCGGGATTGATTGCGGAGGATTTGCCGGAAATGCTGCCGGAGGTTCTGGGCCGATTGAAGGACGAGCGGGATGAGCACGGTTTCCATCCGCCGCGTTGAACAGGCCGATCTGCGCGCGCTGCTCGACATCTACAATTATTATATCGTCAACACGCCCATCACCTTCGACATCGAACCGCGCACGCTGGCGCAGCGTCAGGAATGGCTCGACGGTTTCGCGGCCACCGGGCGCTATCAATGTTTCGTCGCGGTGAAGAACGGCGCGCCCATCGGCTGGTCGTGTTCGGCGCGCTTCAAGGAGAAGGCGGCGTACGACACCTCCATCGAAACGAGCATCTATCTCGCACCGGGCGAGGAGCGGCAGGGACTGGGCCGCCGCCTCTATGCCACGCTGTTCGAGGCGCTGGCGGGCGAGGACATCCACCGCGCCTATGGCGGCATCACCATCCCCAACGAAGCCTCGGTCGGCCTGCATCTGGCGATGGGCTTCCGCCACATCGGCAGCTACACCGAAGTGGGCCGCAAATTCGGCAAGTTCTGGGAAGTGGCGCTCTACGAGCGGCCAATGCCCGGTGGCGGCGAATGACCATCGCTATCAGAGCCGCGACCGAAGCCGATGAGCATTCGGTCATCGCGCTCTGGAATGCTTGCGGGTTGGTCGTAAGCCACAATGATCCTTCGGCGGATTTCGGTTCGCCCGCGCCAGGGAAAATTCCGATGTTCTGTTGGGGATTGATAACGAGGGCCGTGTCGTCGCAACCATTATGGTCGGGCACGATGGTCACCGGGGCTGGCTTTATTACGTCGCCGTTGACCCCAATCAGCGCAAGCGGGGGCTAGGGCGACACATGGTGCAGGCCGCTTTGACGTGGCTCCAGCAGCGCGGCGTGCCCAAGGCCCAGCTGATGATCCGGGAAACAAATACCGAAGTCGCGGCCTTCTATGAACGCATCGGTTTTGAAGCGATCCCCCGGACCGTCATGCAGAAATGGCTGCCGAAGCCG
>DATCEI010000036.1:0-4008 GCA_036510185.1 Rhizomicrobium sp. | reverse complement strand
CCTCGTCGTCGCGATGGCGAGGCCTGTCGCGACGCGGCTGATCCGAACAATCTGCTGATGATCTTTGCCAAGCCGCAATTCGGCTGCGGAAAAGATTTGATCGACAATGTAATAGTTGCCGCGCACTCGGTAGTTCACCAGGTCGGTGGTGCCTTCCGCGCCCAGTACGAACAACGGCGGCGCCTCGCCACGGTCGAGCGTTGCAGGAAACTCGATATAGACATGCCGGCCGTCATCAAAGGCGCGCAAGGGTCTCCACGATGGGCTATCGCCCGTGACGATGTAAGCGAAATTCAAATTATCGAGCGAGACGCCGTGATCGACCGGCATGGAGGCATTCGCCTCTTCGCTCTGCTTTTTCAGCCTCACCAGTTCGTCGTCGGGATAGGTCCAGGACAAGGCCGCTATATAAGTGTGTTCGGTGCTTTCCAATTGAAGATGATAGCTGCGGCGGTCGGTGGTGATGACGAGATTCGTCCTGAGGCCCGCCGCGAAGGGTTTCACCAGCACATGAACCTGTTTGGCCGCGGCCGTTCCACTTGCCGTATCGCCGACCACCCATCGCACGGTGTCACCGGCGGAAATCGCCACCAGCGTTTCGCCGGGTTGAAGTGCAATATCGCTGACCTGTTGTGGCGCACCATAAAGCCGGTAAAGCGCGCCCGTGGTGAACGGATATATCTGCATCGCATTGAGATAGCCGTCGCGCGTCGGTTCGATCATCGCATTCTGATTGGCGGTTTCAACACGGGCGCGAGGAGGCGAAACATCCTGCTTGACCGCTTCGGGGTAAGGCTGGAGTTGCCCAGGTAGTGGAAGGGGTTGCGCGACGGTTACGACCTTGACCGGTTGGGGCGGTTCGGCCGCAATTGTTGCTGCCTTGAAAGTAGATGCGTGGGTGGCCGTTGGGGTCGTAGCGCACGCTGACAGCACTAGCGCGGCAGCGCCCATAAGAAGAATTGAATTTAATTTTTTCACGGATGTCTCCTTTATTGCGTATCGAGTTCGCGCGACCAATCGACCGCGTTGACGTAGATGCCCAGAGGATTTTTTCGCAGCGTTTCGGCGCTGCTTGCCGGTCTCGGTATGATGGAAAGAACGCCCGTCCAATGTTCCGTGCTGGAGAGCGCACTATGATCGTAAGTCTGCTCAGTCCATTTCACCTGAAATGAGCTGTCGGTCATCCGCACGACGCTTGTGACCTGAACGGAGACGGCTTTCTCGCCCATCGCTTTGAACGGATCGTGCGCCTGCGCGAATTGGTTGAGAAAGGCCGCACCGTGATTGGTGGCGTAATCGTAGGCCCGCAGCCAGTTTCTGCGCTCAACGATCGGATCGACGGAGAGCGAACGCACATCGGTAACGAACTGCGCCAGATACCAGGCGACCTCGCCATCGGACGGCTTGTAGTTCTGGATTGCCGGTGCGACGGATTGGGCTTCACCCAACTTGTCGACCTCCACGACATAGGGGGTAATGCGGCTTTGCGCGGATTGCCAGATCAGTGCCGCCGCCAATGCGGTTGCGAGCCCCAGAGTCCCGAACGCCATGAGCCGCCAATTCTTCGCTTGAACGCGTGCCGATCCCAGCCGTTCATCCCACACCTGCTCGGCGCGCTGATACGGCGTTACCGGTTCCGGCGTTCGGCCATAGCGTTGTGATGTGCGTCTGAACATCTAGCTCTCTCCTCCGTCGAGATTGGGGTTGGCGCCGTGGCCGGGGCGGTCGCCTTCTTTGATCACTTGCGCCGCCAAATGGGCCTGACCGCGCATCTTCTGATTGTTTTGCATCCGCTTTGCCCAATCCGGCGCGGCATTCGGTGACTGGCTGTTGGCAGATGTTTGGTTCGGCATTTGGCTGCCGCGGTTGGACGAACTATCCGGCGCAACAGCGGATGCAGCGCGGATCGCGGCCACGCCGCCCGCTCCGGCACGAACCACGGCGTAAGCGCCGCCCGCCGCCAGCATGGTCCCTGCCGCAAGGCCTGCGGTCGTGCCGATTGCTGCTCCGGCACCCAATTGCGGAGCGCCCGCAACCAACCCGGATGCAATGCCGGGTCCAAATATGCCGAGGCCGAACAGCGAAATGGCCGCCAACATGAGAGACATCGCATCGGCGAGGCTAGGATCTTGCCCTTGCAGGGCCGAGATGAATTGCCCGAAGAACGTCGCGCCGATGCCGATGATGATGGCGAGCACCATCACCTTGATGCCCGTAGCGATGACGTTGCCAAGCACGCGCTCGGCCAGGAACGATGTTTGGTTCCAAAGCGCGAATGGAACAAGGGTAAACCCCGCCAGGGTCGTCAGCTTGAACTCAATAATCGTGATGAAGAGCTGAACGGCAAGAATGAAGAACGACAGGATCACCACCACCCAGGCAAACAAAAGTACGATGATGGTGACGACGTGGCTGAAGAAGGTCGTAAAGCCAATCAGCGATCCCGCCTTGTTCAAAAGCGGCCAAGCTGCCTGATAACCGATGCCGGCGATTTTTCCCGGCCGCATCATGTCGGCGGCCGTAAAGCCCGAGTTGGTGGCGTCGATTCCCAAAGTCGAAAATGAATCGAAGACGACTTGCGACAGGGATTGAAAGTTGTTGATGATGAGCGCGAAAACGCCGACATAGAGAATTTTCTTGAGCAGACGAAACAGCACATGCGCCTCGCCATCCATCGCCCAAAACAAGCCAGCGAGTGTGATGTCCAAGACGATCAGACTTGTCGATAACCACCCGACATCGCCGGACAGAAGCCCAAATCCGCTATCGATATAGTGGATGAACGTCTGCATGAACTGATCGACAATGTTGAGGTTGCCCATGTGCTGCTTCCCGAACGATGGTGTTTCTATTGCGGTGTGTAGGCGTTGGCCGAACCCGCAAAGTTGGTGAATTCCGCCCTGCCCTGCACTTCCGCCTCTTGCTCATTGGCGAGGTTCAAGGCATCGGCGCGGTATTGCGCAGCAAGCAGACTTTGGGTCTGGAGCTGTTGCTTCGTCGAAAGCGCAAGCAATTGGTTGGTAGCCTGGGTCGCTTCCAGATTGCCCGCGGCGGCTTGCGATGCGCTGACCACGGCGGACAAATCCGTGTTGTCGTTTTCGACATTGCGGACGATCTGTGCGCCGACGCTCAGGCTTTGCAACAAGGCGCCCATTGCATCCTGCCAGCGCGTGAGTCCGTCGGATTGCAAAGTGGCGTTGGGGGTCGCAGGCGCATAGGTTTGCGGCCAATACTGCGCAAACGCGGCCTGTGTCGAACCAAGATCGAAGCCCATACCGAAGGGCTGATTGATCAAACCGCGCACTTGATTGAGATCGGACAGGATCGGGCCGAGTTCATTCATGCCTAGGGCTTGCAAATCCCTGTCCATGTTGGCCAGCATCGTCACTTCGTTGTGCAGCGATTGAATCTGGTTGTTGATCTGCTGCGCTTCGCGAGCCACTTGGATTGTGTTTTGAATGAAATTCGCGTGGTCGTACACCGCCCATTGCGCTGATGCCGGTACGCTCGCCAGGACGGCGACAGATACAGTCGAAAGCAGTTTCATGGCATGTGTCATGGGAAAACCTCCTTCATGTTTGAGAATTGATGGAGAAGCTCGGCGCCCCAATCGAGGCCGCGAGTGGCGAGAAATCTGTCGACAAAATCCCCCTCGCCGTGTTCGGCGAGCAGGCGGTCGATGAGCGCATGGTCTGTTGGGGACGACGATCCGCAGAACGCAAGTGCGATCGCACCCAGTCCGAGTTCGAACAACCGGTTGCCGCGCCGCGATTGCAAATAGTATTGGCGTTTCGGCACCGCACGCGAAATCAATTCGATTTGCCGGTCGTTCAAGCCAAATTGCTGGTAAGCGGTTCTGGCGTGCGGTTCGATGGCGCGGTCGTTGGGCAGGAAGATGCGCTGGGGACAGCTTTCGATGATGGCAGGCGCAATGGCCGAACCGGCAATGTCAGCCAGCGACTGCGTTGCAAAGACAACCGAAACATTCTTCTTTCGGAGAACCTTGAG
>DATCEI010000035.1:0-4097 GCA_036510185.1 Rhizomicrobium sp. | reverse complement strand
GCATCAGCCGCGCGTGCCGTACAAGGAGACTATCCGCAAACCCACCACGCAACGCGGCCGCCACAAGCGGCAATCGGGCGGGCACGGGCAGTTCGGCGATGTGGTGATTGACATAAAGCCCATGCCGCGCGGCAGCGGCTTTATGTTTCAGGACGAGATCGCGGGCGGCGTGGTGCCGCGCCAGTTCATTCCCTCCGTGGAAAAGGGCGTGGTCGAATATCTGAAACACGGGCCGCTGGGTTTTCCCGTCGTCGATGTCGCCGTGGCGCTGACCGACGGTTCCTTCCACTCCGTGGATTCGTCGGATGCCGCGTTTCAAACCGCGGGCCGCATCGCCATGCAGGAAGGCATGCCCAATTGTTCGCCGGTCCTGCTGGAGCCGATCATGCATGTGAAAATCCACGTACCGAGCGAAGCGACGCCCAAGGTCAATCAGGTGGTGAGCGGCAGGCGCGGACAACTCATGGGCTTCGACTCGCGCGACGGTTGGAAAGGCTGGGATTCGGTGGAGGCGCAGATGCCGCTTTCCGAGATGCATAATCTCATCATCGATCTGCGCTCGCTGACGCAAGGCGTGGGCACGTTCGAGATGACGTTCGACCATCTGGCCGAACTGACCGGCAAACTCGCGGAGGCGGTGACCGCGTCGCGCAAGGCGGCGTGAAATCCGTTTCGTTATGTGCTAGGTAGCCAATGTTCTTTCGGGGAGAGCGTCATGGGCGTTCAGTGGGCTATTCACGGCCGCGAATTCGGCAATTGCAATTGCTCTTATGGTTGTCCGTGCCAGTTCAATGCGTTACCGACGCATGGCGATTGCCAGGCGGTTGTCGGCATCGAGATCGACCGCGGTTTTCACGGCGACACCAAGCTTGATGGTTTGCGCATCGCGGGCGTTTTCAAATGGCCCGGCCCCGTACACATGGGCAATGGCGAGGCGCTGGCGATTGTGGACAAGCGCGCGAATGATGCGCAGCGCGATGCGTTGCTGCGCATCATGAGCGGGCAGGACACCACGCCCGGCGCCACGATGTTTGCGGTGTTTTCGTCGATGGTGAGCAAGGGTTATGAGCCCGTGTTCGCCGACATCGATTTCGCGGTGGATATCGAAAAGCGCCGCTCGCATCTGAAAGTGGCCGGTTACATCGAACAGCGCGGCGAACCCATCGTGAACGCGGTGACGGGCGTGGAAAGCCGCGCGCGCATCGATATCATCGGCGGCTTCGAATACAAGCTCGCGGAAATCGGACGCGGCTGGAGCAAGACGGATGGGCCGATCAAGCTGGACCTCGCCGATAGCTACGGCCAGTTCTGCGAACTGCATCTGTGCCAGGACGGCATCATCAATTGATGCGGATTGTTTTTTGAACTCTCCCTTCACCGTCATTGCCCGGCTTGTCCGGGCAACCCATTTTGTTCCTGGAAAATTGGATCGCCCGGACAAGCCGGGCGATGACGGCAGGGGCGGGTAGAACCATGGATAACGGCGTACTCAGCGCAGTTTTAACGCGCGAACGCATCGTGGTAGCGGCAGCACTTGCCGCGATCACGCTGCTGGCGTGGGCCTATGTGCTGTGGCTGGCGGCGCATATGAATACACTCATGCCAGCGCCCGCGATGGATATGTCCGGCATGGATATGAGCGCGATGATGCAGCCCGCGTTTGTCGCGTGGACCCTGCCGCATTTTCTTTTCATGTTCGCGATGTGGGCCGTGATGATGGTCGGTATGATGACGCCGTCGGCCACTCCCATGATCCTGATTTACGCGCAGGTGGCCCATCAGGCCGCCACGCTCGGCAAAAGCTTCGTCTCGGCGGCATGGTTCGCCAGCGGCTATCTGTTGGTATGGACGGCGTTCGCGCTGCTGGCCACGCTAGCCCAATTGGGATTGGAGCGCGCGGCGCTGCTCTCGGCCATGATGCAAAGCTCCAGCCATATTTTCGGCGGCGCAGTGCTTATCGCGGTAGGTGTGTTTCAATGGCTACCGATCAAGCAGGCCTGCCTCGCGCAATGCCGCGCGCCGCTGTCCTTCGTGCAGCAACACGGTGGCTTCAAACCGGAAATCTCCGGCGCGCTGAGGCTCGGCGCGGTGCACGGCGCCTATTGCGTCGGCTGCTGCTGGGCGCTGATGGCGCTGCTGTTCGTGGGCGGCGTGATGAATCTGTTGTGGATCGCGGGCCTGATGATTTTCGTGCTGCTGGAAAAAATCGTTCCCGGTTCGCGTTATTTTTCGCGGCTTGCGGGATTAGTGGCGATTGCGGCAGGCGTTTGGATGCTCGCGTTTTAGATTCTTTGATTGTCGCGCAGCCTGACGCGAACCGCTTCACACTTCGCGGGGCTGCGCTCCTAAAACTTCCACTCCCTTGCGCTCTTCACGAGAAAATCGCGGAAGGCCGCCACGCGCTTTGATTGGCGCAGGGCGTCGCAATAGACCAGATGCACGTCGAAGCTGGGGCCGTCGACATCGGGCAGCACGCGAACCAGATGCGGGCGGTCGGCAGCGACGTAATCGGGCAATGTGGCTAATCCCATGCCGTCCTCGACCGCGTGCAGGATGCCCGTGAAATTGTTGATGCGCAGCGTGCGGCCCGCCTGTCCGGGGCGCGCGAGCTTGCGCGTGTTGGTGATGAGCCAGTTGATGTCGCGGATTTCGGGCGCGGCGGTTTCGCCGTAAGCGATCAGCGTGTGGCTCGACAGATCATCGAAATTCGTGGGCACGCCCATGCGTTCGAGGTACGGCGCGGTCGCATAGATGTGATAGCGCACGGTGAACAGCTTGCGCTGGATGAGATCGGCCTGCACGGGCGCGCGCATCCGCAATGCGAGATCGGCCTCGCGTTGCGCGAGATCGAGTTCGCGATCCTCGAACACGAGATGCATTTCGATCTCGGGAAATTCTTTCAGGAACGCGGCCAGACGCGGCAGCAGCCAATAGGTGCCGAGCCCATGACTGGCCGTGATTTTCAGCGTGCCGCGCGGGGCCTCCTGCACATTCTTCAGCGCTTCTTCGGCTTCGGCGAGCCGCGCCAGCACATCGCTCACCGCGCCATAGAGCAACTCGCCTTCGTCCGTGAGTGTGAGACCGCGCGCGTGGCGCTGAAACAGCGGCGTGACGAGGTCTTCTTCGAGCGCGCTGATCTGACGGCTGACCGCCGACTGGCTCAGCGTCAGCATCTGGCCCGCATGCGTGAAACTTCCCGCCGAGGCAACCGCGTGGAAAATGCGAAGCTTGTCCCAATCCATCAGTGCGCCTCGCTGAGAAAGCGTTCGGCTTCAAGTGCGGCCATGCAGCCCATGCCCGCGGCGGTGACGGCCTGGCGAAATATTTTATCTTTCACATCGCCCGCCGCGAACACGCCTTTCACGCTCGTATGCGTGGAATCCGGCGCGGTTTTGATGTAGCCCGCTTCGTCCATGTCGAGTTGGCCTGCGAAAATCTCGGTCGCGGGCGAATGGCCGATGGCGATGAACAAGCCATGCACGGGCAATTCGCGAACGGTGTCGTCGCGCGTATCGCGGATGGCGATGCCTGTCACGCCCTTGGGATCGTCCGTACCAAGAACATCGGCGATTTCGGCGTTGTAAACGATCTCGATTTTCTTGTTCGCGGACAATCGCAGCTGGTTGGTTTTGTCGGCGCGCAAATGATCGCGGCGGTGGATCAGCGTCACATGATCGGCGAAATTGGTGAGGAACAGCGCTTCTTCCGCCGCCGTATTGCCGCCGCCGACGACGGCCACGTTCTTGCCGCGATAGAAAAATCCGTCGCAGGTCGCGCACGCCGAAACGCCGAAGCCCTGATATTTTTCTTCCGAGCGCAGGCCCAGCCAATTCGCCTGCGCGCCCGTCGCGATGATCAGCGTCTCCGCCGAATAGCGCGTGCCGGAATCGCCCACCAGCGTGAAAGGCCGCCGCGCGAGATCGGCCGCGATGATCGTGTCGGAGATGAGCCGCGTGCCCACATGTTCGGCCTGCGCCTGCATCTGCTCCATGAGCCACGGCCCCTGAATCACCTCCGCAAAGCCGGGGTAATTTTCGACCTCGGTGGTGATGGTCAGTTGGCCGCCCGGCTGGATGCCGCCGATCAGCACCGGCTCC
>DATCEI010000034.1:0-27111 GCA_036510185.1 Rhizomicrobium sp. | reverse complement strand
ATGTTCGGCTAACGCCACGAAAATATAGAGATCGCCCGCCGGCCCGCCATTCATGCCGGCGTGGCCTTCGCCGCTCAAACGGATGCGCGTGCCTTCTTCGACGCCAGCCGGCACGTCGACCTGCAGCGTGCGTTCCTTCTGCACAAGGCCCGCGCCACGGCATGGTTTGCACGGATTGCGGATGAAACGGCCAGCGCCACGGCACGAGGGACAGGTGCGTTCGATGGTGAAGAAGCCCTGCGCCGCGCGCACTTTGCCAGCACCTGAGCATGTCGTGCAGGTTTCGGCTTTGGTGCCCGCTTCCGCGCCGGAACCGCCGCAGGCTTCGCAGGCCACAGCCGTCGGCACTTTGATCTGTGTCTGTTTTCCGTTGAACGCTTCTTCCAGCGTCATTTCGAGGTTGTAGCGGAGGTCCGCGCCGCGATTTTGCCGCCGCGCACGCCTGCCGCCCGTGAACTCGCCGAACAGATCGTCGAAAATATCGGTGAAGGTGGAGCCGAAATCAAAACCACCCGCGCTTTGCCCGCGCCCATTGCCGCCGTTCTGGAATGCGGCATGGCCGAAACGGTCATAGGCGGCGCGCTTGTCGCCGTCCTTCAGGACGTCATAGGCCTCGTTGATTTCCTTGAATTTGTGTTCGCATTCGTGATTGCCGGGGTTGCGATCCGGGTGCAGCTCCTTGGCGAGCCTGCGATAGGCGCCTTTGAGTTCTTCGATGGAAGAACTCTTCGCGCAACCCAGAACTTCGTAATAGCAGCGTTTGTTCATATGCGAATCAGTAAACGGAAAACCGGAAGGTCAGAATATGCCAAAAGCATTATCCAATCCTTCCGGTTCGCCTCGTTCCGTGATGGTCAGCCCGTGTTCTTCTTGTCTTCGTCGACTTCGGAGAATTCCGCGTCCACGACATTGTCGTCGGGCTTGGATTCGCTCGCGCCTGCTTCGCCTTCACCTGGAGCCTGCTGCGCCTTGTACATGGCCTCGCCCAGTTTCATCGACGCCTGCGCGAGCGCTTGCGTCTTTGCCTGAATCGAATCCACATCGTCAGTTTTGACGGCTTCCTTCAACGCGGCAAGCGCGTTTTCAATCGCCGTGCGGTCGCCCGCTTCGATCTTGTCGCCATGTTCGGACAGCGCCTTCTCGGTCGTGTGGACCAGCGCATCGCCGTGGTTTTTGGCCTCGGCCAGCGCGCGGCGTTTCTTGTCGTCGGCCGCGTGGGATTCCGCTTCCTTGACCATCTTCTGAATGTCGGCGTCCGACAGACCGCCACTCGCCTGAATGCGGATCTGCTGTTCCTTGTTGGTTGCCTTGTCCTTCGCCGTGACCGACACGATGCCGTTGGCGTCGATGTCGAACGTGACCTCGACCTGCGGCACGCCGCGTGGTGCTGGCGGCAGACCCACGAGATCGAACTGGCCGAGCAGTTTGTTATCCGCCGCCATTTCGCGCTCGCCCTGAAACACGCGGATCGTCACTGCCGTCTGATTGTCGTCGGCGGTCGAGAAGATTTGCGACTTCTTGGTCGGGATCGTCGTGTTGCGTTCGATCAGCCGCGTGAACACGCCGCCCAGCGTTTCGATGCCGAGCGAAAGCGGCGTCACGTCGAGCAGCAGAACGTCCTTCACTTCGCCTTTCAGCACGCCACCCTGAATGGCCGCACCAATGGCGACGACTTCATCCGGGTTGACGCCCTTGTGCGGCTCCTTGCCGAACAGCTGTTTGACGACTTCCTGCACCTTGGGCATTCGCGTCATGCCGCCGACGAGAATCACTTCGTCGATCTGGGCTGCCGTAACGCCCGCATCCTTCAACGCCATTTTCACGGGCGCGATCGTCTTCTGAATGAGATCATCCACGAGCGCTTCCAGTTTCGCGCGCGTGATTTTCGTCGTCAGATGCTTCGGACCGCTGGCATCCGCCGTGATGAACGGCAGGTTCACTTCGGTCTGCATCGCGCTTGACAATTCGATCTTGGCTTTTTCGGCCGCTTCCTTCAGGCGCTGTAATGCAAGCCTGTCGGTGCGCAGATCGATGCCGGAATCTTTTTTGAATTCGTCGGCCAGGAAATTCACGATGCGCTGGTCGAAATCCTCGCCGCCCAGGAACGTGTCGCCATTGGTGGATTTCACCTCGAACACGCCGTCGCCGATTTCCAGCACCGATACGTCGAACGTACCGCCGCCAAGGTCATAGACCGCGATGGTGCCGGAGCCTTTTTTGTCCATGCCGTAGGCAAGGGCTGCAGCCGTTGGTTCGTTGATGATGCGCAGAACTTCGAGGCCCGCGATTTTGCCGGCGTCTTTGGTCGCCTGACGTTGCGCATCGTTAAAATAAGCGGGAACCGTGATGACGGCCTGCGTGACTTTCTCGCCCAGATGGGCCTCGGCGGTTTCCTTCATCTTCTGAAGGATGAAACCGGAGATTTCGGACGGCGCGTAACGCTTGGACTCGCGGCCCGCGACCCAGGCGTCGCCATTGTCGGCTTTGACGATCTTGTACGGCACCATGCCCATGTCTTTCTGGGTCAGGGGGTCGTCGAAGCGGCGGCCGATCAGCCGCTTGATCGCGAAAAACGTGTATTCCGGATTGGTGACGGCCTGCCGCTTGGCGGGCTGGCCGACCAGACGTTCCGCGTCGGCGGCGAACGACACAATGGAGGGCGTGGTGCGCGCGCCTTCCGCATTTTCGATGACTTTGGGGGCCGAACCCTCCATGACCGCCACGCACGAATTGGTCGTGCCGAGGTCGATGCCTATGACTTTACCCATGCTAGTTCCTCTCATCGGGCTACGGGATCCTGGCCTCCGAAGAGCACCCACCGGTCCGTCCCCATTGATTTCATTGACAAAACCGGCGCGGACGAAAGCCCATGCCGTCTCTAGGGGGTATATAGGGTCGAGGTCGGAGGGGTGCAAGACGGGGAACGGCCGCATTGATGTGATTCGGATTGAAAGGGTCTCGAAAAAGTATTACTTTCAAAAGTAAGAAATTGGAGAACGCCATGCGTGTGACAACCAAAGGCCAAGTGACCATTCCTTCCGCTATCCGCGAGAAGGCGGGAATGCTCCCGCACACGGAAGTCGAGTTCGTCTATGAGGACGGCACCGTTCAGCTTTTGCGAGCCACGAAACGCAAGAGCAAGGCCAAGACACGCGGCGAGCAATTGATCGAGCATTTGCGCGAAGCCGGCCGCAAATATCCCTCCAAGCTCACCACCGATGAAATCATGGCGATGACGCGCGGCGAAGATTAGATGACGCCCATTCTGGTCGACAGCAACGTGCTGCTCGATGTCATCCAAAGTTCAGATTGGTCAGAATGGTCGGCGTCTGCGCTGAGCGAAGCGGCGGAAAGCGCACAACTTCTTATCAATGTCATGATCTACGCAGAAATCTCAACGCGATTCGAAACAAAAGAAGCCGTGGACTGGGCGATTCCCTCTTCTATTGGTCGCGAGCCTATTCCCGATGCAGCCGGCTTTCTCGCGGGTAAAGTCTTCCAGCGCTATGGCCGCGCAGGTGGCGTGCGTTCATCACCGCTACCAGATTTCTTCATTGGCGCACACGCAGCCATAGCTGGCTATCGGCTGCTGACGCGCGATACGAAACGCTACCGCACCTATTTTCCAAGGCTCGAATTGATCGCGCCCGACTCGTAACGAGGATTCCGGTTCATGCAGGACGGCAGCCTTCGGCGCGCGGTGTCCCCCGGCAAGGACTGGCATCTCTTTGTGCCGAAATTCGTCAGCGCCCTGCGCGAAGGTTATGGGCTGGGCGATCTGCGGGCCGATGTTTTCGCCGGGCTGACCGTTGCCGTGGTGGCCCTGCCGCTTTCCATGGCGCTGGCCATTGCAAGCGGGGTGACGCCGGAGCGCGGACTGTTCACCGCCGTGGTTGCGGGATTGCTGATCGCGTTGCTCGGCGGCAGCAGACATCAGATCGGTGGGCCGACAGGCGCGTTCGTCGTCGTTGTGTTCAATGTCGTGCAGAAATTCGGTTATGATGGACTTGTCATCGCCACGATCATGGCAGGGATCATGCTGATCGTGGCGGGGCTGCTGAGGCTCGGCACATACATCAAATATGTTCCCTATCCGGTGGTGACGGGGTTCACTTCGGGCATTGCCATCATCATCTTCTCAAGCCAGGTCGGCGACATATTCGGCCTGACGCTTGCCCATGTGCCGGGCGATGTGCTGGGAAAATGGCAGGCCTATCTTTCCGGCGCGGGCACATTCAATTGGGCCGCACTCGCCATCGCGGTTTCGTCACTTGCGATCATCATTGGGCTTCGCCGGTATGCGCCGCGTGCGCCGCAATTCCTCATCGCGATTGCCGCAGCTTCGCTTGCGGCGCTGCTGTTGCATCTGCATGTGGAAACCATCGGAACAAAATTCGGCGGCATTCCCAACATGCTGCCGGCGCCGCATTGGCCCGCGTTCACCTTGCGTGAATTGCAGGCGCTGCTGCCAAGCGCTTTCACCATTTTCGTGCTGGGCGGTATTGAATCCCTGCTCTCCGCCGTGGTGGCAGACGGCATGACGGGCAGACGTCACAGATCGAATCTGGAATTGGTGGCGCAAGGCATCGCCAATATCGCCAGCGCCTGCATGGGCGGCATTCCCGCCACCGGCGCAATTGCGCGAACGGCGACGAATATCCGCGCGGGCGCGAAAACGCCCGTTGCCGCGATGGTTCATTCACTGGCGATCTTGGCGATGATGGCGCTGTTCGCGTCTTACGCGGCTTACATTCCGCTGGCGGCGCTGGGCGCAGTGCTTGTCATCGTCTGCTGGAACATGGCGGAGATCGGCGCGTTCAAAAATATTCTCTCCGGCCCCATGGGCGACCGCGCCGTTCTGATTGCGACGTTCGGGCTCACCATATTTGTCGATCTTTCCGTCGCCATCGGCACCGGCATGGTGATGGCGGCGTTTCTGTTCATGCATCGCATGGCGAAAGCCGTGGAGGCCGAAACGCATATCTCCTTCCTTCAGGACGACGTGGACGAATTCGTTTCGCCGAACCACGAAGTGGTGAAACGCGAAGCGCTGCCGCAGGGCGTTGAAAGCTTCCGGCTCAACGGACCATTTTTCTTCGGAGCCGCTGCCCATTTCGAACAGGTGCTGGCGCGTACGGGCGGCAGGCCGAAAGCCATCATCCTTGAGATGGAAGGCGTGCCGCTGATCGATTCCACGGGTGCTGCGATTCTCGCGAAATTTCTGGAATCAACACGCGCACGCGGGATCAAAGTCATTCTCGCGGGCACAAGAGAAGGCCCCGCCGCTATCCTCGATGCGATGAATATCCGCGCCGAACGTGCCGCGAATTTCGCCGAAGCGGTGGCGACGATTACAACGCCGCGATGATCGCCGCGTTGTAGATTTCGCTCATCTTGGCGCCCAGCGGCGCGATCTGGACCGAGCGTTCCAGCCCCACCAGCAACGGCCCCAGCACGCTGACGCCACCCACCTGCTGCAACAGCTTTGTCGAAATCGAGGCCGAATGAATCGCGGGCATGATCAGCACATTCGCCGTGTCGGTGAGGCGGCAGAACGGATAAAGCGCCATGCGCTCGCGGTCGAGCGCGACGTCCACCGCGATCTCGCCGTCATATTCGAAATCGACGCGGCGGTGATCGAGAATGTTCACCGCCTCGATGATGCGTTCGCTGCGTTCGCTGCGCGGGAAACCGAATGTGGTGGAGGCCAGCATCGCCACGCGCGGCGTGAAGCCGAAGCGCCGCGCGACACCCGCCGCCTGCACCGCGATGTCGGCCAACTCATCCGCGGTCGGCATTTCATGCACGGCGGTGTCAGCCACGAACACAATGCGGCCCTTGGCGAAAATCACGATCACGCCGATGGGCCGTTCGCCCTTGGGGGAATCGAGCACCGTGCGGATTTCGTTGAGCGCCGCCGAATAGGAGCGCGTCACGCCCGTGACCATGCCGTCCGCATCGCCCGCCGCCAGCATCGACGCCGCATAGATATTGCGGTCGTTCGACACCATGCGGATGCAATCGCGATACAGCGCGCCGCGCCGCTGCAGCTTCCGGTAAAGAATATCGGCATAGGGCGAGGCATCGCGCGCGGATTGCGGTACGCGGATTTCCAGCGCCGTGTCGTCCATGCCGATGGCTTTGGTGCGTTCGGCGATCACTTCGCGGCGGCCGACAAGAATGGCTTTGCCGAGGCCCGAATTCTGGAACGCGGTCGCGGCACGGATGACGGATTCTTCCTCGCCTTCCGCGAACACGACGCGCTTGGGGTTGGCGCGCACGCCCGCCGTGATGGTTTGAAACAACGCCGCCGCCGGATCGAGACGGGCGGAAAGCTTGTCGCGATAGGCATCCAGATCGGGCAGCGCGCGGCGGGCCACGCCCGTCGCCATCGCGGCTTCCGCCACCGCTGCCGACACGCGGCTGATGAGGCGCGGATCGAACGGCACAGGGATAATGTAATCGGGGCCGTAAGTGGGGCGCGGGCCGCGATAGGCGAGTGCCACTTCATCCGGCACGTCTTCACGGGCGAGTTCGGCCAGCGCGTGGGCTGCGGCTACCTTCATCGCTTCGTTGATCGTGCGCGCGCGCACATCCAGCGCGCCGCGAAAGATATAGGGAAATCCCAATACGTTGTTCACCTGATTGGGATAGTCGCTGCGTCCCGTGGCCACGATCGCATCGGGCCGCACGGCCTTCACCGCTTCCGGCGTGATTTCGGGATCGGGATTGGCCATGGCGAAAATGATCGGCGCTTTGGCCATGGTCTTCACCATGTCCTGCGTCACCGCATCTTTCACGGACAAGCCCAGAAACACGTCGCAACCCTTCAGCGCATCGGCCAGCGTGCGGTCTTTGGTTTCCACCGCGTGCGCCGATTTCCACTGGTTCATGCCATCGGTACGGCCGCGATAAACAATGCCTTTGGAATCGCACAGGATAGCGTTCGCATTGGGCAGGCCCATATGCTTGAGCAGTTCGAGGCACGCGATACCCGCCGCACCCGCGCCATTCACCACCACCTTGATGTCGGCGATGTTGCGGCCCGTCAGATGCATCGCGTTGATGATGCCCGCGGTCGAAATGATCGCGGTGCCGTGCTGGTCGTCATGGAAGACGGGAATGTCCATCAACTCGCGCAACCGTTCCTCGATCACGAAACAGTCCGGTGCCTTGATGTCCTCCAGATTGATGCCCCCGAAGGTCGGCCCCAGATAGCGCACGCAATTGACGAACGCATCGACGTCGGTCGTATCCACTTCAAGGTCGATGGAATCCACATCGGCAAAGCGCTTGAACAGCACCGCCTTGCCCTCCATCACGGGCTTGGACGCCAGCGCCCCCAGATCGCCGAGGCCGAGGATCGCCGTGCCGTTGGAGATCACGGCCACCAGATTGCCCTTGGCCGTGTAGTCATAGGCGGCGTCGGGCCGTTCCGCGATGATGCGCACGGGCACCGCCACGCCGGGGCTATAGGCGAGGCTTAAGTCCCGCTGCGTCGCCATCGGCTTGGTGGCCGTGATTTCGATTTTCCCGGGCTTGCCTTGCGAATGGAAGGCAAGGACTTCTTCCTCAGTGAAGGATGGTCTGTTGGACATCTCGCGAACCGCTGGAGTGAATCCGCCGACTATCGGCTTTGTGGCCTCTTGCTTTCAATGGGGACGGAGCCGCAGGGTCGCGCCATGAACGAGCATGTTTCCCCGCCCGCCGAGACCGAGGCCGCCACGCCCATGATGGCGCAATACCTCGAAATCAAGGCGGCGAACGCGGAATACCTGCTGTTCTACCGGATGGGGGATTTCTACGAGCTGTTCTTCGACGACGCCGTGAAGGCGTCCGGCGCGCTCGACATCGCGCTGACCAAGCGGGGCAAACATCAGGGCTGCGACATCCCCATGTGCGGGGTGCCCGTCCATGCGGCGGAAGCCTATCTCGAAAAGCTGATCCGCAAGGGCTTCCGCGTGGCGGTCTGCGAGCAGATCGAAGACCCGGCGGAGGCCAAGAAACGCGGCTCCAAATCGGTGGTGAAACGGCAGGTGATAAGGCTGGTGACGCCCGGAACCATCACCGAGGATTCCCTGCTGGAGGCGCGCGCCGCCAACATGCTGGTGAGTCTGGGACGGTCGGGGAGCGCGTTCGCGCTGGCCGCCGCCGACATGTCCACGGGCGAATTTATCGTTGCGAGTGTCGAGGCCGCCGATCTCGGCACGGAACTGGCGAGGCTCTCGCCGCGTGAGTTGCTCGCGCCCGATGCGCTATTGGCCGACGAGGCGATTGCGCCGTTGCTGAAGGCGCTGGGTCCGGCGCTGACGCCCCTGCCCGGCATCAAATTCGATTCGGGCAATGGCGAGCGGGCGCTGAAAGCGCTGTACCGCGTGGCGGCGCTGGATGCGTTTGGCCAATTCTCGCGGGCCGAGTTGTCGGCGGCAGGCGCGCTGATCGCCTATCTCGACCTGACACAAAAAGGAAAACTGCCTGCGCTGAAGCCGCTGGCACGATTGGCGCCGCGCGCCTTTATGGCGATAGACGCTTCCACACGCCGCAATCTCGAATTGACGGAAACGCTATCGGGTTCGCGCAACGGAAGTCTGTTGTCGGTGATCGATTGCACGGTCACCGCAAGCGGCGCGCGCGAATTGGCCTCGCGTCTCGCAGCGCCGCTGACCGATCCGCAAGCAATCGTGCATCGGCAGGATGCAGTTGCACTGTTCGTCAGCGACACGGATTTGCGCGAAGCCCTGCGCGAAAGCCTGCGTACCGCACCCGACATTGCACGCGCATTGGCGCGGCTGTCGGTGGGACGCGGTGGCCCTCGCGATCTTTCGGTTCTGCGCGACGGCTTGAAAGCGGCGCGTGCAATTCGTGACTCACTTCGCACGCTTGACGATTCCTTGAAGCCTTCCCCCGGCGAAGCGCGAGATGCGCGCAATGATCTGATCGAGGGCATCGCAGCAGCTTCGCAATTGAGCGATATGCTCAGCCATCTCCTTGTCGAGGAGCCGCCATTTCTCGCCCGCGATGGCGGGTTCATCGTCGCGGGCGCGAATGCTCCGCTTGATGACGTGCGCGCGTTGCGCGATGAATCCCGCCGCGTGATTGCCTCGCTGGAAGCGCGCTATCGCAGCGAAACCGGCGTTTCCCAATTGCGCATCAAACACAATGGCGTGCTGGGTTATTTCATCGAGACAACGCCCAACCACGCCGACAAGCTCGCGGCGTTGCGCGATCTGTTTCGCCATCGCCAGACCATCGGCAGCGCGGTGCGGTTTACCACCGACGAACTGGCGACATTGGCAAGCCGCATCGCGCAAGCCGCCGATCAAGCGCTTGCCATCGAAACCGAATTGTTCGGGCAGATGGCGTCTGCCGCAATTGCGTCCGCCACGCCGCTGAGTGCGATTGCGTCCGCACTGGCGCGGCTCGATGTTTCAACTGCGCTTGCCGAACTCGCAGTGAAGCATCGGCATGTGCGCCCGAAAGTCGATGCGAGCACGCATTTCACCATCGTGCGCGGACGCCATCCCGTTGTCGAAGCGGCGCTGGAAGCCGCCCATGCCAATCCATTCGTCCCGAACGATTGCAATCTTTCGCCGGATGGGCCGGGGCGATTGTGGCTGGTCACGGGCCCCAACATGGCGGGCAAATCGACGTTCCTGCGCCAGAACGCGCTGATCGCGATCATCGCGCAGATGGGCGCGTTCGTGCCGGCGCAAGGTGCGCATATCGGCATTGTGGATCGGTTGTTCAGCCGCGTTGGTGCCGCGGACGATCTCGCATCGGGACGCTCGACGTTCATGGTCGAGATGGTGGAGACGGCAGCCATCCTCAATCAGGCGACGGAGCGCAGCCTTGTGATTCTTGATGAGATCGGGCGCGGCACGGCCACGTTCGATGGCCTCGCAATCGCATGGGCGACGGCGGAACATCTGCACGAGAAAAACAAATCCCGCGCGCTGTTCGCGACGCATTATCACGAGATGACGGCGCTGGCCGAGCGGCTTTCGTCACTTGCTTGCGTGACCATGCGGGTCAGCGAGTGGAAGGACACGATTGTGTTCCTGCATGAAGTCGCGGCAGGCACGGCGGATCGGTCTTACGGCATTCATGTCGCGAAGCTTGCGGGCCTGCCCTCCGCCGTCATTGCGCGTGCCGAAGATGTGTTGCGCGCGCTGGAAGAAGGCCGCGAGGGCCACAAGCCGCTCGCCCGCATCGACGATCTGCCGCTGTTCGCAGCGCAACCAGCCATCGCCAAACCGAAAACCAGCGCGGTGGAAGAGGCGCTCAAAACCATCGAACCCGATGCGCTGTCGCCGAAAGAGGCGCTTGAGGTTCTGTATTCACTCAAGGCCAGGCTGTAGCATCGCGCCATGAGCGAGGCCTCCGACCCCGTCACCGATCCCAGCGAACGCGCCATGTCGCAGCGTCCGCGCAAATTCCTGGTCGTGATCGACGAGACGCCAGAATGCCGCGTGGCCTTGCGCTTCGCCACGCGCCGCGCCCAGCACACCAAGGGCCGCGTGACACTGCTTTGCGTCGCCAAATCGGCCGATTTCCAGCAATGGCGCGGCGTGCAGGAAATCATGCGCGACGAGGCCCATCAGGAAGCCGAAAGCCTGCTCTATGAAGCCGCCAAAACGCCCAATGATCTGGCGGGCATCATTCCCGAACTTGTCATCTTGCATGGCCGAAACACCGATTGCCTGATGCAGCTGATCAGCGAGGACCGCGACATCTCCATCCTTGTGCTGGGCGCGGGCACTGCGAAGGAAGGCCCCGGCCCGCTTGTGGCGATGGTCGCGGGCAAAAGCCAATATCCTATCCCCGTCACCATCGTGCCCGGCGCGTTGTCGGACGAGGCGGTTGACCAACTCGCGTGAGGACAAATGCGCTATCTGCACACCATGGTTCGCGTGACCGATCTGGAGAAATCTCTGGATTTCTATTGCGCCAGACTGGGCCTTGTGGAGGCGCGGCGCATCGAAAACCAGATGGGCCGTTTCACGCTGGTGTTTCTGTGTGCGCCCGATGACCTCGAACGCGCCGCGCAGGATCAGGCCCCGCTGGTCGAACTCACCTACAATTGGGATCCGGAGGATTACAAAGGCGGGCGCAATTTCGGCCACCTCGCCTATCGCGTGGAGGATATCTACGCGACCTGCCAACGGCTGATGGATGGCGGCGTGACGATTAACCGGCCGCCCCGCGACGGGCATATGGCATTCGTCCGCTCACCCGACGGAATCTCCATCGAATTGCTGCAGGCGGGCGGGTCCAAGCCGCCGGCCGAGCCGTGGGCCTCTATGCCGAACACGGGCGTCTGGTAGCGCCTCGCTTGAGCGGCGGCTCCGTTCGTCCTATCCGTTGGCGGCACACCACGAGGGACGCCGGGCCATGTGGGATTTCAGTTTCGCCAGAGCCTTGGGCATGGTCATCCGCACCACGCCGTTCGTCGTTTTGCGGCTGATCGTCTATATCGGCATCGCGTTCGCTTATTTGCTGGCCGTGGGCGTGGGCGGGGTTATCGGCTTCGGCCTTGGCCATCTCTCCAGCGATTCCGGCGCGCATTATGGCGGCGCGCTGTGGGGATCGCTCATCGGTTTCGGACTGACGAGCGCGGCCCTTTATCTGGCGCGTGAATATATTCTCTATCTCGTGAAGGCGGGACACATTGCGGTGATGGTGCAGCTTTATGACGGCCATTCGGTGCCCGCAGGCCAAGGCCAGATTTCCTATGGCGCGCAATTCGTGAAATCGCATTTCACGGAATCCTCCGTGCTGTTCGGCGTCGATCAGATCATCAAGGCGGTGCTGCGCAGCATCTTTCGCATTCTGAACACGATCTCCGCATTCCTGCCGCTGCCCGCGCTGCAATCGCTGATCCGGCTCGCGGAGGCCGTCATCCGCATGTCGCTGACCTATGTGGATGAAATCATCCTCGCCTATCTGATCCGCACCGGCACGCGCAATCCGTGGGAGACGGCGGAAGACGGCCTCATTCTCTATGCGCAGAACTACAAGCACTTCCTCAAGAACGCGATCTGGCTGCTGGTGTTCATGTGGGCGGTGCAGCTTGCCATTTTCATCGTGCTGCTGGCGCCCGCGGCCGCGATCCTCGCGGTGTTTCCCGGTCACATCGCGGGCTGGGCGTTTGCGTTTGCGTTCATCTTCGCCTGGGCGTTGCGGGCGGCGATCCTTGAGCCGCTGGCCATTGCCTCGCTGATGCTGGTGTTCTTCAAAACCATCGAGGGCCAGACGCCCAATCCCGAATGGAAGGAACGGCTGTCCGGCGCCTCGCGCAAATTCCAGGAACTGGCGGCGAAAGCATCGAGCTGGATTCCCGGCCCGACCTCGCCGCCGCCCGCGCCCTCACCGAACATGGGGCCGGCATGAGCGGCAAAATCGTCGTCGCACTGGCGCTTGGCGTTGTCGTGCTTATCTTGTGCACGGGCCTCTACACGCTGTGGGTGGGCGGTGAGACATCGCGCACCTGGTCCAACCGGCTGATGCGCATTCGCGTGCTGGCGCAGTTTGTCGCCATTTGCATCATCATGCTGGTGTTGTATCTGAGCGGCCATCATTGAACGGACGGTTTATGGGCAAGACGCTTTACGACAAGATCTGGGACGCGCATCTGGTGCATGAAGCACCGGGCGAGGCGAGCGTGCTGTATATCGACCGCCACCTCGTGCATGAGGTGACGAGTCCGCAGGCGTTTGAGGGCCTGCGCGATGCGCATCGCAAAGTGCGCCGCCCGGAACTGACGCTGGCCGTCGCCGATCACAACGTGCCGACCAAGGATCGCGCCAAGGGCATCACCGATCCGGAATCGCGCGAACAGATCGCCACGCTGGAAAACAATGCACGGGATTTCGGCATCGAATATCTGAAGATGGACGATATCCGTCAGGGCATCGTGCATATCGTGGGGCCGGAACAGGGCTGGACTCTGCCGGGCACGACGATTGTGTGTGGAGATTCCCATACCTCCACGCACGGCGCTTTCGGCGCGCTCGCCTTCGGCATCGGCACGAGCGAAGTGGAACATGTTCTGGCGACGCAAACGCTTTCGATTGCGAAATCGAAGAATATGCGCGTGCAGGTGAATGGCGCGCTGGGTCTGGGCGTCACCGCGAAAGACATGGCGCTGGCTATCATCGCCAAGATCGGCACGGCGGGCGGCACCGGCTATGTCATCGAATATGCGGGCGATGCGGTGGCGGCCCTTTCGATGGAAGGCCGCATGACCCTATGCAACATGACCATCGAAGCGGGTGCCCGCGCCGGATTGGTCGCGCCCGACGACACGACATTTGCGTACGTCGCCGGCAAACCACGCGCGCCGAAATCGGCCGCCTTCGAAGCGGCCCTGATGTATTGGCGCACGCTGAAATCCGATGACGACGCGAAATTCGATGCGGAGATCGTGCTCGACGCCGCCGCCATTCCGCCGATGGTGACGTGGGGCACCAGCCCCGAGCAGGCATTGCCGGTGAGCGCCTCCGTGCCCGATCCCGCAAGCGTCGCCGACGAGGCCACGCGCGCAGGGATGGAACGCGCACTTCATTATATGGATCTGAAAGCGGGCACCGCGTTGAAAGACGTGAAGATCGACCGCGTCTTCATCGGCTCTTGCACCAATGGCCGCATCGAGGATTTGCGTGCGGCAGCTGTCGTCGCGAAAGGCAGGCACGTCGCCGCGCATGTGAGCGCGATGGTCGTGCCGGGTTCGGGCCTCGTGAAGGCGCAGGCCGAGGAAGAAGGCCTCGACGAGATTTTCGTCGAAGCGGGCTTCGAATGGCGCGAACCGGGGTGTTCAATGTGTCTGGCGATGAACGCCGACAAACTCGAACCGGGCGAGCGCTGCGCCTCCACCTCCAACCGCAATTTCGAAGGGCGGCAAGGGCGCGGCGGCCGCACGCATCTGATGAGCCCGGCCATGGCGGCGGCGGCGGCGATTGCCGGGCATCTCGTCGATGTGCGGGAAATTCAATAGGTTGACACGATAATCTATACGATCTACCTTTTACTATAGAAAGGTAGATCACCGTGGGCCTGAACATCAAGAATGCCGAAGCCGAAGAGGCGATCCGGGAACTGGCCGAACTGACCGGCGAGGGCCTCACCGAAGCTATGGCCAATGCCGCGCGCGAGAAAATCGCCCGGCTGAAAACAGAAAAAAAACCGCAAACAGTAGAAGAACTTCTGGAAGCTATTCGCCCGCTTCAGGAGATGATCGCAGCCGAACGTATTGCAAAGGGTGATACGCGCACGGCGCAGGAATTGCTCGACGAACTTTATGACGAGCACGGCCTGCCCATATGATCGTTATTGATGCGTCGGCGGCAGTAGCGATCCTGCTTGGTGAAAAAAGCCGCGAGGAACTCATCAAAAAATTATCGGCATCGACGGAACATACGATGTCACCTATCTCATACGCCGAACTTGTCATGGCGCTTGCGCGGACGTATTCGCAACCGAAGGCTGCTGCCGATACATTTCTCGCTGAGACACGCATTTCAATTGGCACCATCGACCAAGAACAATCGCGTTTTGCCGTTCATGCGTTTCTGTTTTACGGCAAAGGCCGCCATCCCGCGAGATTGAATCTGGGCGACTGCTTTTCCTATGCGGCCGCGAAGGCGTTGAACGCGCCTCTGCTCTATGTCGGGGATGATTTCAGCAAGACCGATATCCGCACGGCTTAGAAAAAACTCACCGGATCGACGTCCACCGACACGCGCACGGCGTTGGGAATTTTCACCAGTGCCAGCCACGCGCGCAGATAGGCCTGCACGTCAACATTGCGGTCAGCCTGCACCAGAAGGCGCTCGCGCGTTTGTCCACGCAGCAGATGATAGAACGCGGGCGTCGGCCCCCACACTTTCACGCCGCGCGCGTGAGGGGCTGCTTTGGCAAGCGCGCGTCCTGCTTCCATCACGACGGCGCTGTCATGGCTTGAGAGAATGATCGCGGCGAGCCTTCCAAATGGCGGCGCGTTGGCGCGTTCGCGATAGGCGATTTCCTGCGCGAAGAACGCATCGCGGTCGCCGGAGGCAAGCGCCTGCATCACCGCGTCTTCGGGATTACGCGTTTGCAACAGCACCAACCCCGGTTTCTCCGCGCGGCCCGCGCGGCCCGAGACCTGATGCAGAAGCTGGAACGTGCGTTCCCGCGCACGCAAATCTCCGTCCGAGCCGCCGAGGTCCGCGTCGATCACGCCGACCAGCGTGAGTTCGGGAAAGTGATGCCCTTTGGCCATGATCTGCGTGCCGATCAGTACATCGATCTCGCGTTTGGCCATCGCGCGAATGGCTTCCTGCATCTGCATTGGACCGTGCATCATGTCGCTGGAGGCAATCGCCATGCGCGCGTCGGGAAACACGCTGGCAAATTCTTCCGCCACGCGTTCCACGCCGGGGCCGCAAGCGATAAGGGAATTCGATGCGCCACATTCCGGGCATTGCGGCGGCAAATGCGTTTCAAAACCACAATGATGGCACATCAGACGTTTGCGATAGCGATGTTCGACCAGCCAAGCCGAACATTCGCGGCACGTCATCTTGTGACCGCAGGCCTGGCACAAAGTGAGCGGCGCATAGCCGCGACGGTTGAGAAACAGCATCGCCTGTTCGCCGCCCGCGAGCGTCGCGGCAAGAGCTTCGCGTAACGGTTCCGACAAAAACATGCCCGGTTCGCTCTTCGCGTGACGCAGATCGATCAGCCGCGTTTGCGGCATGAGCGCTTCCCCATGTCGACGCGGCAGGACCAATCGCCGGTAACGTCCGTCGCGCGCATTGACATAGGTTTCCAACGAGGGCGTGGCGCTGGACAATATAATCGGACAATTCTCGATGCGCGCGCGCACCACGGCCATATCGCGGGCGTGATAAACAGCACCGTCCTCCTGCTTGAAAGCCTGATCGTGTTCTTCATCGACAACGATCAAGCCCAATTCGCGAAACGGTAAAAACAGCGCCGAACGCGCGCCGACCACGACGCGGGCCTCCCCCTTCAGCACCGCGCGATAGATACGCTTGCGCTCTTTCTGCGAAAGATCGGAATGCCATTCGGCGGGGCGCGCACCAAAACGCTCGGCGAAACGGTCGAGAAATTGCACGGTCAGTGCGATTTCGGGCAGCAACACCAAAGTCTGCTTGCCCTGATGCAGCGCTTCGGCAATCGCTTCGAAATAAGTTTCGGTTTTGCCCGAACCCGTGACGCCATCGAGCAGGCTTGCGGAAAAATGTTGCGCGATGACATCGGCGCGCAGGACATCGGCGGCGCGTTGCTGCTCAGGCCCCAATGCAACTTGCGCGAATTCAGGATCGGGCAGAGGAACAGGCGCGAATTCCGGCAATTCGATTTCGCGCAACGCCTCGCATTCGATCAGGCCGCGCACGACCGCAGGCGAAACATTGGCATCCTGCGCCAGCGCGGGTACGGAACGCGCCAATCCATCCTCCGCGATTTCCAGGGCGCGTTTGCGCGATGGCGTCAGCCGCGCAGGCGTTATCTCGCCGCGCACATAAGCGATGCGTGGAATTTCAGGATCGAACGCGCTGACCGAGCGCAAAGCGAGCGCCAGCGCCATGCCCGGCGGACGCAACGTGTAACGCGCCACCCAATCGATGAAATCGCACAGGGCTTCCGGCAATCGCGGATTGCCCTCAAGCGGCGTGACTTCTTTCAGCTTGGCGTCGGCGACACTGCCTTCGGCCTCGCCCCACACCACGCCAAGCGACTCGCGGCTGCCCAGCGGCGCGATCACCAGAGTTCCGCGCGGCAAATCCACGCCTTCGGGCAGGCGATAATCATACGCACCCGCCAGCGGCAAAGGCAGCAGCACGCCCGCGCGCGGCACGGCGTTGGTTTCGGATTCGGGTTTCAGGGCGGACAACATCGCCGCTACAATTTCGCCCATGATTCGATTTGGTCAAGTCGGCGCATGAAATCCGCCGAGGAGCTGCGTTCGGCATGGCTTGTGGCGCTTGCCCATGAGCGGCGCGCGAGCGGCCACACGCTACGCGCCTATGGCGACGATGTTGCACGTTTTCTGGAATTTCTGCACGAGCATTTGGGAAAGACGCCCAATGTGGCGCTGCTGGGGGGCCTCGCGCCCGCCGACATCCGCGCCTTCATCACGCGGCGGCGTGCAGGCGGGCTGGGTGCGCGCGGCGTGCAACGGGCGCTTGCCGCGATTCGCAGTTTCTTTCGCTATCTTTCGCATGAGGGGATTGTGGAGAACCCCGCACCGCGCGCGATTCGCACGCCGCGCGTGGCGCGTAGCCTGCCGCGGCCATTGAGCGAAAAGGATGCGGCACGCGCGCTGGAAACGGCGGGCGAGAACGATATCGAATGGTTGGGCGCGCGCGATGTGGCGCTGCTGACGCTGCTGTACGGTTGCGGGTTGCGTATTTCCGAAGCGCTAAGTTTGAAACGCGGCGATGTGCCGATGGGCCGTTCGATCAGCATTGTCGGCAAGGGACGGAAGGAACGCAGCGTGCCCGTGCTTGCCCCTGTTGCCGATGCGATCGCGCATTATGCGCTCGTCTGCAAATTTCAGCACGGGCCGGACGCGCCGCTGTTTCTTTCGCGCACCGGCAAGCCCATGAGTGCGCGCGAGGCGCAGGCGTTGATGCAAAATTTGCGCGGACAATTGGGGCTTTCGGAACGCGCCACGCCACATGCGTTGCGCCATTCCTTTGCGACGCATGTTCTTGCGGGTGGCGGCGATTTGCGCAGCGTGCAGGAATTGCTGGGTCACGCCTCACTTTCCACGACGCAGACTTATACTGAAGTCGAAACCGAACGGCTGATGAAGATTTACAACGATGCGCACCCGCGCGGTGAGCGCAAGAAAGTCAGATCGCGTCCGGATCCTCGTCCGGCGTCAGGCTCTGGATGATGCGTCCGCGATTCCAGGAGGCGTTGAGCCAAATCGCAAACAGCAGCCCGAAAAACCCCATCGCCGACATCAGCAGATAGGCGCGGCCGCCGAATGCGGCATAGAGCGGGCCGCTGGCGAGCGTGCCGATGCCGAGCGCAAGCCCCGACGAACCCACGGCATAAAGGCTTTGCGCGGTTGCCGAAAGCCGCGGCGGAATTGCCTTAAGAATAAAATACATCGCGCCGAGATGAGCGAGCGCAAACGTCGCGCCATGCAGAAATTGCGCGAATATCACGATGGGCAGCGGCGGATCGAATGCCAGAATCGTCCAGCGCACCACACAACCGAGCGTGCCCAGAATAAGCAACCATGATGCGCCCACCGTGCGGAACACGCGCAATGAAAACGACATCAGCAGGATTTCCGCGAACACGCCGAGCGGCCAGATGATGCCGATCAGCGTGCCGCTATAGCCCAGCGCGCGCCAGTGAAGACCGCCGTAAGAATAATAGAAAGCATGCGATCCCTGATCGAGGCTTGCCGCCGTAAGGAAGATGAGAAACACCGGCGTGCGCATCAATTCGCCGGCCTCGGCGATGGTCGCGCGCATTTTGGGCCACAATGCGCTGGCCGTGCGTTCGCGCGGCGGCGGCAACAGATAGATCGCCACAAGATTGAGGCCCACGGAAACGGTCAGCCACGGCGCAATGACAATTAACCCATAGGCCGAAACCGCAAAGCCGGAGATGATGTTTCCGGCCACAAACAATGTGGAAGCCCACAAGCGCACATGGCCGTAATCGAAACCGAAACGCTCGGACAGCCGCACGCTGACACTTTCGAGCAGTGGCGTGCTCGCGCCGCCCGCGATATTGGCGAAAACAGCGGCGAAGAAAATGAGCATCGGCGCGTGCAGCAGATTCAGCGCGCCATAGCCGCACAACATCACCGTGTAGAGCAGCAGCATCGCGCGGCGGCGATCATTGCGCGCATCAGCGACGATGCCCGTGACCGGCCCCACCAGAATCCGCAGCAGCATGCCGGAGGCCAGCAGCGCGCCGATCTGCGTGGGCGAAAGCCCGCGCCAGGAAAGCCACGCGCCGAAAAACGGCGTGTAGGCTCCGCCCAAGAGGCCGGACGCGCCCTGCGCCATCGCCAGCCTGAGCGCCACGCCGTTCATGGCGGCGCTCCGCCGGGCGCACGGCGAGCCGCCAAACTCCCCATTTTCGCTGCCCTTGCCCACATTTCCGGCACAATGGCCGAGCGCCAGATGCGGGGCAATCGCCGCCGCAACCGAAAAATCAACGATTTCGGGTCAAAATGCCCGGCGAATTTGGTTTGCAGCGGCCGCCACTTCGCGTAGTTTCCGCGCCGCAGGCCGCCTTAGCTCAGCCGGTAGAGCACCGCATTCGTAATGCGGGGGTCGCGTGTTCGAGTCACGCAGGCGGCACCACTAGGCCTTTTTACGGCACAAGAACAAAATAGAAAATATTTAATAAGCAATTGAAATCATACAGATATCTGGAACATACGGACACATAGCTGACCAACGCAACGCGCCGCATTTGTTGGTATAGTGTTGGTATCGATTAGGGGTGGATGTTGGTATCGCCTACCTTTTGGTATAAGCTTGGCTATGCCCCTTACGGACCTCGCCTGCCGGTCTGCAAAAGTCGCCCCGAAGCTCAAGAAGCTGACGGATATGGGCGGTCTTCAGTTATGGCTGTTCCCGAACGGCTCGAAGCTGTGGCGGTTGGCGTATCGCTTCCGTGGCAAGCAGAAGCTGATGGCACTTGGCAGATATCCCGATACGTCTTTGCTCGATGCGAGAGCCGAGCGCGAGAAGGCAAGAGCGCTGCTTAGAGAAGGCCGCGACCCTTCGCATATCAGGCAGCTTGAACGCCTTACAAACGCTGTTGCGGAAGATACATTCGAGATGGTTGCGAAGGAGTATGTGGCGAAGCTTCGCCGCGAGGGCCGGAGTGCTGCGACCCTTAAAAAGATCGAATGGGTTCTCGAATTTGCGAACCCTGTGCTTGGACCGCTTCACGTGCGGGAGATACGGCCTATCGAAGTTCTTGGCGTATTGCGGAAAGTCGAAGCTCGGGGACGTTTTGAAACCGCAAGGCGTCTGCGCTCAACAATTGGAGCCGTTTGTCGCTACGCGGTTGCTACTGCGCGTGCCGATACCGATCCTACGGCTCCTTTGCAAGGCGCGCTCACCACGCCCACGGTGAAGCCGAGAGCGGCAATCACGGACCCCAAAGCGTTCGGCGCACTCCTGCGCACCATCGACGGGTTCACCGGCCAACCCACCACCCGCGCTGCGCTCATGCTCATGGCGCTCCTCTTCCCGCGCCCAGGCGAGTTGCGAGGGGCCGAGTGGACGGAGTTCAATCTTGAAGAAGCGGTCTGGACGATCCCGGCACCAAGAACGAAGATGCGCCGCGAGCATCGTGTCCCGCTTGCACTCCAAGTCATTGCTCTCCTGCAACAACTTCATCTCATTACCGGCCGTGGAACGCTCGTGCTTCCGGGTGTGCGTACCGTACGCCAGCCAATGTCCGAGAACACCCTCAACGCCGCGTTACGGCGCCTGGGCTACACTCAGAACGAGGCAACGGCTCACGGCTTCCGCGCCACAGCTTCGACGCTGCTCAATGAATCCGGAAAATGGACCGCTGACGCTATCGAGCGGCAATTGGCGCATGTGGAAAGCAATGACGTGCGTCGCGCCTACGCGCGCGGCGCGCATTGGGACGAGCGCGTGAAGATGATGCAATGGTGGGCAGACTATCTCGACCGGTTGAAGATCGTCGGTCAGGTTGTACCGATCAGTCCGCGAAATACGGCACAATAAGTTTCGTGAAAAAGCGGCCCCGAATTTAGAGGTCACGGTCACTCACGCTCACAATCTTACAAGTCATTTTGCAAGCTCGGCGATGAATTCGACGGCGCGTTCCCGCCTATCAATCGCAGCCGGAACGCCGGTTTGATGTCTGAACTATCAAAGATACACCTTTATGCCGGAAATTCGCGACGCGATCACGCGCTGGGAACAGCACGTCCGAAAAGTTGTAGGGGATTGATAGTCCGCAACGGTCTTTTTACTTCAACAAACCAATTCTCGTGTGCTACTGAGGTTCATCTAACGAACGGAGAGGATATGCCAAAGAAAACAAGAAAGCGCCAGGAATGGACCGCAGAGCATGTGCGCGAACTCAAAAAGCTCGCGCGCAAGAAAACGCCCGCACCGCAAATCGGTCGCGTGCTTAAAAGAACTGAAGGTTCGGTGCGGCAGAAGGCGTTGAGCCTAGGCGTTTCGCTGAATAGCCGGGCGTAACAGTTTATTTTCAGGCCGAGTAACAAAGCCATATCTGCTATCGCAGGTTTGGAGTAGATAAGGCTCGTGCAGCGATGGAGCGCTCATGACGACGGCGTAGCGTCCGGTCATCGAGGTCAGCCCGTGGATCAAAAGATTGTCCGCCGTGCACGGCAGATAAACCCAATCGATATTCATGTGGGGAGCCGCGTGCGAGATCGGCGCGTGCGCCTCGCCATGAGTCAGGGGAAGCTTGGCGAATATTTGGGGCTTACGTTCCAGCAGATTCAGAAATACGAAAAAGGCGGCAATCGGATCGGCGCAGGGCGGCTACTTCTGGTCGCTAGAGTTCTAGGCGTGGAGATCGCCTATTTCTACGAAGGCATAGAACCAGGGCTTTCGGGCGCGGAACCGAGAAGCGCCGAAGAGCAAAGCGCGCGGCTCGTGACGGAATTCGTTTCGAGCAGCGATGGCGCGCACCTCATACGCGCATTCACGAAGATCACAGACGCGAAAATCCGAAAGCGCGTGGTCAATCTCGTGAAGAGCCTAGCCCAAGAAGAATCGGTTGAACCGGATGAGGTGTGATATTTCCGTCCGCGAGCCGCTTATCTGTCCCGGCTATTTTGCGAGCCGACGAAATTCGCTCACGAGCTTGCTCTCATCGCCGCGAAAGCTCGCCACCATTGCGGCGAGAAATGCCTCCGGGTTTAGTCGGTCAAGATCAAGCGGATGCCCTGCCCGATCCGCCAGCAGCGTTATGAACGTCGTCTGCACCCTGCCGTTTCCCTCCCGAAAGGGGTGAATGGCGTTTAGCGTCGCGATAAAATGCGCGGCCCGCTCGGCAAAGACATCCCGTGAAAGTCCCGCGAAAAACCACCGGGACTTCAATTCCGCAAAGAGCGCCTTCATTTCCCGATCAATGTGTTCGGGATAGCGGAAGGCACTTCCGTCCTTGCCGATGCGCACTGTGCGAAAATGGCCTGCCCATGAATATACGTCCTGAAAAAGATGCCGATGTATCACTCGATAATGGGCGACGCCCATCCGACCTATCGGCAGCGGCTCGTCGGCACGTTGAGCGGTGCTGACGGCCTCGAACGCATCGAGGGCCGCTTGATCGTGGATGTCGGGAATATTTTTGAGGACGGCCGAGCCGGGGTAGCAGTAGGGGTCGTGGGCCGCGTCGTACATCGTCCCGCTAGCCGGTCACTTTCCCGTATTTATGACGAATGGCCTTCCGGCGTTCGGACGGGGAGAGTTCCTGCCGGTCGAATTCCCGAAAATCGTCCGCCATTTCCGGACTTAACTTGATGCCTTCGACAGCGCTAATCTTGGCGAAGCCTTGCCGCCCAAGCGTATAGGCCTTGCCCGTTCTGCCGGTCTTGGTCGTTCGTTTCATACTTTCAGTATATCATCATGGATCAAGGCTCGCACCTCGAAATAGGCCCGATTGGAGGAGACATGGCCCAATCGTCTGCCAATGCCCGCGCTGATGGGAGGCGCACATTTGCGAGACCAGCGGCGCACACCGAAGAATTCGCGCGAATTCATATGGTATGGTAGCATTATTAAATAATCCAAATTGCCTATGACAACCCAACCACATCCGCTCACCCAAGCCGAATGGAACGAGATCGGCGCCATCGACGCCGTACGCCAATCATGGGGTGTAGAGGACGACGAAAAGTTCGCAGACTTCGCGGCTGACAATATTTACGGCGTGAAATTCAACTTCCACTCCGGGTCTCCAGGTTACGTCGGTGATCTTTATATTTTGCAGGGCGATGCACTGACCGGCGATGCTCCGTTCGTGCTCATACGGGACCGATCTGGAAAACTTATCGTGTCCAACTAAGCTACAGGAAGCCCGAGAGCGGCGTGTGATCCACCTTCTTGGGTCCGATAGCAATTTCGGCCTCGTCTATTCGAGCTTCTTCGACCGCTGCGATGTTCGTGGCCTTCGCGCTGAATGGAGTGCTGGGCGTGCCGTCGATCATCAGCTTTAGATAGATGTCACCGTTCGGGAGATTAATAAGGTCTTCGACCTCGAACTTCGGCTGGAACTCGCGCGCCAGTATCCCGGCGTCTTCCGGCCCGACCCGAAACGAAATCAGCGTCGCGGCATTGCCGAGCACGGCATGGCGGATGTCCGGTTCAAGCTGGTGCAGGTGCTGGTGGGCGAGGGTGAGCCCAACGCCGTATTTGCGAAGCTCGCTCATCATGTTTGCGAGCATGAGCGTGGTGAAATTCTGGAATTCATCGAGATAGAGAAAAAAGGAATTGCGCTCATTTAAAGGACGCTCCGCGCGGCTGAATGCGGCGAGCCCGAGCGTTGAGACGATGAGGCTGCCAAGGATCAACGCGCTGTCCTCGCCCAGACGCCCCTTTGATACGTTTACGAGCAGTACCTTTCCGTCATCCATGAGCGACCGGAACCGCAGATCGATCTCTGGTTCCACGAGGATGCGATACAGCGTCGGGTCGGACAGAAGTGCCCCGAGCTTGTTTTGGATCGGCGCACACGCCTCTGCGCGCAGCCGCGCGGGATATTCGTTGAATTCGTATTTCCAGAAATCTTTGACGACCGGATTGCGAATGTCCTTCACGATTTCCTTTCGGAAATCGTCGTCGGAATAAAGTCGCAAGATGTCGGGCAGCCGGGCGTCGCCACGTTCCAATAGAGTGTAAAGCGTGTTGCGCAGGACGTGTTCCATGCGCACACCCCACGCGTCCGGCCACATTTTTTTGAGCGTCTCAAGCAGCCCTGAGACGGCAAGCGGAATTTTATCGTCGCGTACACGCCGCAGCGGATTGTAGCCGTAGGGCTGCTTTGGATCGGGTGCATTCAGATAGATGACACGATGGGCGTGGTCCGGTGGAATGTTCGCGGCAATATTTTCAACAAGATCACCATGCGGATCGATAAGCGCAAAGCCGCGTTCAGCGGACAGGTCTTGCCGCGCCAATGTCTCAATGAGCGTGGATTTGCCCACGCCGGTCTTTCCAATCATGTAGACATGCGACAGCCGGTCCGGCTGTTTAATCCCGAATAGCCTATTCCCGTTGTGGAAATTTGTTCTGCCGAAATATGAGATGTTGCGATTCGCAAGCGGCATCATGCCGGTATCATCGCCGATATTCGATAAACGGCGTAGACGTGAATAATTGACCCGGTGTCAAGTCTCACTGATCTTGTCGGCTTCGCCCCAGAGAGCACGGGCTTGTTAGGGCCGCCCGTGCTCAAATGCGAGCCGACAATGACTTCAATGACATCAGGGACTTCGTAGAGATAGTCTATGGCGCGCCGTATCACGCAGCACGCGCCAACGGTCCATTATCGTTGCACGCCGATATGGGGGTACTTTTTGACAGATCGGGAGCTTCCCCAAAAATAGCTAGTATTTCCCTCGCATGAGTTCGAGTTTCATCCTTACATGGGTCACAATGATGCGAAACTCGCCAATTCAGGTACTCCTGAAACGGAGATTTCAGCGTAATTGCTGGTGTTTTTCCACTTCCCTGAAAGTTCGAGGTCAGCGAAAGCAGCAAATCGCGCCTTTCGACATGATTTCCGTTTTCATAGTTTAGATACGCCATATTTGCGAGTTCGATCTTTTCTCTAATGAGGTCGGCAAGCGACTGCGTGGACGCGGCGCTGTCCGATTGATCCATATACCCACGCTTCTCCGTCAGGATAGAAGCGTTGCGAAGATCGAACGTCTCTTTATCTATGGCACCGTCGATCAGGGCGTCGGTCAGACGGCCAATCCGCTCATTGCACTTTCCAATAAGAATGCGGATAGTTGCCTCATGCTCTACCCGTTCATTCTTCCGACCGCTGGCGCCTTCCTCCACCAAGTCCCTTAAGTCCTTGAACTCATCCGCGTCGAAGCCCAGCGGTTTGAGAAGATCGCGGACATACTGATCAATCGTACCTTCCGTCAGACAGGCACCGGGGCAACCGACGGTGTGGCAGCGGTAAAAGATGTAGCGTCCCTTCTGCCGTTCCCCAATAAGGCTCCGACCGCACCCAGAGCAGCGAATGAGACGGCGGAATAGAAAATCATTTTTATACGGGGCACTACCAATCCGGTTTCCACGCAATATTCCATGTACGCGGTCGAACAACGCCTTGGTGATGAGGGGTGGATGCGCGCCATCGAAAAATTCCCCTGTCTTTCGGATGCGAATAAGCCCGACATAGAATGGGTTGTTGAGCAGTGTTGTAAGCCCGTTGAGCGTTATGGCATTTCCTTTGCGCCCCCGCAGACCGCGCCGATGCAATTCCGCCAGCAATTTATGAAAGGGATAATCCCCGGTGGCATAGAGTTCGAACGCTTGCCGGACGAGCGGTCCCTGTATCGGGTCAATGGCCTTGGCCTGTCCGCGTCCTTGATCGAGATATCCGACCGGCGCGCGCAAGGGGTAAAGCCCTTGCTTGAGACGGCCATAGAAGCCCTTACGCGTCTCCTCACGCAGATTGCGAATGAAATCGGCGGCGACCACCGCCTGTATGTCTGCCGAGAGCCGCCCGCCGCGCGAACGCAAATCGAGGGCGTCATGCGCGAAATGTATTTCCGCACCTCTATCCATGAGGTCCGCCAAATCGGCCCAATCGCGCAAATTGCGCGCGCTGCGGTCGATTTTGTGAATGATGATGCCGTTTGCGCCACCGTGTTCTAGGGCTTTCAACATGCGGGCGAACACACTACGACCGCGCTTCGCAGCCGTTTCCCGCTCCTCGAACCACTCGATAATCGAGATGCCGTTGCGCTGTGCATAGGCTTCGATAGCGCCGCGCTGCTCTTGGAGCGACGATCCCTGTGTGCCCTGCTTCACTGTAGAGACGCGAATATACGCGAAGAATGACTTGGAAGAAGGTTTCATATAGGTGATGTGAGGTGATTTAAGCTTACCTTATCGGCTTCCCTCGCGCGAATCTCCTGTTCGTATTCCTCGGTCGCCAACCGCGTTGCGATACGAAGGATCACAGTTGCATAAGCACGCAGATTTTCGCGTGCTTCTTCGCGTTCCTCTTCGGTCGCATTGAGCATATAGCGGTTCAGAATGAGGTCGCCGGGGCGCGGCTCATGGGACGGGGCATTCATGCTTCCCAAGTTTTACGCAAGCGGCGCGGGATCGCTAGACGGCACTAATTGACAGGCTGTCAATTAGTGCCGTCTACGCAATCGGACCTGTCTGGAACATCATGCGGGCATGAATGACAAATCAAACGGAAAAGGAGATAAAGACACTACGACGCCCACGGTCGCGCGCGTCGCGAAAGACACCATTGTTGAATTGGTATACGACCCCGATCAACGCAAGACGGGGCTTGCCGTTTCGCGCCACGGCGGCCTTTGGAATATCGAGCAGGAGGTGCGTATCCACACCGGCGAAACACTTGTTCCGTATTCGCCGGGGAACAATCTGATTGTAAACGATTGTGTTCTGCTGCCGTCGAAGCCTGAGCATCACGGCGATAAGACCGAGCTTCTGGCCAGTATTACGGCCTTCTTGCATCGCTACGTGGACCTGTCGCCGCTGTTTGAGCAGATCGCCGCCCACTACATCCTTCTGACTTGGGTTCACGACGCCTTCAACGAACTGCCTTATCTGCGCCTTCGCGGTGAGTACGGCACGGGGAAAACACGCGGTCTTCTGGCTATCGGTTCGCTCTGCTACCGCCCATTCTTCGCCAGCGGTGCTTCCACCGTTTCGCCGCTATTTCACACGCTCGACCGCTTCGGCGGCACGCTGATACTGGATGAAGCGGATTTCCGTTTCAGCGATGCTACCAGCGAGATCGTGAAAATCCTCAACAACGGCAATGTGAAAGGGTTGCCGGTGCTGCGCACGATGCAAAATCAGGACAAGGAGTTCAATCCGCGCGCGTTTC
>DATCEI010000033.1:0-23868 GCA_036510185.1 Rhizomicrobium sp. | reverse complement strand
GCGCCCCGCAAAATAATTGTAGGCGTCCATCCAAGTTTGCGCGCGGTCATTCGATTTACTCACGGACACGGCACGAAGCCCCAACCTTGGGGGTTTATTGGAAACGCGAGACACGAGCCAAAGCGGCAGGAAGCCGGAGGACGCTGCACAAATGGTGCCCGCGTCCGAGGTCGAGCTTTGGTTTGTCCGCGAGGTACTGCCGCTCGAGGGAGCCTTGATGCGATATCTTCGCAGCGCGTATCGCAACGCCGCAGATGCTGCGGATTTACGACAGGACATCTACGTCCAACTAGTCGAGACCGCGCAGAAACAGATTCCTAATCCGACTAAGCCGTTCGTGTTCGCCGTGGCGCACAACGTCATGATCGACCGGCTACGCCGTGAGCGCGTCGTTCCGATGGACACAATTTCCGATCTCGAAAAACTTGGTCTCGCCAGCGAGTCTCCACCTCCCGATATAGCGGTCATTGCGCGCGACGAACTCAGACACCTTCGCGCGGCCATTGACCAACTGCCAACCCGCTGGCGCGAAACGATCGTCATGGCGCGGATTGATGGGCTTAGCGGCAGAGAGATCGCAGCACGGCTCAATCTCGATGAATCCACTGTGTCCTACCATCTCAAAAAGGGCATGCAAATGCTGGTTGACATTCTCTACGGGCTTGGGACGCGGCCAGGAGAAGCGCCATGAGTGTGGAAAATCCATCTCCAGCGCGCGGCGCGGAAGTTGTTGGCGATCAAGCTGCGGAATGGATTTTGCGGCAGTGTGGACCGGATTGGCATCAGACCGATCAGGCCGAGCTGGATGTGTGGTTGGCGCAATCGACCGAACATCTCGTCGCGTATTGGCGGTTAAAGGCAGGCTGGAATCGAACAGAACGCCTTGTTGCACTCAAATCTGCCGGCCTGCGGCTGGCCACGGAATCAACTGAACATCCCTTACGGAAATGGCTACGCCTTGGAGCCGTTGCTTGCGTCATTGCTGTAGCGACATCAGCTGCAATGTACGGGTGGCCAATTCGCGCGGATATGTATGCAACCGCCCTGGGCCAACGCGCAACCGTCAAACTTAGTGACGGTTCTCAAGTGCAGCTCAACACCGATTCCGCGATTTCCATCAAAATGAATTTTTTTCGGCGGACAGTCAGCCTCACAAAAGGCGAAGCCTTTTTTACGGTAGCGCATGACGCAACTCGACCGTTTTCTGTCCTGGCCGCGGGGCATCGAATTACCGATCTGGGCACACAATTTGCCGTGCGCATGTCGGGTGACCGTCTGGAAGTCGCCCTCGTTGAGGGTCGCGCGCGACTTGAAACGGTAAGCGCATCAGTTCAACACCACGCGACCGACCTCGTTCCGGGCGACGTGGCAATCGCTACTACAAATTCGATTTCTGTTGCGAAAGTCTCGCCGCGCGCACTTGCGAACGATTTGTCCTGGCGCCAAGGAAAGTTGAGCTTCAGCCACGCGACGCTCGCCGAGGCTGCAGCGGAATTCAATCGCTACAACAGCACCAAGCTCATTGTGCAGCCCGAAATCGCGGATTTGCGAATAAGCGGCGTCTTTGATGCTGGAAGCATGGGGCCGTTCACGAATGTGGCCAAATTCGCATTTGGTCTTCGGGTCGAACGACGCGGTCAGGAGATCGTTGTCTCGCGATAACGTGCCAATGAATGACACGAAGCGAATGGTTTCGGAATAAAAAGGGGGAAATCAATGCCTAAAAATCTTTTGAAATTTACTATATTTGCAGCACTTGTGTCGGCGATTGCTCCGAGTATCGCTGCCGCGTCCGCATTTGATATTCCCGCTGAAGATATGGATCATGCGCTACGTACCTACATGGTCCAAAGCGGTTTGCAGGTGTTTGTCCCCGACGATGTCGTGAAGGGTCTAAGAAGTAACTCCGTAAAAGGCAATTTACCTGCCGATGAGGCGCTGGTCCGGATTCTCTCCGGCACGGGACTGAGCGTACATCGCGAAGACGGGATTGTCGCAATCGTTCGCAGCCATTCCGCAATGAATGACACAACGCAAATACATGTGGCTGCGGCACCTGCACAGAGTGTGTCTGGTGCCGCGCTCGAAACCGTCACCGTCACGTCTTCGAAGGTCGGCGGCGATGTCCAGAATATCCCGATTTCGATCACGGCGCTCTCGCAGGAACAGTTGACGGCGACACAGACGGCGGGTGGCCCCGATCTCGTGAAACAGGTTCCGAATATGACCTTCACGAAGACGAATTTTAGCGGCTATAGCATCCAGTTGCGCGGCATCGGCACGCAGGCGATTTCGGTGACAACCGATCCGGCAGTCGCCGTTGCGTTCAACGATATTCCGTTCATTCGCAATCATTTCTTTGAGCAGGAATTTTACGACGTCTCGCAGGTTGAAGTGCTGCGCGGACCGCAGGGCACGCTCTATGGCCGCAACGCGACGGCCGGCGTGGTGAATCTCGTTTCAGCAAAGCCGACAGACCAATTCGAGGCCATGGCGTCCCTCGATATTGGCAATTACGGCAATCGCCGACCGGAAGGCATGATCAATATTCCTATCGTCGATGATCGCCTGGATGTACGCATTGCCGGGGAATGGACGAAGCGGCAGGGTTATTCCTTCGACTCAATTACCGACCAACGCATCGACGGTCGCGATCTGTGGTCGGGCCGCGTCTCGATCGGCTGGAAGCCCGCGGAGAATGTGCAAACCAACCTCGTCTGGGAGCATTTCTCGGAGGATGACGATCGGATGCGCACTGCCAAGCAGCTTTGCAAGACTTCACCAATTCCGGCGACTGTGGATGGCATTCCAACTGGCCAGGCAGGAGACACTTTCAGTGCAGGTGACTACCTCAGTCAGGGCTGTGAGATGTCCTCACTCTACTCCGCGGACGCGTTCGAAGTTCCGAATGGATATTCGCTTGCGTATTACTCAGGACTTCAGGCTGCTTTTAGTGCACTTCGAAGTGCCTTCGACGTTTATGCTAACACGACGCAATCCCAGAATCTGCGCGTTATCGAATCTTCGATCAATCCGATTTACAAAGCAAAAAATGACACGGTCGAACTGAATACTGATTATGGAGTCACACCGGCACTAACCTTCACGTCCCAGACTGGGTTTAATCACGACTTCCTATGGTCAACCGAAGACTATAATAGATTCAACAGCGCGCCTGGCGCGTTCACCGCCGACTATTCTGACCCGAAAGTTACGGGTGTACTTTCTGCAGATCCCAACGGTCTTGGTATTTGTGGTGAGGAGGGTTGCTCTAACGGTCTCCCGCCGAGTGCTATTTGCTCGACGGTGTATAACGGCTGTGTCGCCGATGGAGTTTTTTGCGACCCACAATTGGGTTGCAGTGACCGCCTTGTTGCCCAGGATATTTCGGACGAACACGCTTGGCAATTGAGTCAGGAGTTCAGACTGACATCGAATTTCGGAGGACCGCTGAATTTCAGTGTTGGCGGAAACTATCTTCATTATGAGACCGAAGAAAACTACTACGTTTTCTTTAATACGCTGACCCTATTCTCGCTACGCAATAGCATCGGGAGCTACGTGCCGGGCGTGACCGACAATAGCAACTGCTTACCAGCAGGGTTCAAGGTAATATCGCCGTCTGTGCCGCAGAACGTGTTAATCGGTTGCCCGTATTTAGACCCCAACCCGCTCAGCAGTCTCAACAATGAAGGACACAATTATTTTCTGAGCCAGAACCCTTACACGCTGAACTCTTATGCCGGTTTTGGAGAGGTTTATTACAATCTTTTCAGTGACCTCAAGCTTACAGGCGGTGTGCGCTGGACCGAAGATCGAAAGCACTTTACCGACATCCCGAGCGAACTCATCTTGCCTGGTTACGGCTATGCCGTCACTGGCGTCGTGGATCAACAATGGGATCAACTCACCGGCCGCGCCGCCGTCAACTGGACGCCGAAGCTCGCTTTCACCGATCAGACTCTGATCTACGGCTCCTATGCGCACGGCTACAAAGCAGGGGGCGCCAATCCGCCGGGAGCGCTATTCCCCGTCGTGAGTTTTATCCTCAATACGACCACCGACCCGCTTCACCCTTTGACATTCAAGCCGGAATTTGTGGACGCCTTCGAGATCGGTTCGAAGAACACGCTGCTCGACGGAACGCTGACGCTGAACGGCGATCTCTTTTATTACAATTACGAAAACTATCAGATTTCTCGGATCGTCGATCGCACAGCCATCAACGACAATTTCGATGCGCATGTAAAAGGCGCAGAACTCGAGTCGACTTGGGAACCGATTCCCGGCCTGCGCTTCAATTTCGCTGGCGGCTGGGAGGATACAGCGCTCGCCAGGGGATCCAACTCCGTCGATCTCATCGACCGCACAGCGGGCAATTCCGATTGGCTTGTGGTCAAGCCGTTCGTCACTGCTGCATCGAATTGCATTCTACCGGTCTATGTCGTGGCAGCAGAAATCCAGGTTGAGGGGCCCAATTTCTCCAATGCTTGTGGCGACGCTTACAACGCTCATCTGGACCCGGTCACGGAGCTGCCTTATGTGCCAAATCCCACCGTCAACCAAGGTGGTACTCCGCTGTCTGAATTCGGACTTACCGGTTATCCCGGCTTCGATCCGGTCAGCGCGAATGCCGCCAATAATGGCTTCGGCCCGGCGCCCAACAACGGCAATGGTTTCGACAAGAATCTGAGCGGTAACGAATTACCGAATGCGCCGCCTTTCACCGTCTCGTTCGGCACCCAGTACACGATCCCGCTGACGACGGATTGGGCAGGCACGCTGCGCGGCGATTACTATTGGCAGGATTATTCCTGGGCGCGCGTCGAAAACGATAATCCCTATGATCGTCTGCGCGGCTACACCAATGTAAATTTAACGCTGATCTTCACCAACCAGAACGGCTGGCAGGTGATGCTCTACGACAAGAACGTGTTCAACACGACCGCGATTACCGGCGATTTCCTGAACAGCGACGACAGCGGTCTGACGACGAACGTGTTCCTGACTGATCCGAAATTGATCGGCATTCGTGTCACGAAGAACTGGTGAGGGGGAAGCCATGAGTGAATTGGTCAACGCACGAAACGCCGGACGAGATTTTCGTTGGCAATTGCTGACCACGGTGTCGGCGTGGGTTCTGCTTGCGGTGGTTTACGGGCCGATTGAGGCCGAGGCCGCCGATCAAGACGCCGATCGACCGACACTATGGATCGAACTCGGCGGTCAGCTTGAACAGATGCAGGGCGGGCAGGAGCCATTTGCGCCGTCTTTCGTGGCCAATCTGCCGGATAATTTCTTTTCGCCGTTGAGCGTCCAGAAACCTCTGCAATATTCCATCGGCGGCGAAGCCGCGATTTCATTCGAGCCGGAGGGAAGCGATTGGAGTTTGTCCGCGTCCATTCGTTTTGGCCGCTCCAACGGCGTCAAACAGCTGCATCAGCAAACTCCGAACGCCAAAGTATTGCTGAACCACGTCACCGTAATCGGTAAGTATATCGCGGGTGGCAGCTACTATCCTTCTCGTCATGTCAAGTTTTCCGATGCCAAAGCAAGCCAAAGCGAAAGCCACACTGTTCTGGACTTTCAAGCCGGGAAGGATGTCGGGCTTGGCATGTTCGGCAACCATGGTTCCTCGGTTTTCAGTGCCGGGGTTCGATTTGCCCAGTTCAGTTCAACGGCAAACGTCAATCTGCATGCCGAACCCGACGTTCGGTATCCCACAGCGCCCATTAGTTCTTTTCCAGCCTTTAAAGCCTTCAAGTATGCGCCGATACGTTTCCACGATTACGCCGGCATGGAGGTAAATCAGCGAAGTTTTCATGGGATCGGACCCGCTCTTGCATGGAACGGGTCAACACCTTTCGTGGGTAGTCCCGAGCGAGCAGAGTTGACTTTTGACTGGGGTGCAAACGCAGCTATCCTGTTTGGTCGACAGAAGGCCACGGTGCGGCATCAAACAGTCGTTCAGACCTACTACAAAAACAGATGGTCCCAAGCGCATATCGATCACTGCCTTGCGGCGGCCCCCTGTTCAAAACCCGGATATTTTGTAAATTCGGCTGTACGAACCAGTGGCTTCGGATATTTTCCTGGGCCTAGTGCCCATCACAGCAGCACCAGAAGTTTCAATCGGATGCGTTCGGTTACCGTTCCGAACGCCGGCGGTTTCGCGGGATTGTCCTTCCTGTATGCGAACGCAAAAGTCAGCGTCGGTTATCGCGCGGATTTCTTCTTCGGCGCTATGGATGGCGGCATCGATACGGCGCGGAAGGAGAATGTTGGTTTCTACGGCCCATTTGCCAGCATCAGCGTGGGGTTCGGTGGCTGATGGCAATTGGATAGCATCGCCAGCATTCGCTGCGCTCTCAAGGTTGAAGATTTGAAGCTTCGTCAATTCGCAGGGCTGAGATCATGCATCGGATTTTCGAGCAATATCTTCATGACCTGGAACTGGCGGCGGATAAGGAGCGATTGCGCGATGCGATGAAAGCGTTCGCGGGCGGGTTTGGCCTCCACAGCGTTGCTTATCTCACTATTCCGCGGACGGTGAACCATCGGACGCGGGTGATCTCAACCTATCCGCCCGAATGGATCGCTCACTATCTCGCCTACCGCTATCAAATGTCGGACCCTGTCGTCGCCTGGGCGCGTCGGCAGCCGCAATTGCTTGTATGGGGACCAGACTTGGCGGCCGGAGCTAAAAGCGCAGCCATTGTCCGTTTCTTTGGTGAAGCCGCAGCGTTCGGGATCGTGCACGGTCTTACGGTGCCTATTCACGAAAATGGAATCCCAATCGCGGCGATGACGTTTGCCACCGACAGGCGCGGACAGGAATATCGCAATTGTATTCGACGACATGCGCCGGTTCTTCAGTTCGGCGCTTATTGCCTTCACAACCATGTTCGTACGAAGCTTAATCGACGACACGTTGCCGATGCCGAAAATCTTTCTTACCGGCAGAATCAATGCATGGAATTGATCGCATTGGGGAAGACCGCTCCCGAGATCGCGGAAATCCTGCATATCAAGACGCGGACTGCCGTCTTTCATATCCAGGAGGGCAAGAAGAAGCTGAACGCACGGACGACGCCGCAAGCGCGCATGTCTTTTATCGCGTCCAGGCAGGGAATTCAGGTTCCGTCTCTGCCGCCCCTGTCCGATTTGACAGGCTGACACGCTTCCACAGTTGCGTCTCCATGGCGGTGCAACCGCTCACTGGAGATGATCATGCTTCATCTTATCGGACCTTCCTCGTACGACGTGTTCGCCGATGAACTCGCCGACATGTATCGCTTGCGTTACCGTGTATTTCGAGAGCGCTTGGCCTGGGATGTGGACGTCTCGGGTGATCGTGAAATCGACGCATTCGACGCGCTTCATCCGACCTATCTCGTTCAGCTGAATCATTCCGGCCGCGTTTGCGGATGTGTCCGTTTTCTGCCGACGACCGGCCCGACAATGTTGCGCGAGGTATTTCCTTCGCTGCTCCATGGCGCGGAAATGCCCGAGTGCCCGTTTGTCTGGGAGTGCAGCCGGTTTGCCGTCGACGTGAATCAGCCGTCGCCGCTTGGCGCCGGTGGGATTTCAACGGCCTCGTATGAGCTCATGGCGGGCATGGTGGAGTTTGGGCTGTCCGAAGGTATGAAAGAGATCGTGACGGTGACGGACGTTCGACTCGAACGGATTTCGCGTCTTGCGTCGTGGCCGTTGCGTAGGATCGGTCCTCCACTGGCCATCGGCAACACCAAGGCGATTGCCGGTTATCTCGACGTCTCGCGTCCGGCGCTGGCGCGGCTGTTGGAGGGAGGTGGTTTGAAGGGGCCTGTCCTTTGGGCTCCGGTCGCACCTGCCAAGGCGGCGTGAGGCTCCGATGTCAGAGCGAGGGGCGACACCGGAATTTCCGGATTGGGAGATCAAAGAGCAATTCGACTACGCCGATACACTCACCCTGCCGGAGTGGGGGTGGGAATTCCTTCGCCGCAATCCCAACTATCGCAAGTCTTGGGAGAGCGCACAGCGTGATTTCACCGTCGGCGCGCGATCCGGCGCGGCACGCGTCATCGAAGCCACCAATCCCGCCACCGCGTTGTTGGAGTGGGGATGTCTTTACTCCAGCGCGCCGATCCTCAATGCACGATCTGCAATTGTCTTCTGGCAGCCCGATCTGTGCCCGAAAGTTCTTCGGCTTACGGCATTGCCCTTATCGTCCGCCATTGCCGCCGAAGCGTTCTGTTTGCGTGAATTGAAGTGTCCGTCGGTGTTGTTGCGCGGATTTACCGATGCCCAACACCTGTTGTTTCGCGATCGGGGCCGCGGACTGCAACTCGCGGTCCACGGTCCCGACATCCTAGATCCGGTTCGTCTCGTAGCCGACAGCGCTCCCGGCTACGTGTTCGCGCGGGATCAATTCCGGTCTCTGCGTTGCTTTATGGACCTTCGATTGTCGGGAAAGCTTATGCCATCGCATTTCCAGCGCGAAGCGCTCTCGCCGCGCTTGAAGCATGTGTTGCGTGCGCTCGATGGTGCCCTGGCCGGTGCATCGCACCGGGAAATAGGCACCGCGCTGTTCGGAGAAGAACGCATCCGCGCAGAGTGGACCGCTCGCGGACGCCCGTTGCGGTACAAGGTGCGCCGCGCCGTCCATCGCGGCTACGAACTCATGCGAGGCGGGTATCGCGGATTTCTTCGCTAGTGCTGCGCATCCGTTTTTCCGGCGCGCGGGATGGGATCGGTGTCGCGCACGAGGTCAAGATAGCCTTTCTCCGTCATGAAGCGCGCGCGCTTGAGATGTGATTGTAAACATTTTTGCGCACGCACCGGTTCGGCGTCCGCGTCAATGTTGAACAGGACTTTGCAGATCTTCGCGTCGGTTGCGTTTGCAGCCACCGCATCGAGAAGACGCAGATAGAGTTTGAATTGCGCATAGTCGTAGGCGTTGACCTTCTCCGACCAAGGCGCTTCGTCGGCGATAAGTATTTGGGTGTCTGTCATTGCATCATTCCAATGAAGTCTACCGCCAAGCCTCCCAGTCGGGAGTGGGGCCTTGGCAGCCGGAACGTTTGCAACCTCCAGACGTGCAGAGGCGCGGCGTTTTTGGGTCGCCGGAGCGGCCTTGGACATAGCGCCGACCGTCCGGCCCTAGGCCAGACGTCTGAAGGGTTGCAAATCCCCCTGAGCGATTTTGCGCTCAGATCGACAGAATCGCAGAAGCGCCGTGCCGAAGCAATAAATTTGCTCTTTCAAAAAAATGTGGCCGCCCGCGCGTGTCGCGCGCCGCGTGCGCGTAAACCAAGCCCGGCGAACGGCCGGTCTTGGCCCTTCGGGCTTTGCCCGCATGGCGGTGGCGCCTCGCTGATGCGAGGCGCGCGATGCAGTCGGCCCGCGCAAGGGCGCGGGCCGAGACTTATTATATGCATTCCCCGTCCGCGCGGGCTTGGGCGGCGCTCCCTCATAGGCCCGCCGCGGCGTGCCGCAACACGCGTTCCGCGTGTCTTCCGCTGCGCTCCAGCCCCCATCCCATCGCTTCGCGATGGATCCCTTGAGGGGTGCGGCCCGCCTCTGACGGCGGGCCTGCCGGTCGCCAGACGCCGCCCAACCCCACGCTCCCGGGGAATGCGCGCGAGGACCGAGCCGGAGATCGACAGATGCGCCAGACCGAGCAACAGCAAGGATGCGGAAGCCCCCGCGTCAATCTCTATGACGAAGTAACCGACCGCATCGTGAAGCAGCTTGAACAGGGCTGCGTTCCTTGGGTGCAGCCGTGGCAGGCGAGCGGCGGAGCATTCGCGCTGCCGGTGAACGCCGCGACCTCGCGGTATTACACAGGCATAAATATTCTGATCCTGTGGGATGCCGCCAGCGCGCGCGGCTTCGGCGCAAATCGGTGGCTGACGTTTCGGCAGGCGCTTTCGCTAGGCGGAAACGTCCGCAAGGGCGAACGCGGAACGACCGCCTGCTACGCTGACAGCTTCATTCCGCGAGGTGGTGAGGCCGAAAAGAAATCGCGCGGCAGCAGCGATTTCCGGCCGAACGAACGCGCGGAGAAAGAAGAACCGCAGCGTATTCCGTTCCTCAAACGCTTCACCCTGTTCAACGTTTCGCAATGCGAAAACCTCCCCGCCGAATTGCTGGAACAGCCGCGCCCGGTTTCGGAAAGCGAAATTCACGCCGACGCCGAAGCGTTGATCGCGGCGACAAAAGCGGACATTCGAATTGGTGGCGGCGAAGCATTTTATCACCGGATAGACGATTACATCTGCGTTCCACCGCAAACATCCTTCTTCGACGTGATTAATTTTTACCGGACCTGCTGTCACGAATTATCGCACTGGACAGGAAGTAAATCGCGCCTCGCGCGCGATCTTGAGAACCGTTTCGGCTCTTCCGGGTACGCGAGAGAGGAGCTTGTCGCAGAGCTTTCTTGCGCGTTTCTGTGCGCCCATCTGAACATTGTGCCCACCGTGCGCCATGCCGATTACATCGGCAATTGGCTGACCGTGTTGCGCGACGACAGCCGCGCGATTTTCAACGCGGCAAGCCTCGCCTCCAAGGCGGCGGACTTCATTCTCGCGTTTCGCGCGCCGAAGGCGAGTGAAGCGGAGCTTGCGGCATGAGTGCGCGGCTGCAAACCGAGTGGAGCGAGTGGGGCGAGCAGATGCTCGTTCCCGGCGTGAAACCGATCAGCTTGCGCGAACGGCTCACGCATCTGACGGCAGCGCCGCTCATGCCGCGCAAGAACCAGAAGTCCATGAACATCGGCCTGTTCGATGAGGACACGCGCAACCAACTTGAACTTTTCTGACGGAGCAACGCCATGAATGTCTGGACCGTGCAATGCGGCTTCGCCGCCTACGAATGCAACATTGTTGAGGTCGAAGCCGACACGCTCGAAGATGCGTGTGATGCCGCCATCGCGCTCGCCAATGAGAGCGACGGCTGGTCGCCGCTCGACGTTTCGTCAAAAACCTTCGTCGATGCCGTTGCGCAAGGCGCGGACGCCGATCCGTGGACGGATTTTGCCTCGTCATTGCCGGTCCCACAGCGTTTCACCGAGCGCGGCGAAGCCCCGCTTGTAACCATCATCGTATCCGGCGGCGTCGTGCAGGACGTCGCCATCGCAGGCGGCAAGGCTCGCGTCCATGTCCATGACTACGACACGGACGGGGCCGACGATCCCGATCTTCTGACCGATGCGGACGGCGCGCGTTACGCGCTGGCTGATTGGTCGAACGATATTCCGCCGCATGACGCGGCGGAAATCCCGCGCGGGGAAATCCGCGTTCAACCCGAAGGAGTGTAAGTGTCATGGAACTTTCCCATATTCCCATCGAAAAACTGCATATCGCCACAATCAATATGCGTCACGGCAAACGCGCGCCGGATATTTCCGACATTCTGCCGAGCGTCCGCGCGCGCGGTATTCTGCAACCGCTTTTGGTGCGCCCGAACGCGGACGGATACGAGATTGTCGCGGGACGCAGGCGGTATTTCAGCGCCAAAGCTGTGGCCGACGAGCAGGGCGCAATCGCGCCGCTGCCCTGCGCCATCATGGAGCCGGGCGACGACGCGGCGGCTCTGGAAGCCTCGCTCATCGAGAACGTCGCGCGGCGCGATGCCGATCCGATGACGGAGTTCGAGACGTTTTGCCGTCTCATCAAGGAGGGTAAAACCGTTGACAGCATCGCCGCGACCTTCGGCATTACCGAAATCGTCGTCAAGCAACGCCTCGCGCTCGCCAACCTTCTCCCGAAAATTCGCGACGCATACCGCAACGAGGACATCGACGACGAAACCATTCGTCACCTGACGCTCGCCTCGAAATCGCAGCAGAAGGAATGGCTGGCGCTGTTCGAGAGCGAGGACGGCAACGCGCCGTTCGGTTATCAACTCAAGCAGTGGCTTTTCGGCGGACAGTCGATTTCTACCAAGGTCGCGCTGTTCGATCTCGCCGAATACAATGGCCATACCGTCACCGACTTGTTCGACGAGGAATGCTATTTCGCCGACGCCGATCTGTTCTGGCAGATGCAGAACGCAGCGATTGAGGCGAAAGCCGAGGCGTTGCGCGAATCCGGATGGAGCGATGTGGTGATCCTCGATGTGGGCGCGCATTTCTCGCAATGGGAATACGAAAAGACGCCCAAGAAGAAGGGCGGCAAGGCGTTCATCGAAATCTCCCATCGCGGCGAGATCGTGCTGCACGAGGGCTGGCTAGGCCGGAAAGACGCGCGCCGGGCCGCGAAAGGCGAGGCGGTCGAAGTCGCAGCGGCGGCGAAAGACGCCCGCCCGCAGATGACGCAGGCGATGGAAAACTACCTTGAACTCCACCGTCACGCCGTCGTTCGGCTCGCGCTGTTGCGCGATTCCACCGTCGCGTTTCGGCTCATGGTGGCGCACGCGCTTGCGCCGTCCGGCAATTGGTCCATCAAACCGGATGCACAGCGCGCCCGCGCCAACGAGATCGGCGCGAGCATCGCCGCAAGCGCCGCACAAGGTAAGTTTGAGGAGGAACGCGGCGCGGTGGACGCCTTGATCGCCGCAGAACAAGAGGGCGATACGGCGGCGATTTTCGCGCATCTTCTGACGCTTACGGATGCGGAAGTGATGCGTATCGCGGCCTTCGCGATGGCAAACACACTCGCCGTAGGCGACACATGCGTCGAAGCCGCTGGCCTTTATCTCAAGGCCAACGCGGGCGAGGTCTGGAAACCGGATGATGTGTTTTTCGATCTCTTGCGCGATCGCATCACCGTCAACGCGATGCTGGCCGAAGTCGCGGGCAAGAGCGTTGCCAAGGGCAACGCGGATGAGAAAGTCAAAACGCAGAAGAAAATCATGCGCGACTGTCTTGCGGGCGAGAACTGGCGTTCCAAGGTTGAGGGCTGGCTTCCCGGCTGGATGCAATTCCCGTTCAAACCCTACGGCAAGGGTAAATCTGCGATTGCCGAGGCGACCAAAGCCGCTTCGCAGGCGCTTGGATGAAGCTTATTCCACGACGGGGCGGCGGCATCGCTGCCGTCCCGACACGCTATGCGGATCGCTTGGCGGTCAGTCGGATGGGATTGGCTGGCAGAATTTCCCTGTGAAGATTCATGCTGTCCACCGGCTTCGACATGCTTCATGTGATCACGCCGGACTGTCGGTTTTATCGCGTTTGGCACGGCGGATCAGCGTGCGGCCCGCGTCAGCGATGGCCCTTTGCATCTGGCGCGCGTGGTTTTTCCGATGCGACGGGCAAAGTCCTTTTGCATACGGAAAACCATTCCTCGCTCTTTGGACGAAACCTGTGGGCGGCGTCCGGCCCTCCCCGAAACCATCGCGGGACAAACATTTTCCCCGCGCGGCTATCGCGCGCTCCTCGCGGACGCTTCGCTCCAAAATGTTGTCCGCTCCGGTGCTCCGCTGTCGCTGCGCCCGTTCCGGTTCGGGTGCCGGACGCCGCCCACGCACGGTTCGTCATCGCGAGGGAATGGTCTTTCGCGAAACTCAAAAGGAACCATGCCATGTCATCCATCGGACAAGTCACCAAGCAGGCCAACGGCTCGTACAAGGGCCAATTGAAGACGCTGGCGTTTCGCGCCGATATCTCCATCGTGCCGAATGCTGACAAGAAAACCAGCGAGCAACCTGACTTTCGCGTCCTCTGCCAGGGCGTTGAAATCGGCGCCGGGTGGGTCCGCCGCAGCGAATCTTCCGGTCAGGATTACGTCAGCCTGAGCCTCTCCGATCCGTCTTTCGGGCCGAAGAAGCTATATGCGAATCTCGGCCGCGCGGCGGGCCAGGACGACTCGGACGTACTCGCGATCATCTGGAACGCGGCGAACTGAAACCGCGAAGAAGCTCCCGTGCGAAAGTGCGGGAGCTTTTTTTCGCTTTCCGTACACGCTGCGGTCTATCGCGGGGCGAATTTGCCGGATCGCCATCTTAGCCCCGCGTCAAGCCTCAAATCTTCGGGCATGTTTTTGACCGCAGCAGGGCGCGATGTCCACGCAGGCGAAGACGAGATACCGATGGAAGACGAATTCGAGCGCGCGGCGGCAGCCCGCAAAGGCAGTCCGTTCCTCAACTCCGCGCAAGCCGCCCACTATCTGGGACTCTCGGAGCGGACCCTGGAAGATATGCGCGAGAAAGGTGAGGGACCGCCGTGCCGCAAGCATGGCCGCCGTAATGTGCGTTATCACATTGCGGATATCGAAGCATGGTCGGACGCACGCAAACTGAAAAATGCGTCGGAAATGTCTCTCATTCGACACAGCAACAATGACACATCGCGTTCGTAATTATCGCAAACGGAACTACATAACGCCGCCCGTGGCCGTTGCGGTCGGTGCGGCGTTAGCAATTTGCGCGATTGCCTTCAGCAATTCCGCGCCGCGCCGCGCGCTGCTCGTCTGGAATGCGAGCGCCAGTGCTCCCGTCGGTCTTTATCGCGTTGTTCGTGAATCCACTGTGTCGCGCGGCGATCTTGTTCTCGCGATTCCGAACCACTCCGTCGCGGTATTCGCGGCGGGGCGCGGGTATCTTCCGATGGGCGTTCCGCTCGTCAAACGTGTCGCGGCCATAGAAGGCGATACGGTTTGCGCGCGTGGAAATGGTATTTTCGTCAACCGGCTTCGCCTCGCCACGCGGCTACTCGCCGATAACAAGGGACGGACGCTGCCATCGTGGACGGGCTGCCGGGCACTCGGCGGCAATGATGTTTTCCTGTTAATGGCGGGCGTCCCCGATTCTTTCGACGGGCGATATTTCGGTCCGACCAACATTTCCAACATCGCAGGCCGTCTGGAGCCGATATGGACGCGCTGAGGGCCGTAGGCCTTTGCGCGCTGTTCTTTACGCCGCCGCAGGCGGGATCGCCATGCGCGCCACCGGCGCGGATTTCTTCGCCTCAGATCGAACGCTGGCAGCCACTAATCTTCGAGGCCGCGCGCCGTTTTGACATCCCGGAAAACTGGATCGCCGCCGTGATGCGCCTTGAGAGTGCGGGCCTTCTCACCCTGAACGGAAAACCGATCACGTCGAGCGCAGGCGCGATGGGCCTCATGCAGCTCATGCCCGCGACTTACGCCGATCTGCGCGCGCGCTACGGTCTCGGTGTCGATCCTTACGATCCGCACAACAGTATATTTGCAGGCGCGGCGTACCTCCGCGAGATGTTCGTGCGATACGGTTATCCCGATCTCTTTGCCGCCTATCACGCCGGTCCCGGTCGTCTCGATGCGTTCCTCGCCGGGCAGAAATCGCTACCGGAAGCCACGCAAAACTATCTGAATTCCCTCATTTCGGGTACCCAGATTACGCTTCCGGCAAGCACAAATCCGGGGTCGAAATCCTCGAAAACGACTCCCGATCCGCTGTTTTTTGTGCGCGCCGAGCCCCACGAAACGTTATCGGACGGGTCAATTTCCGCTCCGGAAATCGCAAAATCCGACATTGAAACAGATCAGAATCCGGGTGCAATCGTCATCGAATCGAACACGAAACTCGCTCACGACATGACCGAACTGTTTGTCCCGCTCGGCGAGCGCCTCCGCTAGCGCGTCTCAGGAAATTGCTGGAGAAACTTGAGAATGCGCGCGGAGGAGAAACCAAAATTTGAGTACCGCAAGATAAAGAAGACGGGGCGCCACATTTTGCGCAAGTCCCTGTCTGCACATCCAAAAAGTGAGAGTCAAAGGCGTTTTTGTGGAGTCAGAAATTCCCAAGCGGTTGAATTTGTTCGATCGCGTGGCGCCAGGTTGCTCTTTTCGAATTCGCGATTTCAATGCGCGGGAATTTGCGTGGCGCAGACGTGATGACCGACGATGATGACTTCAAGCCGAAACTGGGCCGCAGCCGCGCGGGCAAAGGCGCACGCGAGCGAAGCTATCTCCATCGTGTGTTGCAGGGCATCGCGCGAGCGGGCGGTGTGCGCAAGGCGCGCAGCCGCCCATTCTACGGAAGCGTTGTCGGGCGAGGCTCTGGTGTTGCCCGCGTGTTGCGGTCACGCGATCAGTTCGCGGCCTTCCGGTCGCGGCGCGTTATCGCGCAGGCGCGCATCGTCAAACTCGCAGGCCGTGGGTTTCGCGGTGCACGGCGTCACCTGCGTTACATTCAGCGAGATGGTGTTACCCGCGAAGGCCATGCCGGGACGCTCTACGACAAAGAGCACGACAAGGCGGACGGTCATGCCTTCCTCGAACGTGCCGAGGATGACCGTCACCAGTTCCGCTTCATCGTCTCGCCGGAGGACGGCGCGGAATACGAAGATCTGAAATCCGTCACGCGTCGCCTGATGGATCGCATGGAAGAAGATCTGCGCACGAAGCTCGAATGGGTGGCGGCCGACCATTATAACACTGGCCATCCCCATTCCCATGTCATCGTGCGCGGCAAGGATGATACCGGCCATGACCTCATCATCGCGCGCGAATACATCGCCTACGGGATGCGCGAGCGGGCCGCCGAGATCGTCAGTCTCGATCTGGGCCCGCGCTCGGATTTCGAAGTGCAGGGGTCCTTACGCAACGAAATGGAGCAGGAACGTTTCACCAGCCTGGATCGAGATCTGTTGCGTGGCGTAGACGCGGACGGCGTGGTCGTGGCGACGGGCAGCGATGCGTTTCGCCAGAGCTTGCGGGCGGGGCGGCTCAAGAAGCTCGAACGCCTCGGGCTGGCCCACGAGATCGAACCGGGCCGCTGGCAGCTTGCGGCGACATTGCGCCCGACGCTTCAACAGATGGGCGAGCGCGGCGACATCGTCAAGACCATGCATCGCGAATTGACGCGCGGGAACGTCGAGCGCGCGGCGGCGGACTATGCGATCTACGATCCGACCGACCGCAACACGAATAGATTGCTCGGCCGCGTCATGGCACAAGATCTGTCCGACGAACTGCACGAGCGCCGTTATCTTATCGTCGACGGCATGGACGGGCGCGCGCACTATGTCGATGTCGGCTTGATCGACCCGGTGGAGATTCCACCGGACGGTGGAATCGTCGCTATCATGCCAGCACGCGTGTCCGTCAAACCTTCCGACCGAGTGATCACTGAGATCGCCGCCGCGCATGGCGGACAATATAGCGCCGCTATCCATGTTCAGCACGATCCGGCGGCGTCGCCGGAGTTCGTGCAATCTCATATCCGCCGGCTTGAAGTGTTGCGGCGGGCTGGGGCAGGCGTGAAGCGGCAGGCGGATGGGACATGGTCGATCGCGCCGAACCATCTGGATCGTGTCGAACGATACGAGCGGGCTCAATCGCGCGTCCGTCCCGTCCATATCGAAATGCTGTCGCCGTTGCCGATTGAACAACAGATCGCGGCCATGGGCGCAACGTGGCTCGATCGTGAACTCACAAGCACCTCACCGGCTGATTTGCGGGATGCGGGATTTGGCCATGAGGCGCGGGAAGCACTGGATCGCCGCCGGCAATGGCTGATCGCTGAAGGATTCGCGCGCGACGATGGCGGGCGAACGATTTATCCGACCGGAATGGTTTCGGAATTGCAGCGACGGGAGTTGGTCAGTGTAAGCGCGCAGCTCTCGTCCGAACTCGGCTCGCCCTATACCGAAGCAGCGAAAGGCGGACATGTCGCCGGCATTTATAGACACAAGATCGATCTGGCGAGCGGACGGTTCGCGGTGATCGAGAACAGTCGGGAATTCACGCTGGTCCCATGGCGACCAGTTCTCGATCAGAGCATAGGGAAAAAGGTTTCCGGCGTCGTACGCGGCGATATGATTTCGTGGACTTTCGGTCGCCAGCGAGGTGGACCCGCAATTTAGTTGGAGCAGTTAGAAACGGAGAATCAAAGGTATCGACGACGAGGTTCTGAGCTTTTTGACCGTTTATGATCCAAAACGAACACTTAGCATTTACTTCGGCTACTTGGCACCCACGCTCGGTTAGGAATCTAGTTTCTGCGGGCCGCCATTGGTAGAGGCGCACGCGCAGACAACCTTGACCAACAGACCGGTTTTAAGCTCCCAACCTCAAAATGACATAGAAGTTTTTTCTCTCTGTGCTTGGCTAATCTTCACTATGTTGGAGCAAAGCATGATAATCAATTCGTAATCAAATGTAATTCGGAGATAAAGTCACAGCGCTTAAGGGCGGGGACTATGGGACTGGAATTAGACAAGGTTACAAGGATTCTCTCCAAGGAGGGCGTCCTAAGGTGGCTCTCTCCAAAGGGGACGCAGGAAGAGATTGTTCTTCCCGATGCTAGAGCACGCCGGTTGGTGCAGACGCTGCTTGATGGAACGCATGCGAAACTCGATGCGGAATCTGGCACAACTCGGGAGAAAACAGCGTCGGAAGACAATTTATTCGTTGCGCTAGAAACGAGCTGGCTAGCTTCAGGGGCGGGTGGGCCAGAGGCACCCGAAGCCGTTGGAGCGGTTACGGAGCCAGGCGCGGTCGTACCGTGGTTGCTTGAGAAAGTGGAAGCGACAGGCTTTGGCGGCATCAACGGCTATTCAGCTACTGAGCCATTCGTCATCGGCATTTCGGAGAACTCCGAATGCCTACTTGGCGGCAATGGCTCCGGCAAGTCATCTCTGATCAGCGCCATAGCCTGGGGACTCACCGGCCAGCGTATTAACGACAGCAATGGACTTTCAGGAAAATCGAACGCCCTACATCCTGTGTTCGATCCAAGTGAGCCAGAAATGGAGATAGGTACATGGGCACCGATCGCAAGCTACCCGACCGATCGAGACGGATATGCCAGACCCGCTTCAGTGCATGTTAAATTGACGTTCCGTAAGACGGGGACCGAGCAGCGAGCAATTGTCGAACGTAGTTGGACATCCTCGGGCGCACCCGAAACAAATGTTGTTTGGGCGCCTGAGCTTGAGCCACTAAAGCAATGTCTCGATGTGGCGGTCGAGATGCCTCTCAAGATGGCCCATCTCCGCCTCGGCGAAGCTGGCACCCTTAATGACGCAATTTCCCAGCTCACCGGCCTTGATGTGTTGACGCATGTCGGCCAATTGGTCGTGTCCCTTAAGCTCAAGAACGGGAGATTCCTGAACACGCCCAAGCAGGCCGAACACGACCAGCAGCGAAAGGATATCGAACGAGACTTCGATAAAGCATCTACCGCGCAGCCCGATCTCAAGCTGGAGTTAATCGGACTCAAAGCGATAAGCAGTTGGGTCGATAAGCCAGGAGAGTATTTCGCTGCTATTGAGAAACTTAAGGTCGGATTGGTTTCCGCAGTCGGGAACGATCTTTCAACATTGAAAGAGTTTGTCGATGCGACGCTCGATCTCAAGAAAGAAGACCATCAGAGGCAGGTGGCTGCAGCCGTTACGTCTGCGACAACTGCCTACGAACCCAGCCATGTGTCTGGGCAAATGAAGGGGGTCTGCAAACTCTTAACATCATTCGGTAAGATCGACACGATCGGTGCTGACTTGGCAAACGAAGCACGGCAGCTTGCCGACAAACATAAGGTATCCCTAATCGATGTAGCCAATGCTCACCGCCGAAGATTGGCAGATCCCCGATTGGGCCTGAAAGCGGCTGCAGCTCGAACTCACGAGCTTATGCACGGCTCGATCCTCGTCGATGAATGTCCACTTTGCGACCAACAGTTTTCTTCTGCTCAACTTAAGACATTAGGCAAGGAAATTGAGAAGCTTAAAGCCGATGCGGAACTGCTTGCTCAAACGCTCGTTGCCGGCTGCCGCGCAGTTGGAGAGGCGGCTGATGCGGATCGGGTGCCGTTTGCCAGTGGGCTAGCTGAAAATATTGTTGGGCCAGTTCTGCAAACCATACGGGGAGAGCTTCGGCGGCTCCTTATTGATTCACACGCGTTCACAAAAACGGTTCCTGAATTTGGACGCCTTTTCGACCAAGCGTGGCTAGCCGCGGAAGCCAACGAAATTCCACAAGTAATAGATGCTCAAGTGGCGAAGCCGAACGAACTAACGGGCTTCGATTCGGTTGATCAGGCCGCAATCGATCAATGTTGGGCGAAGGTTTCTCGATTTCATGAACTGGCAGTGTTGGCGGATTGGGCGGTAACGGGTGTGCCGGCCATTAGGAAGTTTTATACTGAAGTTTTGGGGATAACTCATTCTGAGGATAAGCCTGCAAGTCAGAATACTTTGCGCGGGCTAGCCTGGACCTTAAATCGTGTCGTAAACCGGGCCCGGCCAGCTGGAGAAGCGATCGACTGCTTAACCCATGCCATGCAGTTGGCTCGCTTATGGCTGCCGAATGAGATGCGTAAGCAAGTTCGGCTTGCGATCTGCGAAGGGATTGAGCCTTTAAAGAACCTGCCAAAGTTCGTAGAGGCCGATGTTGCCAGGCAGCTTTCCACTATGACCCAGCAAATCGAACCCGTCGCTGCGAGATTTCACACGGCTGCGCCATTTAGATTCTCCGGTGCACGGCTGGAACGCGAACCTCGCCAACGCAAAGGTCTTCTGAGGGCTCGGGCGACCCCAACCCAAATAACGAAACCTGAACGCGCTTACGAGCTTGATGCATCGCTCGTAGCGAACAGCTCTTGGATGCGAGCGTTACTGTGGGCGTTTCTGTTTGCAATTCGGCAGGATCGAGCCAAGCAGCTTGGTGGCCTCGCACTTCCCCTTATCCTGCTAGACGATCCGCAAACTACTTTTGATCAAGAACATCGATGCGCCTGGATCGAGGCGGTGTTGGATACGGCAGGCGGTAGTTCTATCACTCCCAAGCCGCACGTTCTGTTTTCCACACATGACGAGCACTTCGCAATGCAAATCGACTTGTTGATTAAGGGATTTACAGTCAGACATATCTCATTCCCCGATGCTGCGGACAAGGTTCTGTTTGTCAGTGGGCGAATTCTTGTAGACCGGGTCTGGGCTTTGGCTCAGGAAAAACAAACCAACCAAGCCTGTATGGACGCAATCGGCGAAATTCGTAAACATCTAGAATTGATGGTCAAGGTCATTTTTCCGGCATCTCAAGGGGCGAAAGCAACCACGCTCGGGCAATTGATGGATGAACTGCGAGGCAGGGTCCGGGCCAAAGACTTCCCCTACAATCAGAGCGAGTTTGAAAAGCTGCTATGCGTTTGGAGCGACGCTTTAAAGGAGCCCTATCGCAAAGCATTAAGCATGCCTCATCATGAGCTCAAGCCTATTTATGATTTTAACTACACAAGGAAGCTATTCGCATGGTGCTTAAATGATCTTTACAAGGCGTTTTACAATGCGTTCGAGATAATCTGGGGAATTCAGAAAGCGGGCTGGAAGCTGCCTCATGCTGGTGCTGTGGCGCCATTTAGCGCACGCAAGATAGAAGCCGATGGGTGGGCCGTCCCCCTGCCGGCCAATTTGAATGATGTTATCGGCAGAGTCGCGGCGGAGTCCGATGGCAGGAGTGGTGGATTTGGCGAACCCGGCGTTCGTTTAACGCTCAAACGCAACATGGGTGCGCATGAATTGAGGGAGGTCGATGTCTGCGTGCTGGCTGCTCCGACTTTGGAGCCTGTGGCTGAGGTAGGTGATTTGTTGCTCGTTTCTCACGGGCTTCCACCGACCCACAACTCGTTGGTTGTTTGTGAAGCGATTGGCGTGAATAGAGCTCGTCGGTACAGTGAACTGGCTGGTGGGAGTGGCACCGCCGCGCTAGTGGCTAGTGCTGTAAATCCTCGTGAAACTCGTAGGACGATAGTTATCGCGCCCGGGTCCGAGGGTGCCCGAAAGGTGATTGGTGTGGTGTTCAGATGTGACTGGGATGTTCCGCCCGTGTCTGAAAATGAAGTCGTAAACTTTGAGAGTAAAGCCGCGCTGGAACGGCTCTTAGCTGAAAGTGAAGGGCTTGTCCGAGTCGTAGGCGAAAGTGCGGAGCCTATCGCGTTGGATGGTCAACATCTGATCATTGGGAAGGCGATCGGGACTAAGGCGCTGTTGGCGAAATTTGATGGGAAGCCGATAGTCGCCGTTAAGAGCGACGACGCCATATTTAAAAGGTTGCGTTTAACCAAGGTGGGAATCGTGCTCGAGAGCATTGACATCAGCGGTAGGCATCCACCTGTTGTCATTAATGACAACGAGTTGGGAGGAATCGAGTTTAGGCCTGTTCTTGGAGTGATCTTTGACCTCGGGCAAGTTCAATCACTGGCGGCTGAATCTGTCTAGCGGAAGGAAGTCTACTTATGGCGCTACGCGGACTAATATTTGACATCTTACAAAGCAACCCGGTCGATGGATATTCGAACATCGGCATCTGCTTGCACAATTGGCCGATGCTTGTTCTAACGATAATTCGCAGTTATGGATAGAAGGTATCGTCCCTTAGACGTCGTATTGCGCCCACAGATTCCCTCGTGATCCATCCAAGTTGTGAAATAAACATCAGTGGCGTTCGTACCGACTATGATTCTTCATCGCTCTGCAGGAGTGTTTCGCAATCTCGGCCGCCATAGAACGCCGAGGATGGCTACGGTATTGGCGTCCATCGTAAAAGCGATCGTCATGCGACGCCGTCAGCCGATTGTGCGCAATCTTGGCCGTATGTCGTCGCGCTTTGTGCCGCGCTGTGGAATTTATCCAGCCCTTCGCAATGCGCCATGATCGCGTTCGTGAAGCCCTGTGCAATGGGTTGCGAGGCTTCTTTGGCGATATAGCGATAAAGCGCAATAATCTGCGCGCTTGCTTCCGGCGCGAAGACGACCCGGTGCGTCATCCGGTCAACGGGCTTTCTTCGCCTGTTTGTGTTCAGCCGCCAGAGACGAACGCACGTCGCGGGTGGATAATGCTCGCGATGGGTCAGCTTTCATCGCATCATAGGCTGGCGCAACTTCCCGCCGCAACCAACTTTCGACAGCCCGATCTTGCGCCTGCAGGGCTCCCAGCCCGTCGCGGATGACCTCGCTTTCAGATGCGTACTCGCCGGAGGAAACCTTGGTCCGGATCATTTTCGCCATCGCATTAGGCAGGGTGACGCTGAGTTGCCTTGTGGTCCGCATAAGAACGTCATGTAACAGTGTTCAGTAAGATTCAATCCTATCGTTTTGCCAGACAAGAAACAACGGTGCCTCGCTCGCGGAGTGGCGCGGCAGGGCAAGAACGTCACGACTCATAGTTCATCGCGGTGGGCCAATTGGGAGGGAATTGTCTTGAAGTAATGCAACTATTGCACTACCGTTGAGGTATGGTGACCGTCCATCGCGAATCTGGTTGGAAAATCGCTGTGTACGGCCGGGAACATGGCGTGCCGCTTTTTCATGTCGAGGGACCGAACTTCCGGTGTTCGGTCGGGCTTCGATCCCTCGAAGTGATCGTTGGGACGATACCGGCTACCGTGCTTGGAGCAGCGTGCGTCTGGGCAAAGGCAAATCAAGCGGTGCTGCTGGCGAAATGGCAGGAGTTGAACGGATGAGCAATGAAGACAAGACCCGCATGATCACAAAGGTAAAGGCTCATGCGCCTGCAACCCTGACGCTGCAATGGTCGGATGGTACGAAAGTGAAGCTCGATCTCGGCGAAATTCTCAAGGATAAGGCATATCGCTCTCTACGCAATTCGGCCGTATTTGTTCGTGCTCATGTTGGCGAATGGGGCCATAGTGTCGAATGGCCTTCGGATGTTGATCTCAGCGCCGAATCGCTCTGGCTGGAAACGCTCTCCGCCACCGGACATCAGGACGCGCGGGAATTCCTGGAGTGGCGGTTAAGACACGGTCTGTCGCTCTCAAGAACCGCAGAAGCGTTGGGCCTTTCGCGTCGGATGGTGGCGTATTATTCCAATGGCGAGAAGTCTGTCCCACGTCCGATTTTGTTGGCCTGCAAGGGGTGGGAAGTCAGTCACGCGGCCTGACCAATCCCTGCATACAACGGCTATAGCTTGTCAGACGCTATCGAGACGAATGGCGCAATAAATCT
>DATCEI010000032.1:0-4887 GCA_036510185.1 Rhizomicrobium sp. | reverse complement strand
GTGGAAAAGAAAGAGGTCACGCTGCATTACGAAGGCGGGCTGGAGGCGTTTGTGCGCTATCTCGACCGCACCAAAGCCCCGCTGATTTCCGCGCCCATCATGGTCAAAGGCGAACGCGAAGGCGTGATCGTGGAAGCGGCGCTGGTGTGGAACGATTCCTATCACGAGAACACGCTGTGCTTCACCAACAACATTCCGCAACGCGACGGCGGCACGCATCTGGCCGGTTTCCGCGCCGCGCTGACGCGCGTGGTGACGAAATATGCCGATGAGAGCGGCATTCAGAAGAAAGAGAAAATCGCGCTGACCGGCGACGATTGCCGCGAAGGTTTGACATCCGTGCTTTCGGTGAAAGTGCCGGACCCGAAATTCTCCTCGCAGACAAAAGACAAACTCGTTTCGTCCGAAGTGCGGCCGGTTGTCGAAAGCATTGTGCTGGAACAACTAAGCCGCTGGCTTGAGGAGCATCCGTCCGAAGCGAAAAACATCGTCAGCAAAGTGGTGGAAGCGGCCGCAGCACGCGAAGCCGCCCGCAAAGCGCGCGAACTGACGCGCCGCAAAGGCCTGTTCGACGGTTCCGGCCTGCCCGGCAAGCTGGCCGATTGCCAGGAACGCGATCCCGCGAAATGCGAAATCTTCATCGTCGAAGGCGACAGCGCCGGCGGCAATGCCAAGCAGGGCCGCAACCGCGCCAATCAGGCTGTGCTGCCCTTGCGCGGCAAGATTTTGAATGTGGAGCGCGCGCGTTTCGACAAGATGCTGTCGAGCGCAGAGATCACAACGCTCATCACCGCGCTCGGCACCAGTGTCGGCCACGAAGAATTCAACGCCGACAAATTGCGTTACCATAAGATCATCATCATGACAGACGCCGATGTGGACGGCGCGCATATCCGGACGCTGCTGCTCACCTTCTTCTATCGCCAGATGCCGGCGCTGATCGAGCGCGGACATTTGTTCATCGCACAGCCGCCGCTTTACAAGGCGACACGCGGGCGCTCCGAGCGTTACCTGAAAGACGAACGCGAGTTGGAGAACCATCTCGTAGCCGAAGGTTCGTCAGGCGCGGTGTTCACGCTGCATACGGGCGAGCAATTGAACGGCAGCGATTTCGACGCAGCCGTTGATCGCGCGCGCGCGGCCGTGGCAGCGCTGGAAGGTTTCCCGCAGCATTATCCCCGCTTCGTGCTGGAGCAGGCGGCAATTGCGGGCGCACTCAATCCGGAAATTCTGGCCGATGCCGTGAAGGCCGCCGACACCGCGGGTTATATCGCGCGCAGGCTCGACCAATTGTCCGACGAGACCGAGCGCGGCTGGCATGGCGAACCGACGCCGGACGGCGGCCTCAAATTCTGGCGTGAAGTACGCGGCGTGCGCGAGGCCGTGGCCATCGACGGTGCGCTGATCGCAAGCGCGGACGCGCGCCGCCTCGACCGCATGGCCGATCAATTGCAGGCGACCTATCTGAAAGTCGGCACGCTTCAGCGCAAGGAAGACAAGCGCGAAATCCGCGCGCCCAGTCAGCTGCTCGAAACCGTGATGGAATGGGGCCGCAAGGGCCTGACGCTGCAACGCTACAAGGGTCTGGGCGAAATGAACGCCAGCCAATTGTGGGAAACCACATTGGATGAGAATGCGCGCACGTTGCTATCGGTGAAGGTCGAGCACGCCGACGAAGCCGACGCGCTGTTCTCCAAACTGATGGGCGATGTCGTCGAACCACGCCGCGAATTCATACAGGACAATGCGCTTAACGCGGCGCTGGACGTTTAGGAATTATTCCGCCGCGACATGAAGTTCAATTCCGGCATTCTTCTGCAAGGCGCCGATCACCGCGAACAGATTCTTCGCCTGCGGATTACCGCTCGGCCCGAACATGCGCATCAGGCTTTTCGGCGGCACGCCGACCTTTTTGCCAAGCTTCTCAAAGCCGATGGTTGCGTTGATGTAATCGCGCAGTATGCTTTTGCCAACTTCCAGTTCGTTAGACAGGAAGCAATCAACCAATTCACAAAGCATAGCAACGCGAAAGCCCTTGTTGGCGCGAAGCTCCTTAGCCACCGTCTCTTTAAAAGGTTTCGCAAGAGTCATTTGCCACCGCGCCATTCAAGCCTTCGGTTTCTTCCGTTTCCGCATCGCCAGCGTGCGAAGGCGCAGGGCATTCAGCTTGATGAAGCCTGCCGCGTCTTTCTGGTCGTAGGCGCCACGGTCGTCCTCGAAGGTCACGAGGTCTTGGCTGTAGAGAGAATGCGGCGAGGAGCGGCCCGTCACGATCACATTGCCCTTGTAGAGCTTGATCTTCACCGTGCCAGCGACGAATTCCTGCGATTTGTCGATGGCCGCCTGCAGCATTTCGCGCTCGGGCGAGAACCAGAAGCCGTTGTAGATCAGCTCGGCATAGCGCGGCATCAATTCGTCTTTCAGGTGCGCGGCCCCGCGATCCAGCGTGAGCGACTCCATCGCGCGGTGGGCGGCCAGCAAAATCGTGCCGCCCGGCGTTTCATAAACGCCGCGCGATTTCATGCCGACGAAACGGTTCTCCACCAGATCAATGCGGCCAATGCCATTGGCGCGGCCCAACTCGTTCAGCTTGGTAAGCAGTGACGCGGGCGAAAGTGCGGCGCCATCCACGGACACCGCATCGCCGCGTTCGAAACCCACTTCTATATAGGTGGGCTTGTCGGGCGCATCTTCCGGCGAGAGCGTGCGCTGATAGACGATGCTGTCTGGCTCGGCATCGGGGTCTTCGAGAATTTTTCCTTCCGACGAGGAATGCAGCAAATTCGCGTCCACCGAGAACGGCGCTTCGCCGCGTTTGTCGCGCGGAATGGGAATTTGATGCGCTTCGGCGAATTCGATGAGCTTGGTGCGGCTTGCCAGCGTCCATTCCCGCCACGGCGCGATCACACGGATGTCGGGTTTCAGCGCGTAATAGGCAAGCTCGAAACGCACCTGATCGTTGCCCTTGCCGGTCGCGCCATGCGCCACGGCGTCGGCGCCCACTTTCTCCGCGATTTCGATCTGTTTCTTGGCAATCAACGGCCGCGCGATGGAGGTGCCCAGAAGATACACGCCCTCGTAAAGCGCATTGGCGCGGAACATGGGGAAAACATAATCGCGGACGAATTCCTCGCGCAGATCTTCCACGAAAATATTTGCGGGTTTGATGCCCAGCAGTTCGGCCTTGGCGCGCGCGGGCGCCAATTCCTCGCCCTGCCCCAGATCGGCGGTGAAGGTGACGACCTCCGCCTGATATTCCGTCTGCAGCCATTTCAGAATGACGGACGTGTCCAGCCCACCCGAATAGGCCAGCACCACTTTCTTCACGCGATCCTTCGTCACTACCCTCTCCCGCAAAACGGAGGCGGACTATAAGATACGCGCCGCGTTGAGCAAGCGGGGCGGCGATGATCGAGTTCTGGTACGAGTTTGCGAGCACCTATTCCTATCCGGCGGCGATGCGCGTGGAGCGCGTGACGAAGGCGGCGGGCGTGGCGCTGCGCTGGCGGCCTTTCCTGCTGGGGCCGATTTTCGGCGCACAGGGCTGGAACGATTCCCCGTTCAACATTTATGCGGCGAAGGGCCGCTATATGTGGAAAGACCTGCCGCGTATTTGCGAGGCGGAGGGCATCCCGCTCAATAAGCCCGTCAAATTTCCGCAGAACGGATTGAAAGCAGCGCGGCTGGCGTTGGTGGCGGGCGACCGCATCGCGGATTTCACGCGCGCGGTCTACACGGCGAATTTCGCGGAGCAGCGCGATATTTCCGACGACGCGACGCTGAGCGAGATCGTCACGAAGCTTGGCATGGATGCCGACGCGATGTTCACCGCCGCCAACACGCCGGAGAACAAGGCCGCGCTGAAAGCCCAGACCGACGAAGCCATCGCGTGCGATATTTTCGGCGCGCCGTGGTTCTTCGTGGGTGATGAACCGTTCTGGGGAAATGACCGGCTGGAAGATGCGATTGCGTGGGCGAAGACGTGAGCGTTGGAGTGATTGACAACACCATAAAACTGTTGTAGATTTCTCCAACATGAAGGCTCAACTGCTGCTGAATCAACGGCATCAATTGGCGGATGGCGCCTTTATGGAACTGGTGATTTGGCGCGTGCCGACGCCGGTTCGCGGCAGCAAACACACTTACAAATATCGGTTTGCTCTCGTTGAAAACGATGTGTGTACACTGCGCTATGATAACGAGGCAGGCAAAGGCGATCATCGGCATATCGACGGACAAGAATTTGCATATGAATTCGTCGATATGGATACGCTGATCGCCGATTTCCGCGTTGAGGTTGGCGCAAGGAGGCAGAAATGAAAACGGTCACCATGGGCGTCGAGAGTTTGGACACTGTCTTTGCGCGTGTGCGCCAGGCGGTAAAAGGCAAACCGCAAGGCGCGCGTATCAGCTTCGCTTCGGTGGAGTTGATGTTTCGTGTGCTGACGGAGCGTCGCTGGGAATTGATCAAGGCAATGGCGGGACACGGTCCGATGTCGATCCGCGAAGCCGCGAGGCGTATGGATCGCGACGTCAAGGCTGTGCACGGTGACGTGCAGGCGCTGTTGAAGGCGGGCGTGCTGTGGAAGACTGAGGATGGAAAAATCGAGTTTCCGTTCGACGCCGTCCACATCGACGCGATGGTGAAAGCGGCCTGAAAATTACGATGGCATCCGCGCCAGTTCGGTGGACCGCATTTCCGCCAATCGTTCGCTTGCGCGCTGTTTCACGCTTTCGCTTTTGAGCTGGCCGCAGGCCGCCATGATGTCGCGTCCGCGTGGCGTGCGTACTGGCGAGGCATAGCCCGCGCGGTTCACGATCTCCGCGAATTTCTCGATCTGCTCCCAGTCCGAGCATTCGTAAGGCGCGCCCGGCCACGGATTAAAC
>DATCEI010000031.1:0-4705 GCA_036510185.1 Rhizomicrobium sp. | reverse complement strand
ATCCGCATGCCTTCGAATGGGATTATTTCCCGGGGCCTGCGCGCATTGCCGATGCGATGCGCCGCGTGATGGAGGGCTGAATGGGCCGCTACATTTTCAAACTGCCGGATGTCGGCGAAGGTACGGCGGAAGCGGAGATTGTTGTCTGGCATGTGAAGGTTGGTGATCATGTTGCCGAGGACCAGCAACTCGTCGATGTAATGACCGACAAAGCGACGGTAGAGATGACGTCGCCTGTCGCGGGTGTCGTCGTTTCACGCCACGGCGAGCCGGGCGAAATGGCGCCCGTCGGTGCGCCGCTTGTGGAATTGGAAATCGAAGGCGCGGGAAACGTGCGCGCGCAGAAATCCGCACCAGCCGAACAAAAACAGACAATCTCCCTCGCCCCCGCAGGGGGAGAGGGCCGGGGTGAGGGGGCGTCGAAACCTGCGCAAGTTTCACACCGTGAACCTCTTCCACAAAAGGAGAAAAGCACGCCGGTGAACCCGCCGCGCATTCACAATTTCGGCGACAAACCGCTCGCTTCACCCGCCGTGCGGCGGCGCGCGCAGGAATTGGGAATCGAATTGCAATTCGTGCCGGGCAGCGGACCCGCGGGGCGCATCAGCCACGAAGATCTGGATGCCTACATCGCATCCGGCGGCCGCGCCGCGCCTTCACAATATCAGGCGCGTGATGGCGTGGAGGAAATCAGGATCATCGGTCTGCGCCGCAAGATCGCCGAGAAGATGCAGGAAGCCAAACGCCGCATTCCGCATTTCACCTATGTCGAAGAAGTGGACATGACGGAGCTGGAAGCTCTGCGCGCGCATCTGAACGCCACGAAGCGCGCCGAACAGCCCAAGCTGAATGTGCTACCATTCATGATCCGCGCGCTGGTGCGCGCGCTGCCGTCCTATCCGCAGATCAATGCGCGCTTCGACGACGAAGCAGGCATCGTGCATCGCTTCGCTGCTGTGCATGTCGGTATCGCTACGCAAACAGCGAACGGTTTGGTCGTGCCGGTATTGCACCATGCGGAGGCGCGCGATGTTTGGGATATGTCGGCGGAAATTTCACGCATCGCCGCGCTCACGCGCGAGGGCAAAGCTTCGCGCGATGATCTAACCGGATCGACCATCACGATTACGAGCCTCGGCGCGTTGGGCGGCGTGGTTACAACGCCCGTCATCAATCATCCCGAAGTCGCGATCATCGGCCCCAACGCGATCATCGAGCGGCCCGTCGTGCGCGGCGGCCAGATCATCGTACGCAAAATGATGAATCTATCATCCTCCTTCGATCATCGCGTCGTCGATGGTTATGACGCAGCCGAATTCATCCAGCGCGTGAAAGCGATGCTGGAACATCCGGCAATGCTGTTCATGGATTGATTGATGAGTGAGCACATCAAAACCAAATTGCTTGTCGTCGGCGGCGGACCGGGCGGCTACGTGGCCGCAGTGCGCGCGGGCCAATTAGGCATTGAAACCACGCTTGTGGAGGCCGACCGACTCGGCGGCACATGCCTTATCCGCGGCTGCATTCCGTCCAAGGCGATCATTCATGCGGCGGGGCAGTTCGAAGCGATGATGCACGCGACGCAAAAGCCGCGCATCGGCATCTCGCTCGGCGCGCCGCCGCAACTCGATTTCGCGCAGACCGTGCGCTGGAAAGATGGCGTCGTCGACAAGCTCAACGCAGGCGTCGGCACGCTGCTCAAGCATGCGAAAGTGCGCGTCGTGAACGGCTGGGCGAAGTTCACGGACGGCAAAACATGCACGGTCACAACGAAAGACGGGGAAACCACGATCACGGCGGAGCATGTCATTCTCGCCAATGGTTCGGCGCCTGTCGAATTGCCGTTCCTTCCGTTCGGCGGTTCCGTGATTTCATCGAATGAAGCGCTTTCGCTCGATACTGTGCCAAAAAAACTCGTTGTCGTTGGCGCGGGTTATATTGGTCTTGAACTCGGTATTGCGTTTCGCAAATTGGGCGCTGATGTCACGGTCGTTGAGGCGCTGGATCGCATCCTCCCGCTTTATGATGCGCCGCTTGTCGAACCCGTGCGCAAATGGCTGGAGCGCAATGGCGTGACCGTGCATCTGAACGCGAAAGCGAAGGCGCTCGAAAGCGGCGCGCTTGTTGTCGAAGCGAAAGATGGAACAATCAAACTTCCCGCCGATAAAATTCTCGTGACCGTTGGCCGCAAGCCGCGCACGGAAGGCTGGGGGCTTGAGAATATGGCCATCGATGTGGATGGTCGTTTCATCAAGGTGGACGACCAGTGCCGCACATCGATGAAGAATGTGTGGGCGGTTGGCGACCTTGTCGGCGAGCCGATGCTGGAACACAAGGCAGCGGCGCAAGGCGAAATGGTGGCGGAAATCATTGCGGGCCACACGCGGCGCTTCGATCCTGCGAGCATTCCCGCCGTGTGTTTCACCGAACCGGAAATTGCCAGCGCCGGATTGTTGCCGACCGATGTACACGGCGACGATGTTCTGGTGTCCATGTTTCCGTTTTCCGCCAATGGCCGCGCGCTCGCGATGGAAGCGGGCGAAGATGGTGGTTTTGTGCGCATCGTCGCGCGCAAATCCGATCATCGCGTGCTGGGCATTCAGGCCGTGGGCGCGCATGTTTCCGAATTGTCGAACGAATTTTCCCACGCGCTGGAAATGGGCGCGCTGCTGGAAGACATCGGCGGAACGATCCATGTTCATCCCACGCTGGGTGAAGCGTTGCGCGAGGCCGCTTTGCGCGCGTTGCACAAATGATGCGCATCGGAGAAACGCTTGCGCTCGGCGATTTGCGGCGCGCGCTGGAAGCGCCGGTTGAAATCACCTTCACGGCGGAAGCGATCAAGGCCGTTGAGGCGAGTGCGGCTTCGCTTGTGCGCGTCGCGGCGTCCGGACAAACCGCTTATGGCGTGAACACTGGCTTCGGCCTGCTCGCGCAAACGCGCATCGATCCCGCGCAGCTTGCGCAATTGCAGCGCAATCTTGTGCTTTCGCATTCGGCGGGCGTTGGCGCGTTGCTGCCGGATGAAATTGTGCGGCTGATGATGGTGCTGAAGCTTGCCGGGCTTGCGCGCGGCGCATCGGGCGTGCGGCCAGACGTGTTGCACGCGATCAAGGCGTTTCTCGACCGCGAGATTTATCCATGTGTACCGGGGCAGGGTTCGGTTGGTGCGTCGGGCGATTTGGCACCGCTTGCGCATATGAGCGCCGCTCTTCTGGGCGTCGGCGATGTGCGTATGCGCGGGCAAATTCGCGCAGCGAAAGATGTGCTCGCGGAAGCTGGTTTGAAGCCGCTTGTGCTTGCGCCGAAAGAGGGGCTTGCGCTCCTCAACGGGACGCAAGCGTCCACTGCGATGGCGCTGGCCGGGTTGTTTGCAGCCGAGAATGTGTTCACCGCGGCGCTTGTCGCGGGCGCGTTATCGACGGATGCGATCAAGGGCAGCGATGCGCCGTTTGATGCGCGGCTGCATGAATTGCGCGGGCAGCAGGGCCAGATCGAAACGGCTTCGGCGTTGCGCGCGCTGCTTGCGGGAAGCGCGATCCGGCAATCGCATATCAATTGCGATCGTGTGCAAGATCCTTATTCGCTGCGCTGTCAGCCACAGGTGATGGGTGCGGTGCTCGATCTGTTGCGCTTCGCGGGCCGCACGTTGCAAATCGAAGCGAACGCCGTCACCGACAATCCGTTGGTGTTTGCGGCAACCGATGAAGTGATTTCCGGCGGCAATTTCCATGCGGAGCCAGTTGCATTTGCGGCGGATCAGATCGCGATGGCGCTGGCGGAGATCGGTTCGATTTCCGAACGGCGCATCGCGGTTCTCACCGATCCGAAGATGAGCGGCTTGCCCGCGTTTCTCGTGCGCGACAATGGCGTCAATTCCGGGTTCATGATCGCGCAGGTGACGGCGGCGGCTCTTGTGTCCGAGAACAAGACGCTCGCGCATCCTGCAAGCGTGGATTCGATCCCCACATCAGCGGGACAGGAAGATCACGTGTCGATGGCTGCTTATGCGGCGCGCAGGCTTATGCAGATGGCGGAGAACACGGCGAATGTCATCGCCATCGAATTGCTATGCGGCGCGCAGGGAATTGAGTTTCATCGGCCGTTGAAAAGTTCTGCGATGTTGGAAGATTTCATTGCCAAGTTACGTGCAGATGTGCCGGCTTATACTGAAGACCGCTTTATGGCGCCGGATATTGCGGCAGCCGCGCGCGGTATACGCGAAGGGCGTTATCGTTCCGCGCTGAAGATGTTCGACTAGCCCAGCACGCCCGCCATAAACGCGGGCGCGAGCGTGACGGTGGAAAGCTCCGCATTGCTGTCTGCGAAGGAGCGGGTGGCGCGAGCAACGGTCGCGCGCGATGTATGGCGCGGCCGTGTGACGACAAGCACCGTGTCGGCGTGATGGGATAGCGTGTGCGCATCGTCGGCGGACAGCACCGGCATTGTGTCGATCACGACGAGATCGCACATGCCGCGCAACTGGCCGATCAATTGCGTCATTGCCTGCGAACTCAGCAATTGCGTCGGGTTCTTCAAGCCTTGCGAACAGGCCAGCACCTTCGCGGAGGATGCCGGATCGCGGAAGAAACATTGTTCCAGCGGCAAGCGGCCCGTGAGTGCGGCTACCAGTCCGCGTTCGGGAAATGCTCCGATGGTGGGCGCCACTTGCGGCGAGCGGAAATTGCCGTCCAGCAAAATCGTT
>DATCEI010000030.1:0-9221 GCA_036510185.1 Rhizomicrobium sp. | reverse complement strand
TGAAGCCCGTCGAGCGTCTTCAAATGTATTTCGTATGGGAGCGTTTCTCCGAAGATGATGATCGCATCAGAAGCGCCAAACAACTTTGCAAAACGGACCCGGGCATCGGGGAGGTTGGCGGCGTTCCGAAGCCAATAGGCTTTGGCGGCCCGGGTTTTGGCCAATACGGCTTACCGGGCAATTTCTTCGACCAAGGCTGTCTGCCGGCATCGCTTTATTCGTCCGATTCGTTTGAAGCTCCGAACGGTCTATCTCTACCTTATGTTACGGGATTGTACGATGAGGGAAACGGCAACGGCATTGATCCCTATGGCAGTGAATCCCAATCGCACAATTTGCGTGTCATCGCGTCGGGGCTCAACCCCGCTTATAGTGCGAAGAACGATGTTGTCGAATTGAATGCGGATTATACGATATCGCCTACTCTTACTTTCACCTCGCAAACCGGATTTGGCCACGATTTCCTCTATTCGGCAGAAGATTATAACCGGTTTGGTGCGGCGCCTGGTCTCTTCATCTATTCGGGAACTGGAGGCCCGCAATATAATGGGCTTGTGCCCGATCCCGCTGCCGGCACAAATGGCGTGCCGGCAAATTCGGGATTGTTCTGCGATCCGCAAGTGGGTTGCTCCGATCGGCTGATTCTTGAGGATTTGTCCCAAGAACACGCTTGGCAATTGAGCCAAGAATTTCGTATTGCGTCGAACTTCTCTGGACCGCTTAATTTCAGTGCAGGTGGTAATTATTTACATTACGAAACATTGGAAAAATATTATGTCTTCGGCAATATCCTTACGTTGATCAATGGTGGATATACTCCAGGCGGCCCTCAATCGTCTCTGGCCAACTTTGTTGGTCAGTTCAACGATCCGACCAAACCCGTCAGAATTAGCGGCGGATATGTCGATCCGAACCCGATTTCCCATCTCGACGACAACGGCCACAATTACTTTCTGAGCCAAAATCCCTATGTCTTGAATTCCTATGCCACGTTCGGTGAGGCCAACTACAGTGTTTTCAGCGATCTGAAACTGACAGCCGGCCTGCGGTGGACGGAGGACCAAAAACATTTCGTCATTGTTCCAAGCTGGCTTGTGGATAGTGGGTATGGGTATCCGGTAGCGGGTACCGTCAATCAACAATGGGGTCAATTGACGGGCCGTGCGGTTGCCAATTGGACTCCGAAGCTCGCCTTTACCGATCAGACTTTGGTTTATGGTTCCTACGCTCACGGATACAAGGCTGGCGGCGCCAACCCGCCCGGGGCAATTTTTTCCTCGGTGTTCAACCCAGAAAATGGGACTGTTGCTTCGAGCATCAACGTGCAACCGACGCATCCGCTCACATTCAAACCGGAATTCATCGATGCATTTGAATTGGGAACAAAGAATACGTTTCTAGACGGCGCGCTCACGCTGAATGGCGACCTGTTCTACTACAATTATGAAAATTATCAGATATCCGAGATCGTTGACCGCACGGCGATCAATTTGAATTACGACGCCCATGCTAAAGGTGCCGAGCTGGAAGCGACGTGGGAGCCGTTACCAGGTCTGCGTTTCAACTTTGCCGGCGGTTGGGAAAGCACCGCTATCGCAAAAGGGCAAAGCGCGGTCGATCTTATGGATCGTACCGCAGGCAATCCGGACTGGTTTGTCGTCAAGCCGTTCGTCAACGAAGCGTCAAATTGCATATTTCCGACATATGTCGCGAAATGGATTATCAACGGTGGTGCGTTTGTGTCGGGCTCAACACCAAGCTATTGCGCACTCGCCTATGATCTGCATCTCGATCCACTCTCTTCATGTCCCTACGTCCCAAATCCGGTATATAATTGCCAAACCGGCCAAGGTGGGGGCCTTTCGACACCCGATCCCAATGATCAACCGATAGTAGACTATCCCGGGTTCGACCCGACGACGGCGCCAAACAATGGAGCTGGAATCTCGAAAAACCTTGGTGGAAACAGTCTTCCCAACGCGCCGCCTTACACGGTGTCTGCGGGCGCGCAATATACCGTTCCGCTCACCCCCGATTGGGCCGGCACGCTGCGCAGCGATTTTTATTGGCAGGATTATTCGTGGTGGCGTGTATTCAACGATCTTTCGTATGACCGGCTGCGTGGTTACGCCACTGTCAATCTGACGCTCATTCTGACAAGCCAAAGCGGCTGGCAGGTGATGCTCTATGACAAGAACGTCTTCAACGCGACGGCAATCACCGGCGCCTTCCTGAATAGTGACGATTCCGGATTGACGACCAACGTCTTCCTGACCGATCCCAAGCTGATCGGCATTCGCGTCACGAAGAACTGGTAAGGGGAACCCGATGAGCGAATTATTGAACGCAAAAGAGCAGCGCCAAAACTTCCGTCGTTGTCTTCTGGCGAATGTTTCGATGTTGGCGCTGTTGGGTTATTTCGGCGTCTCGCAAAAGGCAGTGGCGGCGGATGACGATCCACCGACGATTTGGATCGAGCTTGGCGGGCAGGCGGAGCAAGTGGACGGCGAGCACAAAGTATTTGCACCGCCATTCGTCATTCAAGCACCAACGGCAGATCGCGAGCCGATGATCGATGCGCAAAAGCCTTCCAAATTCAGCATCGGCGGGGAAAGCAAGGTCACGTTCGATCCCCACAACTCGGATTGGGTCTTCTCCGTCGGAGTCCGCTATGGCAAGTCCGATACCGCGAGGCATAAGCATCAGCAGACGCCATATCCGCGGCATATCGATAAGTATATCTCCGAAGGCTCGGCTGGTACACAAAAGCCTCAGCCCTACGATGAACTATTTGGCGATGGTCAGACAAGCTTCAAAGAATCGCATGCAGTGGTCGATTTCCAGGCGGGGAAGGATGTCGGCCTGGGTATGTTCGGAAACGCTGGAACATCAGTATTCAGTGCCGGTGTGCGCTTTGCACAATTCATCACAAGCTCCGATGTCTCGCTCGAGGCTCGCCCTGAATATAAGATATTCTCGCCTTACACGGTCGTGCATAATTTTCCGCCCACAACTTACGGCCGCACGCGCGCGCCGGTTCGGTACAGATTTTACGCCGGTCTCCGTCACACTTACGCTGCTTCCATTCAGACAAAGCGCAACACGCATGCGATTGGTCCATCGCTGTCATGGGATGCGTCATTGCCCGTCGCGGGAAATGGGTCGGACATGACGCTTTCCGTCGATTGGGGTCTGAATGGGGCCGTTCTGTTCGGGCGGCAACGTGCCCGCGTAACGCATGAGACAATAGGTCATTACCATAGGAGCCAATACAGGCGCCACAAATACGGCACGCATATCAACACGACCTACGCGCGCGGCCCCTATGATCAGGATCGTTCGCGCATGGCGATAATTCCAAATGCGGGCGCGATGGCTGCCGTTTCGCTGAAATTCTCCGACATTCATTTTAGCGCTGGCTACCGCGCCGATTTCTTCTTCAATGCGCTAGATAGCGGCGTTGACGTGCGGAAATTATCCACGCTTGGCTTCTACGGCCCGTTCGCCACAATCAGTTACGGCTTTGGGGGATAGGCTATCGTAGGGTGAAGCCTCGGCTATCGCGCCGATTTCTTCTTCGGCGTGATGGATGGCGGGCTTACGTCTGCCAAGAACGAACCCCGCGGTTTCTACGGCCCCTTCGCGAATGTCAGCATCGGAATAGGGGGATAGTTCGAGCTTGGATTGCTCCCGCTAGGGACTAATGTTGCGGCGCAACAAATACTGCTCTGCGCTGCGCGCTTTTTTTGGAGCGCGGTTCGCTGTCTTTGGTAGCTGTACCACTGTCTTTTCGCCGAACCTCGGTATCGATCTGCTCGCCTATTGCAGTCATCATTTCACGCGCGTGGTGCCGATTCAGGTCAAGGCACGCACAATAGTCTGACTCGTGGTGGCGCAGGTCATGTTGTGAACGCTCTTGGAGTCAGGCACGCGGCAACGCAATCATGGCTGGCCAAAGGAAACTACAATGTCACGACGCCGGCTGCCGATCACCTGAAGCGGATGCACCTGCATAAAAATCGTTGGGACCGCATCGCAGATTGACTGATCAATTGAGCTGCTTCCAGACAGATCGGTGTATCGATAACTAATACTTATCATTAGTGCTGACTATGCTCCGCGAGCCCGCAGTAATTCCCACTTGTCGTTAGTTGGGCGGAGCTTAACCTGCGAGCGCTGCTCTTTCGTGTTTTATGCCTGCAACAATGCGATCGCACGCCGTCATTTATCGAAATCCGGAAGTGCCGTGGCGCAATAAAATAAGCGAACGGAACGCTTCCCGTCCCCCCCGCCCAAGAAATTTTCCGTGCTGCTATTAATATCGCGGGGGCTGGTTTGTCTAACCAGTTGCGCCCAGGCTTGGGCACAGGGGAATGATGGCGGATACCACGGACATTGATCGCGCGGAACGCCCGGAAGGCGCGGGCATCGCCGTGTCCGAAGTGGATGTCTGGTTCACGCACAATGTGCTGCCGCTGGAGGCCGTGTTGATGCAGTTTCTGCGCCGCAACTGGAGCGACATGAGCGAAATCGCCGATCTGCGCCAGGATGTGTATGTGCGCGTGTACGAAGCGGCGTTGAAAAAGCTACCCGATCTGGCGAAGCCCTTTGTCTTTGCCACGGCGCGCAATCTGCTCATCAATCGCGTGCGTCAGAAGCATGTCGTGCCGATCGAGGCGGTGGCCGATCTGGATTCGCTGGGCATCGCGAACGATGATCCCGCGCCCGACCGCAGCGTGATGGCGCGCGATGAACTTCGCCGGTTGCAGATCGCCATCGACCGCTTGCCCGCGCGCTGCCGCGAAGCCGTCATCATGGGCCGGATAAACGGATTGTCGGGGCAGGAAATCGCCCAGCGCATGGGCATCAGCGAGCCGGCGGTTTCGCAATATATCGACAATGGCCTGCGCGCGCTTGCCGACATGCTTTACGGCGAGGCCATCGAAGTGAGGCGCGAGAAATGAGCGGCGCATTTCCAAACAGCGCGGCGCGCGCCATTGATGTCGAGGCCGAGGCCGCTGCATGGCTGCGCCGCCGGCATTTCTCCGCATGGAACAGCGAACAGCAGAACGCGCTGGAGGAATGGCTTGCGCAATCCGTGGCGCATCGCGTTGCGTATGTGCGGCTGGAAGCTGCGTGGGCCCGCACGGAACGGTTGGCTGCATTGCAGATCGCCTCGCCCGAACAGCGCGGCGTGCGCCGCCGCACGGCATCGATTATCGGCGCTGCAGGTGCGCTGGTGTTGATGGCTGCGATCATCACATTTGCCGCGCAATTTTTCCTGAACAGCGGCATGCAATCCTACGCAACCGCCTTGGGCGGGCATCGGGTCGTGCGGCTTGCCGATGGCACGCGGATCGAACTGAACACCGATACGTCTATTCGCGCGCGTGTGACGGCAAACAACAGAACCATCTGGCTCGACCGTGGTGAAGCCTATTTTCAGGTGAAGCATGATGCGGCCCATCCGTTCACCGTGATGGCGAGCGGCCACAGGCTGACCGATCTGGGAACGAAATTCCTTGTGCGCCGCGACGTGGCGGAATTGCGGGTGGCGGTGCTGGAAGGCAGCGTGCGCGTCGATGCGGACGGCGCGCAGAAACCGGCGACTCTGACGCGCGGCGAAATTGCCGTGGCGACGGCCAATGCGGTGTCCGTCACGCGAAAGCCCGAAGAGGCGCTGGCGAGCGAACTCGGCTGGCGCGACGGCACGCTCATCTTCGATCACACATCGCTGACCGACGCGGCCGCGGAGTTCAACCGTTACAATCGCCAGAAAATTGTCATCGCGGGCGCGGATGTGGCGCGCATGACCATCGGCGGAACATTCCGCACCAGCAATGTCGAACTGTTCGGGCGCGTGGCGCATGATGTGCTGGGGTTGCGTGTGGCAAGCGGCGAAGACGGAATCGTGATTTCCCGGTGAGTGGCGGGAAGGCGTTTGAGGGATTTCAATGTTTCAGGGGGTTGACATGATAAGATCAAAATATGCCGGAGCCATCGTCGCGGCGGCCCTGGGTATTGCCGCACTGGCGGCCGGCGCTTTGGCGAGCACGTTCAACATTCCGGCGGGCGATCTGAACGCGGCGTTGAATTCCTATGCCAAGCAGGCGGGCGTTCAGCTGATGTATTCCGACAGGGCGGTCAAGGGGGTGCGAACCGGCGGCGCCAAAGGCGATTTGTCCGCCGACGCCGCGCTGTCGCGCATTCTGGAAAATACGGGATTTGAAATCCTCCGCGAGTCAGGCGCCATCGCGATTGTGCGTTCAAGCGGTGTGCGCGGCGCAGATGAATCGTTTCCCGAAAAAATCGCAGCCGCGCCTGCTGCCAGCGCGTCCGGCGCGGCGCTGGAAACTGTGACGGTTACATCCTCGAAAATCGGCGGCGATGTGCAGAACATCCCGATTTCGATTACCGCGCTTTCACAGGAGCAGTTGACGGCGACCCAAACCGCCGGCGGCCCGGATTTGGTGAAGCAGGTGCCGAACCTGACATTCTCCAAAACGAACTTCACGGGCTACAACATCGAAATTCGTGGCATCGGTACGCAGGCAATCTCGGTGACCACCGATCCGGCCGTCGCCGTCGCGTTCAACGATATTCCGTTCATCCGCAATCATTTCTTCGAACAGGAATTCTACGACGTCAGCCAGGTCGAGGTGCTTCGCGGCCCGCAAGGCACGCTCTACGGACGCAACGCGACCGCCGGCGTTGTCAATCTTGAGTCGGCCAAACCGACGGATCAGTTTGAAGCGATGGCTTCTGCCGACATCGGCAATTATCAGAACCGCCGTCTTGAGGCGATGATCAATCTGCCGATCGTCGATGACAGGCTTGATCTGCGAATAGCGGGCGAATGGACAAAGCGCAAAGGCTATACGTTCGATGAATCGCTGAACGAAGCCGTCGATGGCCGCAATCTGTGGTCCACGCGCGTGACGCTTGGCTGGAAGCCGAACGAAGACGTGCAGACCTATCTTGTCTGGGAGCATTTCTCCGAAGACGACGATCGCGTCCGTTCCGCGAAGCAGCTTTGCAAGAAGGATCCGGGACCGACGTCGGTTGACGGTCTCGCTATTTCCTCGCTCCCATACCCTGGCGCAGACCACCGGTTAGATCAGCCCGATTCTTTCACACAAAACTTCGTACAAACCTGGCTCAGCCAGGGGTGTCTTCCGACTTCGCTCTATTCCTCAGACGCATATGAAACACCAAATGGCAGAGTGTATCCGTTTTACGAACTGGGCGCATTCATCAATGGCGATTTAATTCTTAATGACATCGATCCTTACGCGAGCCAGACGCAATCGCGCAATTTGCGGGTCATCCAGTCGCTGATAAAGCCGCATTACAGCGCGAAGAACGACACGTTGGAATTCAACGCCGACTGGAAGATAACGCCAGCGCTGACGCTGACGTCGCAAACTGGCTACAACAGCGACTTTCTATATTCCACCGAAGACCTCAACCGGTTCGATACGGCTCCGGGCATTTTCAACGGTGGAATAGCAGATGTTGCCGATCTGCGTGGCGCCGATCCTCTTCAGCCGGACGGCATGACGTATTGCGATCCGCAACTCGGCTGCTCCCAGAGCATGGTGGGCCAGGATCTGTCACAGGAACATGCCTGGCAGCTTTCGCAGGAATTTCGTCTGGCTTCCAATTTCAGCGGCCCGTTCAATTTCAGCGCGGGCGCAAACTATATGCATTACGAGACCGTTGAAGATTACTACGTTTTCTTCAACCTCATCACGGCCGAACTACAGGAGATCAACGGCCAGGACGCCGGTCAATATACCGAATGCGACAGCGGTATCACGCCTGGCTCATATAATATTCCGCCAACCCTTATTTCCCCCGAACCGTTCCTTATCGGAAGCTCGATTGGTCCGGTGGCTTGGCCGTCCCCCTTGGGATGCAACGGCGTTACGGTAGATGGCCGGCTGCCAGGCACTTACATCGATCCCAATCCGCTCAGCCAGATAAACGGATTGGGACATAATTATTTCCGCAGCGAGAATCCTTACGACCTGAATTCCTATGCCGGTTTCGGCGAAGCCTATTATCAGGTCACGTCCGATCTGAAACTCACGGGCGGTCTGCGTTGGACGGACGATCAGAAGACATTCTATAACATTCCGAGTTGGGTGTTCGAAGCGGGCGGCGGTTATCCGGTCGAGAGCATCGTCCACCAGGAATGGAAGGAGTGGACGGGACGCTTCGTCGCCAACTGGACGCCCAAGCTCGATTTCACCGATCAAACGCTTGTCTACGCATCCTATGCACGCGGCTACAAAGGCGGCGGCGCCAATCCTCCAGGACCGATCGCGGATTTTGCCAGCGCGCAATCGTCGGTCACCCATCCGCCGACTTTCGCGCCGGAATTCATCAATGCCTACGAACTCGGAACGAAGAACACATTGCTCGACGGCGGTCTCACGCTGAACGGCGACGTCTTCTATTACGACTACAAGGGGTATCAGATTTCACAGATTGTGGATCGCACGTCAATCAACCTCAATTTTGATGCCAAAGTGAAAGGCGCCGAACTGGAAGCGACATGGGAGCCGTTACCCGGCTTGAGATTTAATTTCGCGGGCGGTTACGAAGATACGTCCGTGAATAAAGGTCAATCCGCCATCGATCTGATGGACCGCACGGCCGGCAATACCGATTGGGTGGTGGTCCGGCCTTACGTCGCTGAAACGTCGAACTGCATTCTTCCGGCGGCTGCCGTAAAGCAAATTCTGGAGGTCGATGATACGGCAAACGTATTCGCGGTCGGTCTGGATGGCGCGTGCGATGCCGCCTATACGCCCGGCGGCGTTGCCGCGTTCTTCGGTCAGAACGGCGCTGAAGACAAAGCGGCGTTCGCCGCAGTCGGCTTCGATCCCGCGACGGCTCCCAACAATGGCGAGGGCTTCGCGAAGGATTTAAGCGGCAACAAATTGCCGAATGCGCCGCCGTTCACGCTGTCTCTGGGTGCGCAATATACGATGCCCGTCAGCCAGGATTGGGCGGCCACTGCGCGCGCCGACGGCTATTGGCAGGGCAATTCCTTCGCCCGCATTTTCAATGACGAGCCTTACGACCAATTGCACGGTTACACCAACGTCAATCTGACGCTGATTTTCACCAATCAGGATGGCTGGCAGGCGATGGCCTATATGAAGAATGTCTTCAACACGACGGCCATCACCGGCGCGTTCCTGTTTTCCGAC
>DATCEI010000029.1:0-4838 GCA_036510185.1 Rhizomicrobium sp. | reverse complement strand
GCTTGAGTCCTGCGTGCAGTGTGGAAAGCTGCGGGTGGCGTTGAAATCCCCGGAAACTGCGAACCTCGGCCAGTCGGGCATCGTGATACACGCACACCTCCAAATCCGGGTCGCGGAGCGGCGTCGAGTCGAAATCGAACTCATAGGTGAGCCGAAACACGCTGGTATAGCGGCACAGTTACAGCGGGGTGAGATGCAGATCACAGTCCGACGTGACCTTCGAAACACGCGCAGTTGTGACATTGCGAAGTTCATCCACAATCCAGCCTAGACGCACGAAGTTGCTTTCGTACAGCGTCATCAGACTGACAAAGCTGCCGGGCCGCGCCCGCCACGATGTCTCGCACCATTGATCCGCTATCATGCTCGAACTATACCACGCAGCTTCGAGATTTCAGGGGCGCAGTCGACGCTCGATGCCCATGCGATCCAGAATTCTGGTGGCTATTTCTTCAATCGAGACTTCGGTAGCATCGAGTATCGGAACGCCATGCCGCTCGAACAAGGACTCCGCGGCGCGCACTTCGAATGCCACTTGGGCCGCGGATGAGTAGCGGCTGTCGGGCTTGCGTTCGTTGCGAATTTGTTGCAATCGATCCGGTCTGATGGTCAGGCCAAATAGTTTTTGCGGGTAGCCGTCGAGCGCGCGCGGCAATTTGCGCGACTCCAGATCATCGTCGGTGAGCGGATAATTCGCGGCGAAAACTCCATATTGCATGGCCAAATACAAACACGTCGGCGTCTTGCCGGAACGCGATACCCCGACCAAAATAACATCGGCGCGCTCGTAGTCGCGCACCACCGAGCCGTCGTCGTTTGCCAGCGCGAAATTCGTCGCATCGATGCGCGTGGCATAGGCGTGAGTGTCCGCCATGCGATGCGTCCTACCCGCGGTATGGCTCGATTGCGTCTTGAGTTCACCCGCCAACGGTGCTAGGAATGGATCGAAAAAATCCAAAAAAAATCCCGTACTGCCGCGCACCACGTTGCGCACGTCTTCCTGTACCAACGTGCTAAAGACAACCGGCCGCGCGCCTTCCTGCGCCGCCACCAGATCGATCTTTCGGACGGCCTCAATTGCCTTGTCAACGGTGGAGATAAATGGCACAGTCACTTGGCGAAATTCGATGCCGTCGAACTGCGTCATGAGACTGTGACCCATTGTTTCTGCGGTAATCCCCGTTTGGTCGGAAACGAAGAATACGGTTCGTTTTATCACGGTAACCTCACCCTAGTCGGCACTTTCGCCGTAAAGTGTTTCACTTAAACTAGCGTCGGACAAGCAGTGCACTATGAAGCCCTACATCGTTCCATTTGAAAAGCTGAAAAACAAAGACGTTCAACTCGTCGGCGGCAAGAACGCGTCCCTCGGAGAGATGATCTCCGGCTTGTCGGATTTGGGGGTTTCGGTGCCTGGCGGTTTTGCCACCACCGCGCATGCGTACCGCGACTTTCTGGCGCAAGGCGGCCTCGATGAGCGGATTCGCGCGGCGCTCTCGACGCTCGATGTGGATGATGTGCAAAAATTGGCGGTCATCGGTGCGGAAATCCGCGGCTGGATGCTGGACACGCCTTTTCCGGAGCGCTTGCAAACCGAGGCGCTGGAAGCCTGGCGCAAGATGAAAGGCACCAGCGATCCGGCCGAGTTCGCGGTCGCAGTGCGCTCCTCGGCGACGGCGGAAGACCTTCCTGAAGCGTCCTTCGCGGGCCAGCAGGAGACATTCCTCAACGTGCGCGGCGAAGAGCATTTGCTCAAGTCCATGCACGAAGTGTACGCCTCGTTGTTCAACGACCGCGCGATATCCTATCGGGTGCACAATAAATTCGATCACAGCGCCGTGGCGCTCTCCGTCGGCGTGCAGCACATGGTGCGCAGTGATTTGGGCTCGGCCGGCGTCATGTTTACGCTCGACACGGATTCGGGCTTCCGCGACGTGGTTTTCATCACCGCCGCTTATGGTCTAGGTGAAACAGTTGTTCAAGGCGCCGTCAATCCGGACGAGTTTTATGTCTACAAACCGGCGCTGCGCGCCGGCCGGCGCTCCATCCTCAGAAAGAATCTCGGCGGCAAATCGATCAAGATGGTTTACGCCGATCCGGGCTCCAAGGCGCGCGTGCGCACCGTCGACGTTGCGCCTGCCGACCGGCACCGCTTTTCCTTGAGCGAGGCCGACATCACGGAGCTCGCGAAGCAAGCGCTGATCATCGAGGAACATTACGGCGCTCCCATGGACATCGAGTGGGGCAAGGATGGCAGCAACGGCAAGATTTACATCCTGCAAGCCCGTCCGGAAACCGTGCAGAGCCGCGCGGGACGCACGATATTGCGGTACACGCTGAAGTCGCGCTCCAAGGTGCTGACCAGCGGCCGCAGCATCGGACAGCGGATTGGCGCGGGCCATGCGCGAATCATCAAGGACGCGAAAGAAATGTCGCGGGTTCGTGCCGGCGACGTTCTGGTTGCAGACATGACGGATCCGGATTGGGAGCCGGTCATGAAGCGCGCCTCGGCGATCGTCACGAATCGCGGCGGACGCACCTGCCATGCGGCCATCATCGCCCGCGAGCTGGGGATTCCGGCGGTGGTCGGCTGCGGTACCGCCACCAGCGATCTCAAGGAAGATCAGCCGATCACAATTTCCTGCGCGGAAGGCGATATCGGATATGTCTACGACGGCATGCTGGAATTCGATCAACGCAGCATCGAAATGGATGCCATGCCCGCGATTCCCGTCAAGATCACCATGAATGTCGGCAATCCGGATCGCGCCTTCGATTTCGCGGGCATTCCGCATCGGGGCGTGGGACTCGCGCGTCTCGAGTTCATCATCAATCGCATGATCGGCGTGCATCCGCGCGCGCTGCTGGAATACGACAAACAGAGCGCCGAACTCAAGGACACCATTGCGAAGCAGATAGCGGGTTATGACGGACCGGTGAATTTTTATGTCGAGAAACTGAGCGAAGGCATCGCGCAGATTGCGGCCGCGTTTGCGCCCGAACCGGTGATCGTGCGTCTGTCGGATTTCAAATCCAACGAATATGCGAATCTGATCGGCGGCAAAAATTACGAACCGCACGAAGAGAACCCGATGTTGGGATTTCGCGGCGCGTCGCGCTACATCGACAAGGTGTTTCGGCCTTGCTTCGAGCTCGAATGCCGCGCGCTGAAGCGCGTGCGCGATGAAATGGGGCTCACCAATGTGCAAGTCATGGTGCCATTCGTGCGCACCGTGAGCGAAGCCAAGGAAGTGACGCAGTTGCTGGCCGCGAATGGCCTTAAGCGCGGCGAAAACGGCCTAAAGCACATCATGATGTGCGAACTGCCGACCAACGCGCTGTTGGCGGACAAGTATCTCGAGTACTTCGACGGCTTCTCGATCGGCTCCAACGACATGACGCAGCTGGCGCTCGGATTGGACCGCGACTCCAGCGTCGTTGCCAAATCCTTCGATGAGCGCGACGAGGCCGTAAAGGCTTTGATGTCCATGGCCATCAAAGCCTGCAAGGCGCAGAATAAGTATGTCGGCATCTGCGGCCAGGGCCCCTCGGATCATCCGGAACTCGCGCGCTGGCTGGTTGAACAAGGCATCGACAGCCTGTCATTGAATCCGGATACCGTGGTTGAGACCTGGATGTTCCTGGCGAAGGACGCGCAGAAGTAGCGTCGGGATCCTAGAACGGGCGCAACAACCGCTCGCGGTAATACTGCAGCTCACGGATCGAGTCGCGCACATCGTCGAGCGCAAGATGAGTCGAGGTTTTGCGAAAACCCTCGGCGACATTCGGGGCCCATCGTTGGGCCAGCTCTTTGAGCGTGCTCACATCGAGATTACGGTAATGGAAGAAGGCCTCCAATGACGGCATGTAGCGCGCCAGAAAGCGCCGGTCCTGGCAAATGCTATTGCCGCACATCGGCGAGCGTTTGGGCTCGGCCCACGCGGCGAGAAAATCCAAGGTACGCCGCTCGGCGGTTGTAGCATCGATGTCGCTTGCGAGCACCCGTGCGGCCAATCCCGAGCGCCCATGCTGATTTCTGTTCCAAGCGTCCATGGCGTTTAGAACCGATTCGCTCTGGTGCACGGCGATGACCGGCCCTTCTGCGAGCACGGTGAGGTGTTTGTCGGTTACGATCGTCGCGATCTCGATGATGAGATCCGAATCGGGCTTCAGGCCCGTCATTTCCAAATCGATCCAAATGAGATTGTCGGGAGATTTCATGGTGTTTCTAAAGACGTTATCGGCATGGTAGCAGGCGGAACCGGCATCGTCCTTGCGAGTTTCGGCCGAAGCGTTTTGGTGCAGGCGAACGAGGGCCTCGTGCGCTGCGGACTCAAGGGGCGTAAATTGCGCGTGGTGTGCGGGGATCGGGTCGTCTTCGGATACCCGCCGTCGGCAGACGGGGCTTCGGTCGAATTCGTCGAGCCGCGCCGCAATCTGATCGAACGCATTGACGCGCACGGGCGCGCTGAGCCCGTGGCAGCCAATGTCGACCGACTGGCGATCGTCGCGGCTCCCGAACCGGAACCGGATTGGTTTCTCGTGGACCGTTACTGGGCAGGTGCAGCGCTCAAGGATCTGGAGGCGCTGATCGTTGTAAACAAGAAAGACCTCGGCACCGGCGCGATCGAGGCGCAGCTCGATGAATATCGCCGCTTGCAACTGCGCTGCATCGAGGTGAGCTGCCAATCAGGAGACGGCATTGCCGAACTCGCGCAAGCCTTAAGCGGCCGCGTGAACCTGTTGGTGGGTCAGTCTGGGGTCGGAAAATCCTCGCTAGTGAACGCGCTTGCGCCGGCGGCTGAGGCACTCACCGCCGAGCTGACCCGCGATGCCGA
>DATCEI010000028.1:0-5000 GCA_036510185.1 Rhizomicrobium sp. | reverse complement strand
AAGGAAGTTGTGCCGGAAGTAAAATCCGCCATCGCCCATGGCCAGATGACCCCTTCCGCGCTGGAAGACGTGATGACCGCTTTTTATGAGCGGCGGATCGATGTGCTGGTCTCCACCAATATCGTGGAAAGCGGCCTGGATATTCCGACCGCCAACACCATGATCGTGCACCGGGCCGACATGTTCGGCCTGTCGCAGCTTTACCAGCTTCGCGGGCGCATCGGCCGCGCCAAGCAGCGCGCCTATGCGTATCTGACGACGCCCGCCGACCGCAAACTGACCGACACGGCGGAGCGGCGGTTGAACGTATTGCAATCGCTGGATCAACTGGGCGCTGGCTTCTCCGTGGCGAGCCACGATCTCGACATTCGCGGCGCGGGGAATCTTCTGGGGGAAGAACAATCCGGCCATGTGCGCGAGGTCGGCATCGAGCTTTATCAGGAGATGCTGGAAGAAGCCGTGTCGCAGATGCGCGCGGGCATCGATGTGACCGATCTGCCGGACGAATGGTCGCCGCTGATCAATATTGGTGCGGCGATCCTGATTCCGGAAGATTATGTCAACGATCTCAACATCCGCATGGCGCTATACCGGCGATTGGCTGGTGTGGAGGCACGCGCGGACATCGACCAGTTTGCTGCTGAACTGATCGACCGTTTCGGGCCGCTGCCCGATGAAGTGAAACATCTGCTGGAAATCGTCGCCATCAAGCATCTGTGCCGCGTGGCGCTGGTGGAAAAGATCGAGGCGGGGCCGAAAGGCGCCACGCTGACTTTCCGCAACAACCAGTTCCCCAATCCGGCGGCGCTGATCGGCCTGATTTCGCAGCATCAGAAGACGATGAAAGTGCGCCCCGATCAGAAACTCGTCATCGCGCGCGACTGGCCGACGCCGGAAGCGCGGCTGAAAGGCGTGAGTGGGTTGATGAACCAGCTCGCGCACATGGCGGAAGCGGCGTGAATTAAAACGCACCCTCACTTGTCATGGCCCGCCTAGTGCGGGCCACCCAGTTGAAGTCTGCGCGTTTCTTCAAAGAAAAAACGGAGATAGTTTTTCGCCACAACATTTGTGTCACCTGGGTGGCCCGCACTCCGGCGGGCCATGACACCGAATTTGTGATTCCGTTCTTTCCTGATCCGCCTTAACCCGCCGCCTGGAACGCCATCAACGCGCCGCTACCGGCCTGGATGCGCTCGTACAACATCGAGCATTCCGGAATCATCCGTTCCATCCAGTATTGCGCGCAGACAAGCTTGTTCTGGTAGAACATTTTGTTGCTGTCGCCTGCAGCCAGTTTCGCCTGCGCGATTTTCGCCATGCGCGCCCACATCCAGCCGACGGTCACGATGCCCATCATGCGCAGATAATCCACCGCGCCCGCGCCCGCGTCGTTCGGATTGGCGGGGCCGTGCTGGGCGAACCACATCGTCGCCTGCTGCATCGTGTCCAGCCCGCGCTTCACGGGCTTCACAAAGGGTTGTAGTTTTTCGTCGCCTTCGTTTTCGCTCAGCCAGGTATTGATGGTCTTGAATAACGCCATCGGCGCCACGCCACCCTTGCGGCCAAGCTTGCGGCCGACGAGGTCCATCGCCTGCACGCCGTTCGCACCTTCATAGGTCTGGTTGATGCGGCCGTCGCGCACGAATTGCTCCACGCCATTGTCGCGGATGTAGCCGTGGCCGCCATAGCATTGCATCGCCATGTTGGCGGATTCAAAACCCATGTCGGTGAAGAACGCCTTGATCACGGGCGTCAGCAGATCGCTGATCAATCCGGCCTCTTCGGCTTCGGGGCGATTGGAACGCATCACCTGCATGTTGATCATGGTCCACATGGCAACCGCGCGCGCGCCTTCGACGAAGGATTTGCAATGCAGCAGCATGCGGCGCACGTCGGGATGCACGATTTCCAGATCGGCCGGCTTGTCGGGTTCGGCAGGGCCTGTCAGCGCATGGCCGACGCGGCGTTCCTGCGTATAGGCAAGCGCGTTCTGATAGGCCACTTCGCCGATGGCGATGCCCTGAATGCCCACACCAAGACGCGCGGCATTCATCATGCCGAACATGCCGCTCATGCCGGCGGAACCCGAACGCTTCTCGCCCGGCTTTTTCGGTACGGGCTTTGGCCCGAGGCGGTAGGCGATGGCGTCATCGAAATTCAGCACGCAAGTGGCCGAACCCTTGATGCCCATTTTCTTTTCGATGCCACCCGTGGCCACGCCGTTGCGCGCGCCCATGGAGCCGTCTTCCTTGACGAGGAATTTCGGCACCATGAAAAAGTTCACGGTCGAAAGGTCGTCGAAAATCTGGCCGTTCTCGTCGGGGATTTTCGCGATGACCATGTGGATGATGTTGTCGGTCAGATCCTGATCGCCGCCGGAGATGAAAATCTTCGTACCGGTCATGCGGTACGTGCCGTCCGGCTGTTCGACCGCCTTGGTCTTCATCAGGCGCAAATCCGTGCCGCAGCCCGGTTCGGTCAGGCACATCGTGCCCGCCCATTCGCCCGACACCATCTTGGGCAGCACCTTGTCGCGCATCCAGTCATTGCCCGTGAACATCACAGCGGAATAGGCGGCCGCCGTCAGCCCCGGATACATCGCAAAGGCTTGGTTCGCGGCCTGGCCCATCTCGTTCACCGCCATGGTGATGAACAGCGGCAAGCCCGACCCGCCGTAAGGCACCGGCGCCGCCAGCCCGCCCCAGCCCGCATCGCAATAGGCCTTGTAGGCTTCCTTGAATCCCTTGGGCGTGCGCACCACGCCATTCTCGAAGGTGCAGCCTTCCTCGTCGCCGGACTGGTTCAGCGGCTGAAGGACTTCCTCGCAGAACTTGCCCGCATTGGCGAGAACGTCGTCGATCAGATCGGCCGTCAGATCCTCGAATTGGGGCAGGTCACGCTGCTTTTCGACTTCCAGCAGTTCGTGGATGACGAAACGCATATCTTCGAGGGGGGCGCGATAGACGGGCATGAAACTGTCCTCTCCTGAGTCCTGTTGCTATGACTGAGAACTATATTCGTCAGATGTCACTGGCCACGCCCGATCCGGCTGGCCCGGTTTGCGCGGCCAAGAGCATGAAACGAACCGTCCTCTTGACATTTCTGTGCATAGCGCAGGTGTTCCTCTGCGCGCAAGTCGGTGCGGCACCCACACGAATCGTGTCCACCTTCCTGTGTACGGACGAATATGTTTTCCGGCTGGCGGCCCGGCCTCGGATCGCGGCCCTCTCCTTTCTGGCGGGGGATACCCATCCAATTGTGTCCACGATTGCGGGGCAATTGGGGGGCATCCGGTTGATCCGGCCGGATACGGAAACCGTGCTTGGCCTCTCTCCCGATCTGGTGGTGATGTACCAAGGCACCAACCCCAAGCTGCTGCAGCATCTGAAGGAGCTGGGCATTCCCGTGGTCGAGGTGCCATGGGCCAATTCGCTGGCCGACGTGCGGCGCGTGACCCTGATGCTGGGCCGGGTGCTGGGAGCCGAGGGTAAGGCCGAAGCGATGCTGGCCCAGATGGACCGAACGCTGGCGGCGGCGAAGGCGGGCGCGGCGCGCCCACCCGTGCGCACGCTCATCTATCAGGCCAATGGCTATGCCGGGACCGGCGAGTTCACCGGGGAGATCATGTCCGCAGCGGGCCTCTCCGATGCCTCGCCGTCCTATCGCACGATGCGCACTGGAGCGATTCCGGTCGAAGCCGTGATTGCGGCTCAGCCCGATCTGTTGATTCTGAACGGACAGGAAAAGGCGGAAACCTCGCATGCCGATCTTGTGCTGCATCACCCCGCGCTTGCCGCGTTGAAGGGCAGGACGATGGTTGCGTGGACATCGCTGACGCCGCTTCTGTGTCCGGGTCCGTGGTCGGCGGACGCAGCCATTCCGTTCGCCACATTGGGCCGTGAGGCGCGCGCGAACAGTGGACCAAAATCATGACCCGCGCGACGTGGCTTCTTCTTTTGCTGGCGCTCGTGTTCGCGAGCCTTTCGTTTTTCATGGGACCGGCGAACATCGCGCCGGGTGAATTGCTCGCCGGATTGTTTCGCGGTCATAGCGCCGCCGGAATCATCGCGCGCGAAATCCGGTTGCCGCGTGCGGCACTCGCGCTTGTTGTGGGTGCGGCGTTGGGCGCGAGTGGCGCGGCATTGCAGGGCCTGTTTCGCAATCCGCTGGCAGAGCCGGGCGTCACCGGCGTCACATCCAGCGCAGGATTGGGCGCGGTGATCGCGCTTTATTTCGGATTGGCCGCTTTGAACCCTGCGATCCTGCCTGCCTGTGCCATTGCGGGCGCGCTCGCATCCGCCGCCATTCTTTATCTGTTATCGCGCAGCGGTGCCGGCGTGATGGCGCTGGTGCTTGCCGGTGTCGCGATTGCAAGTTTTGCGACCGCGCTGACCGCGCTTGTGCTTTCGCTGGCGCGCAATCCTTATGCGATGAGCGAAATGGTGTTGTGGATGATGGGATCGCTGAAAGATCGCACGCTTTCCGATCTCGCCTTCGCCGCACCGCTGACAATTGTGGGAATTGTTCTGTTGCTGGGTTCTGCGCGCGGCCTCGCGGCACTGACGCTCGGCGAAGAAGCAGCCCACAGCCTCGGCGTCGATGTCAGCGGCACGCGGCGGCGTGTTGTTGTGGGCGTGGCGCTTGCAACAGGCGCTGCAACGGCGGCGGCGGGTGCGGTGAGTTTCGTCGGCCTTGTCGTGCCGCATTTGTTGCGGCCGTTTTATGGTTATGAACCAGCGCGGCTTATATTGCCGTCAGCATTTGGCGGCGGCGCGCTTGTGGCGGCGGCTGACATCGCGGTGCGCCTGATCGCGCCGGATGGGCAATTGCTGCTCGGCGTGCTGACGGCGATGCTGGGCGCGCCATTCTTCATCGTGTTGATCCTGCGCATGCGGAGAGACGCATGAGCGCGCTCACTTTCAATGCCGTTTCGGCGAATTATGCGCAGCGCGCGGCATTGCGCGATGTCACGGCGCAATTCGCGCCGGGCGCGGTCACGG
>DATCEI010000027.1:0-10805 GCA_036510185.1 Rhizomicrobium sp. | reverse complement strand
CGCTTACGTCAATCCTTCCGTTCGATCAGCGCGAGATCACGATCTCGTTGCCCCGATCCACAACATGCAATCCGAAAGACTCGCGTGCCGCATTTGCGATTGCCTGAACATCGTTCGTTCGGAACGTGCCGCCGATGTTCACACGCGCCGCCATAGCGTCTGCCACAATCAGCTTCTTTTGATTGTAACGATTGACTTCGTCAGCAACGTCGGCAAGCGATGCCTGATTGAAGACAAGAACGCCGCGCCGCCACCCAAGTTCGTTAGTCAAATCGCCCGCGGACTTTCTGCTCACCAACAGGGAGTCTGCCGTCGCACGCACCGTGTCGCCCGGAGCAAGCGTCAGTACACGCTTTTTTCCGCCGGTCTCGTCATCGAAGCGCGCGAGACCTTCGACCAACGCAACTTCAAGATTGTCGCGACGCTCGCGAATAATAAATTTTGTCCCAAGATCGGTGACGTGATGGTTCCCCACCGTCACGACGAAGGGATGTGTAGCGTTATGTTTGACTTGGAAATAAGCTTGGCCATTATCGAGGATAACTTTTCGTTGATCAGCCGCAACACGGACGACGGTGTCGGTGTCGAGTTCAATCTGAGAACCGTCGCCTAGCGTAAGTGTTCTATGGCCTCCGACCGACGTCGAATATGTCGAGTAGCGTGGCGTTCCGAAATGCGTTAACCCGGCCGCGCCAAGCATCGCGAGAATGGAGAAAGAGGCTGCAATTTTCAAAAACAGCCCCCGTGCGCGCCGAGGTGGAGAGGGTGGACCTCGGTCCGGCCTAAAAGGCCGTAAGGCCGCGAGCATTTCCGTGCTCTTCCAGCTGGTGTCTGTTCTCAGAAAAGCAATCCGGTGCGCCGGAGATTCCGAAAGCCAAACCTCGAACTGCGCTTTATCCTCGTTCGTCCAGCCACCGAAATCGCGACGTTCGATCCAATCAGAAGCCTGAAGATGGAGTTCGTCCAAAATCACGCCGTTTGGCATATTGCCGCTCAAGTCGCTCACCGCTTGCTCCCTGAATTGAATGGTGTGCCGTAAAGCACTTCGGTCAGAGCAGCGATACCGAATTTGAGGTACGTCGCGGCCGTGAGTTCCGTAACAGCCATGCGTTGAGCAACCTCGCGCCTGGACAGGCCCTCGATCCGGCCCAACTCTATGGCTTCGCGCCAACGCGGTTGCAATTCATCAAGCGCATTTCGCATTCGGCGCAATTCATCCCGCGCCAAGACGATACGATCAGGACCGGGCTCATCACTGGCGATTTCGAACAATTCAAAATCGACAGCCGCTTCAATTGGAATGACCCGCGCCCGGCGCGCACGATCTACGAGCAGATTCCGCGCGGTCGTGAAGACGAATTTCCGGGGCTTTTCGGGAATTTGTTTGACGGCGGATTCATAGACGCGAATGTAAATTTCTTGCCGAAGGTCCGCGATCTCGCTTTGATTGCGCCAATTGTGCTGGAGAAATTGCATCAAAGTGGCCTCAAGCGGTAGTACCTCGTGCGCGAACCAAAAGTCCGCTCTCGACACGGCGGAAGCCGTATCTGAAGAGCGCATGGTGTCGCCCTCGTGCGTGGTGTCAGGCCTCTCGACCATTTGCCCCAACTGTTGGTGCGCCGACGATTTCAGATTTCGGCGCTCACTTATTACGACGCAGCCCAACGCGGACTGTGGAGGGTGCCTAGTGAAATTTATTCCCGAGGGCCGGTCGGACGCGGGTATGACCCGCGCGACATTGGGCATTCCGGGTGCGATATCTCGCAATAATCTTGCTGGCACTGGGGACCGGCCGCTTTCCCGGATCGCTACATCGATGCAACTCTTCGAACCCGGCTTTTTCCATCTAGTGCGCTCAGTCAACCTCGAAATACCGCGAAATCTTCTAAAGCCCCGCTTTCGATTTGCAGCAAAGAGTTCTGTACGAACGAGGCACGTCAGGAAGATGGCGTGATGCTCATGCGCGCGGGATGCTGCCGCGCGCCTCCCGCCTCGTCCTGCACGTCATGGCCGCATTCGCCGAACACAAACGCGAGATGATCCGTGAGCGGACGAAAGCTGCACTTGCCGCTGCAAAGGCCCGGGGCGTTCGGCTTGGGGCCAACGGCGCGGTGCTAGCCGAACGCCATAAGTCTGATGCAGCGGCCTTCGCCCATAAGATTGGCCATGCAGTTAGTATAGCGCGTATCGCTGGCGCTCGCACTACTCAAGAGATCGCTGACCATTTGAACGCCATTGGTGTGCCATCGCGGCAGAGTGGTCGCTGGTACCCGGCGAACGTGGCGCGCGTCACGCGTCGGCTATACCCTCGCAGCAAGCTTCCTGGGTCAACGCGGCTAGGACTTTTCGGCGCAATTCTTCACCTGTTTTTACCGACTTATTCATGCGAGTCCTTCCGATACCGCGAGCCACTGTAAATGGACAGCGAAGCCACACCGGTCTCGACGATGTTCAGCCCCACTGAAGAAGACCAAGACAACGGATTCCCTAAACTGGCGCAATATGGTAGGCCAACGCAGACGTGACCGACTTCAAGCATAACCCGGCAGCCGATATGCTTCACAAGGACCGCTTGCTGAATACCGCCGATCGCATCTTTTTGCGCGCCGCCACGCTACGCTTGATTTCGCCAATATTCCCAAATGCAAGAGAACGTGACCGTTCCCTCGATTGGCAACGCCAGCGTAAGTACACGATTGAAATTGAACTCTCCGGGAATTTCGCCACTCTCGGAGAATGTCCACCCCGCGAAATCGCGCTCGACGCGGTCACACCCCCACCCCAAACGAACTGGATGATCTCTTCGACTATGTCGCCCGACCAAGTTCGTCTGCGCCTTCTCCACGCCAAATCAGGACCAACCCAATCATCGTTACGGACGATTGGCCCGACGCCGTCCCCATCACAGAGGCAGAAATTAGGATCGTCGCGGCGCACTTCGCGGATATCCTCGACGAGATATTTGGACCTTTGCCGTAGTCTTCAGGATTTAGCCCCATGACAGATGCCGTGTCGCGCGCAGCCAATATAGACGCAGCACCGATCCCTGCGAACGTGGCCACGTATCTACGGGTATCAACAGGACGACAGGCGGAAGGTGATCTGTCAATTCCCGACCAACGCCGTCAAATACAGAACTATTGCGCCACCAAAAATTGGAACATCGTGCAGGAATTTGTTGAGCCAGGGAGTAGCGCAACGGATGATCGTCGCGCCGCATTCCAATCTATGATTGACGCAGCGCTCGAAAAGCCGGCCACCTTCACCGTTATCATCGTCCACTCGTTCTCACGCTTTTTTCGCGACCAATTCCAATTCGAATTCTATGTCCGAAAACTCGCCAAGAACGGTGTGCGCCTGATCTCAATTACGCAGGATCTCGGTGACGATCCAATGAGCGTGATGATGCGGCAAATCATGACACTCTTTGACGAATATCAATCCAAAGAAAACGGCAAACACACACTTCGCGCGATGAAGGAAAACGCCCGACAAGGTTTTTGGAACGGCTCTTTGCCGCCGATCGGCTACCGAGTCGTTTCAGCCGGGTTGCGCGGCACGAAAACAAAGAAAGCACTGGAGATCGACCCTATCCACGCCGACACGGTTCGCTTGATATTCCAACTATCGATTGATGGAGTGGGCGATACCGGCCCGCTGGGCGTAAAGTCAATTGCGACGTATCTCAACGAGCGAAACATCAGCACTCGGGACGGTGGCCGCTGGGGTTTGTCGGCCGTTCACAAAATCCTGAAACGCGAGTCCTACATAGGCCGGCACCACTTCAATACCCGCAATTTCAAGACAAAGACATTGAAGCCCGCCACCGAGCACGCAATCATGCAGGTACCACCGATTGTAACGGAAGCGGAATTCAACGCCGTACAACGAATTCTGAAATCGCGAAACCCTCGCTCCATTCCGCCACGGACTGTAAGCGGCCCGGTCCTACTGACAGGTATATGCTTCTGCAGCACTTGTGGCGGCGCAATGACCTTACGGACAGGTAAGAATGGTCGCTATCGCTATTATACGTGCTCAACAAGAAAGCGTGTTGGTGAAACCGGTTGCTGCGGCAGGACGGTGCCTATGGCTACCCTCGACCGGGCCGTAACAGCTCACCTGGAGAGTCGGCTTCTTGATCCGCAGCGCATTACGCGTCTGCTGCATGAAATTCTTCAGAAACGCACAGAATGGATACAGCGACGCCAAGGTCACATCGGAGATTTGAGAAAGCGCGCGACCGAAGCCGAAATGAAGCTCAACCGGCTATATGACGCGATCGAAAATGGCGTCATTGATGCTTCCGACCCTTCCCTCAAAAACCGTGTCGCCGAGTTGAGCGCAGTCCGTGACCAAGCCAGGGCCGACGCGGCGCGGGCGGTCGCGACGCTTGAGAGATCTGGGCCTGTCCTCACCGAGGAAGGATTGAAGAGATTTGCGCTCGCAGCTCGCAGAAAACTTCGGAACGAAGATGGAACCTACAGGCGCGATCATCTTCGGGCGTTGGTTCAGCGCGTGGAAGTCGTCAATAAGAGCGAGGCGCGGATCACAGGGACAAAATCGGAATTGTTTCAGGTACTTGTTGCCGCAAAAAGCGTAGAATCGGCGGGGGCTGGAGTTCTTACTTTTGTACCGAAGTGGCGCGCCCTAGGGGAGTCGAACCCCTCTTGCAAGAATGAAAATCTTGAGTCCTAACCGATAGACGAAGGGCGCGGAGACGGCGGGCTATAAAGCCGCCGGGCCGCCTTGGCAACCCTCCCCGACTTTCGCACTTAAGCCTGCGCGGGGGCGGCGTCTTCCAGGTGGAGTTGCACCCGCAAGCGGCCCTGCCATTCGTCGGCGCGCAGCCGCCCGGCGGCATGGATCAACCGCCCGCGCGACTTGAGCAACGCCTGCCCCAGCGGCGTTTCGGCAGTGCGGAACGCGATGCCGTCCAGCCGCGCGCCGTCCCGGCCGGCGAGCCGGAACTTGACGTGATCCTTGCCCACCACATCGGCGAAGATCACCCGCGCATCCGGCACCACGATCAGCGGCTCGGCATTGCCCGCGCCATAGGGGCCGCCCAGCGCGATCTCCTCGACCAGTTGCTGGGTCGCGCCTCCCGGCGAAACCATCAGGTCGAGATCGATGTCGGACGCCGCCGCCAGCGCGCCGCCGGTTTCGGCAAAACATTTGGCGAGAAACGCGGCGAACCCATCGAGTTGCGATTCATAGAGCGAGAAACCCGCCGCCATCGCGTGGCCGCCGCCCGCATCGATAAGGCCCGCTTCCTTCGCGCCGCGCACGGCGGCACCTACATCGACGCCCGCGACCGAGCGCACCGAACCGCGCCCCATGCCGCCTTCGAAGCCCGCAACGAACGCAGGCTTGCCAAACCGCTCGCGCAAGCGCCCCGCAACGATGCCGACGACGCCCGGATGCCAGCCATCCTTCGCCACCAGCAGAAACGGCGCATTGGCCTGCGTGCCAGCCATCGCAATCGCGTCTTCGAGAATAAGTTTCTCGATCGCCTGCCGTTCTCGATTGTGCAGATCGAGCTGTTGCGCGGCCTCATCGCATTCTTCGATATTGGTGCTGCTGAGCAATTCGACGCCGAGGCTGCACCGCCCCACGCGCCCGCCCGCGTTGATGCGCGGGCCGAACACGAAACCAAGATGATGCGTGGTGAAAGGTGGCTCGGCATTGGCCACGCGCGCCAGTGCTGCAAAGCCTTTGCGTTTTAATGTGCCGAGCCGCGCAAGCCCACCTCGCGCAAATGCACGATTAAGGCCCATGAGAGGAACCACATCACACACGGTTGCCAAACCGACGAGATCGAGCGCGCCCATCATGTCCGGTTCGACGACGAATTTTTTGGCGTACCAGAAACTTTCGCGAAGCGCGCGGCTCAGCGCCACGAGAAACAGAAACGTCACGCCCGCAGCACACAGATAGGAAAGCCCGGACGTATCCCCCGGCTGGTTCGGATTGACCTGTGCAACCGCGGGCGGCAGCGTTTCGACCGCGTGGTGATCCAGCACGATCACGTCGATGTCTGCATCCCGCGCGGACGTCAACGCTGCCGTCGCCGTGGCACCGCAATCCACCGTGATGACGAGATCGATGCCCTCGTCTTTCAGCTTCTGCATCGCGGCAACGGATGGCCCGTAACCCTCCGTCATGCGGTCGGGAATATAGACGCGCGGTTTGTGCCCGATGGCGGTGAGAAATTCGGACATCATCGTCGCCGAGCATGAACCATCGACATCGTAATCGCCGAACACGGCGATGTTCTCGCAATTGACGATAGCGGCCTGCACGCGCGCGACGGCCTTGTCCATGCCTTTCAGGATCAGTGGATCGGGCAGCAACCGTTTCAATGTCGGTTGCAGATAATCGCGCGCCTCGTTCGGGCCGATGCCGCGCGCCACGAGCAACCGCGCCAGCAATTGCGAAATCTCGACCTTCGTCACCATCGCGCGGACGGCATCGCCATCTGTCGCGGGCAACCGCCACCGGCGGCCGGAGAAGGAATGCGCGATCTCGAAGGCCGGTTCGGGCGGCGGGGCGAGCGCCTCAGCCGACATCCCTGCGCCGGTGCCGCGCCTTGATCCAGCGCACGGTGCGCGTGGCCGAGCGCATCACCACGCTTTCGGTGGTGACGTATTCACGGTCCATGTGAACACCCGCAAGCATGGAGCCATCGGTCACGCCGGTGGCCGAAAACACCACATCGCCGGATGCCAGATCCAGCAGCGAATATTTGCGATTGAAATCGGTGATGCCGAGCTTGGCCGCGCGGGCGCGCTCGTCTTCGCGGCGGAACACGAGCCGCGTTTGAATCTGCCCGCCCACGCAACGCAACGCCGCCGCCGCCAGCACGCCTTCGGGCGCACCGCCTTGCCCGATATAGATGTCGATGCCCGTCGCGGGATCACTTGTCGCGATTACGCCTGCTACGTCGCCGTCGGTGATGAGCCGCACAGCAGCGCCCGTGCGCCGCACTGCTTCGATGATGTGCGCGTGGCGTGGGCGATCCAGAATAAGCGCCGTGATATCGCGTGGCTTTACGCCCTTGGCTTTCGCGAGACTGATGATGTTCTCATCCGCCGCCGCATCGAGATCGATGGTGCCTTCGGGATACCCACCGCCGATGGCGATCTTGTCCATGTAGGTGTCGGGCGCGTTGAGCAGCGTGCCCGGTTCGGCCATTGCCATCACGGCCAGCGCGTTTGGCAACGCCTTGGCGGTGAGCGTCGTGCCTTCCAGTGGATCGAGCGCGATATCGATAGCGACGCCACCGGAACCGACCTTCTCGCCGATATAAAGCATGGGCGCTTCGTCGCGTTCGCCCTCGCCGATCACGACGGTGCCGTCGATGGGCAATTGGTTAAAGGCGTGGCGCATCGCCTCCACCGCGGCCTGATCGGCAGCATGTTCGTCGCCGCGTCCGATCTGTTGAGCGGCGGCCATGGCGGCGGCCTCGGTCACGCGAACGGCTTCAAGTGCGAATGCGCGGTCCAGTAATTTTGTCATTGTGGTTTCAACCGGCTTCCATGGGAATCATGCAGGGACGTCCCAGCACCTTGTCCGAGGCGGCGACTGCCTTCAAGGCGCGGGCCACGGCGGGCGCGGGCGTGTCATGGGTCAGCATCACGATGGCGACGGGTTCGCCGGGCGCGCGGCCGCGCTGGATCATGCTTTCGATGGAGACGCCGGAATCGGCGAGCTTGCGCGCGATTTCGGCCAGCACACCGGGTTCGTCGAGTACCTCGAAGCGCAGATAGAAAGCCGAGCGGCGCGTTTCGGCGGAGGCTGGCGACAGCGCGCGAAGGTTCGCGGCAGATACGCCGAAGGCAGGTCCGAAACGCCCGCGCGCGATGTCCACAAGATCGGCGATGACGGCAGATGCCGTTGGCGCCTCGCCCGCGCCGCGGCCTTCAAAGAAGAATGGCCCTGCCGCGCCGACATCGGCGACGACGGCATTGAACGCGCCTTCCACATCGGCGAGCGGCGTGCCCGCTTTCACCATCGCGGGGCCGACACGCTGATCGACGCCATGCGGCGTCAGGCGCGCCACGCCCAGCAATTTGATGCGGCAGCCGAACTCGCGCGCGAAGCCGATGTCTTCCGGCGTGATATGCGCGATGCCTTCGACCGTCATATGCGAAAGATCGGGCCGCGTTTCAAAGGCGAGGCTCGAAAGCAGCGCCAGCTTGTGCGCAGTGTCGCCGCCGCCGATATCGAGTTCGGGATCGGCCTCCGCGAAGCCGAGGCGTTGTGCTTCGGCGAGCACGTCTTCGAAGCTGCGCCCCGTCGCTTCCATCTGCGTGAGAATGTAATTGCAGGTGCCGTTGAGAATGCCACGCACGGCATGGACGCCGTGGCCAATAAAGCTCTCCCGGAGCGCTTTCACGATAGGGATGCCGCCCGCGACCGCCGCCTCGAATTTCAGGGCCGCGCCGTTCTTTTCGGCCAGTGCCGCAAGCTCCGCCCCGTGCTCGGCCAGCATCGCCTTGTTGGCAGTGACAACATGCTTGCCCGCACCCAAGGCGGCTTCTGCCAGCGCCAGCGCAGGGCCGTCCGCCCCGCCGATCAGCTCGACCACCACGTCGCAATCGTGATGAGCGAGCGCGACGGGATCATCCACCCACGGAATGTCGCCGAGATGGAAATGGCGTTTCTTGTTTTTGTCGCGCGCGGAAACGCAAACGATCTCGAGTGTCCTGCCGCCACGCGCACTCAATTCGCCGCCGCGCGCCTGCAGCGTTTTGATGACGCCGCCGCCGACCGTGCCAAGGCCCGCAATTGAAATGCGCAGCGGTTTCATTTCACCGCTTCCAGATCCGCCGGCTCATTGGCGCGCATGGAAAGAAACCGTTTCACATTGCGCGCGGCCTGACGGATGCGATGTTCGTTCTCGACAAGCGCGATGCGCACATAACCCTCGCCATATTCGCCGAAGCCCAAACCGGGCGACACGGCAACCTTGGCATGCGCAAGCAATTGTTTTGAGAACTCCAGCGAACCCGCCGCGCGATATTGTTCTGGGATCGGCGCCCACGCGAACATGGATGCAGGTGGCGACGGAATGTTCCAGCCCGCGCGCGCCATGCTGTCCACCAGCACATCGCGGCGCGATTTATATATGGCGCGGATTTCATCAGCACATTCCTGCGGCCCGTTCAGCGCGGCAGCCGCCGCAACTTGAATCGGCGTGTATGCACCGTAATCGAGATAGGATTTGATCCGCGCCAGCGCGCCAATGAGTTTCTTGTTTCCCGCCGCGAAACCCATGCGCCAACCGGGCATCGCATAGGTCTTGCTCAGCGAATGGAATTCAACCGAAACATCCTTGCCGCCATCGACTTGCAGAATGGAGGGTGGCGGATTGGAATCGTCGAAATAAATATCGGCGTAAGCGAGATCGGACAGAACCCAAATCTCGTGCTTCTTCGCGAAGGCGACAACGTCTTTGTAGAAATCGAGACCAACTGTTTGCGCCGTCGGATTCGACGGATAATTCACCACCAGCGCAATCGGCGACGGCACGGAGTGGCGCACCGCGCGTCCGACGCTGCTCAAATATTCTTCCGGCGAATTCGCGGGCACATGGCGAATGGCGGCGCCCGCCAGAATGAATCCGAACGCATGAATCGGATATGCAGGATTGGGAACCAGCACCACATCGCCGGGTGCTGTGATGGCCTGCGCGAGATTGGCGAAGCCTTCTTTCGATCCCAGCGTCGCGATCACTTCGCTATCGGGATCGAGCGTCACACCGAAACGGCGCTGGTAGTACGCCGCCATCGCGCGGCGCAGGCCCTTGATGCCGCGCGACGCGGAATAGCGGTTGGAACGCGGATCGCGCGCCGTCTCCACCAGCTTGTCCACGATATGCTTGGGCGTCGGCATGTCGGGATTGCCCATGCCAAAATCGATAATGTCTTCGTTGCGCGCGCGCGCTTCGGCCTTGAGGCGATTTACTTCCTCGAAAACGTAAGGCGGCAGCCGCTTGATGCGGTGAAATTCGGTTTGCATGGGCTCATGGGCCGTTCTGGCTAACCTTGAAGGAAAATCTCTGCGCTGCGGTCGGAGTCTGCGCCAACCGCCTGAACCGGGGCGCTGTCGCCCACCGCTTCCACCAGCACCTTGTCGGCAGGCACGCCTGCTTTGATCAACGCTTGCGCCACCGCTGTCGCGCGCGCCTGCGAATGATCGAAGTCGAGTTCCATGTGACGCTCGGCGGAGACATCCATCGAACGGCTCGATGCGTGACCGACAACGCGGATGTAACCCGCGCCGCGCGCCATGAACGCATCGGCGGCGGCTTTGATAAGGCCACGCGCTTTATCGTCCAGCACCGTGCGGTCGCCCGCGAATGTCACGACGGCCGCACGCATACCGACCGTTCCCGCCGACATCGTGGAATAGCCATAGACGGGCGCGATGCTCGCCATCTGCGTTTGTTGATAGCGGTTCACGACCTGAGACGGCACGAATTGTCCGACCGATGAATCAAGCGGCGGCGCGGAGGACGGCGCGAAGCCGAGCGCATCGGTTCTCGGGCGTTGCGGCGCAGGCGCCGGTTCGCTGGTGGGAGCTTCGGCAGGTGCCGGTACAGCAGCGGCGGGCGACGGTTCGTTGGATGCGACCTGCACGGGTGCAGGCGCGGGAGCCGGTGCGGCAGCGGGTTGTTGCGGCGCTGGCGCGGGTGCCGGTGCGGCGGCAGGTTGCTGCGGCGCTGGCGCGGGTGCCGCGCTTTCATCCGGCAACGTGCCCGGCATGGACGACGTCGCCTGCTGATCGCTCGCGGCCGGCGG
>DATCEI010000026.1:0-8272 GCA_036510185.1 Rhizomicrobium sp. | reverse complement strand
CATTGCCGCAGCGCGGGCAGGAAACGCCTGTAGGCCAGCGATTGGCGGTCAGATAGGCCTTGCATGCGTCATCCGTGGGGAAGGCGGCTTCCCATTGGCTGGCAGTCATTTGGTGAATGCGCTTGCTGGTCTTTTTCACTGCCTTAATCCCGTTCCAATCTCTGAAAACAGAATATAGGTGATCCGATGGAATTAGTCAACTGCCGGATAATCGCCCCCTCAAGGGGAGGGTGAGATCAATTGATACGCGGCAACTGCGCCAGAACCTGACGCAGCTCCTTTAATTTCGGCGGCTTGCCGATGAAGAAATCCACATTGGCCATCGCTTCGGGTTCGGCCTGCATGTGCTTGCCCCAGCCGGTCAGCAGGATCACCGGCGTTGTGGGCGATTGCATCTTCACCGCCCGCGCGACCTGAATGCCATCGACATAGGGCATGCCGAGATCGGTGATGACGGCGGAGAAGGCTTCACCCTTCGCGAATGCGGCTCCGAACGCATCGACGCCCTCGCGCCCGCCCGTCGCCTCCACGACCGTGTGACCCTGATATTCCAGCGCCCGGCGCAGCGATTCCAGCACGAACGGATCGTCGTCCACGACCAGCAGCCGCATGGAAGAAATCACATCACTGGCGGGCGCAGGCTCCGCGCGCGCCATCCCCACCGGCGGAAAACGCATGCGGAATGTCGTGCCGCTGCCCGGCGCGCTTTCGATGTCCAGCGTGGCCTTGTGCCGGTTGGCGACACCAAACACCGCCGCCAGCCCCATGCCCGTGCCGCGTTCGCCCTTGGTAGTGAAAAACGGCTCCAGACAACGCTGCCGCGTGACCTCGTCCATGCCGACGCCGTCGTCCTGCACCTCCAGCACCACGCGGCCGTCCGGCTCCGCGCGCGTGCGAATGTTAATCATGCCGCCATGCGGCAGCGCATCGACGGCGTTGAAAATTAGATTGGTCAGCGCCTCGCGGATTTCGTGATCCGCGCCCATGACCGGCGGCAGCGACGGGGCCAGCCCGCATTGCAGCGACACGACAACGCCGTTGCGTTGGGGCATGTCGTTCCAGCGCGGCTTGGTCATTTCGGCCACCAGCGGCACGAGCGCATTGAGATCGACGGGCGCAAGCGCGGAATGCTGTTCGCGCTCATCATGAAATTCCTGAAGCCGCCCCACCGTGCCTGCCACATCGCCCGTCACGCGCTTCACCGTTTCCACATAGGCGCGCACGGATTGAGGCAGATCGCGCTCCTGTTCCAGCAGCGCCTCGGTATCCAGCGCCAGCGGCGAAATCGCATTGTTAATGTCATGCGCGATGCCCGCCGCCATCTGGCCCAGCGCGCGCAAGCGCTCCTGTTGCATGGTCGCCTGCCGCGTCATGCGAAGATCATCATACGCCTTCTGCAGATTGCCGTAGAGTTGCGCCTGCCGCGCGGCCAGCGCCACATGCGCGCATAATTGGCTGAGAAAATCGCAATCCGTGTTGCTGAAGGCGCCTGCCTGCAGGCGCGACACCATCATCACGCCCAGCATTTCTTTCTCCGCGATCAGCGGCACGGCCGCGAGCGTGCGCAAACCTTCCCGCGCCAGCCGCCGGGGAAACGGATATTCGAATGCTCCTATATCCGGCTCATAGATCAGATCGCCGTCCACGCAGCGCGAGAACCCGTTCTCGCCGATCGCGATATGCCCGGTTTCCGGCATGGCCAGCTCACGCGCCAGCGCGCCGCTGCGGATGCCGACATGGGCCGCTTTCAGCATCCGCTCCACCGGATCGTGCAGGCAAATACAGACGAAATCGGCGGGCAGCTCCACCTCCAGGCTGCGCACGACGACCTGAAAGATGGTCTGCATGTCGTGCTGCGCGGCCACCGCCCGGGTGATCCGGTGCAGCAAATTCAGCCTTTTGAGCTGTGTCTTTAGCTCGCTGGGAACGCTGTCCCGGTCACCGGCGGCCATCGACATGCGTGCTTCGGTCCCCAGAGAATCCAAGTATTTGCCAAGGTTTATCACAAAACCGGCTGACAAAAATACAATAATGGAACAGTATTAGATGTGCGCTTTCGTACAACCGACGGTTAATCGCGGGGATTGCACCCGCCCAAACCGTGTATTTCCTTGGTAAAATAAGACGCGGATGCTCTCCGGCATCAAAAACCGCGCATCGCGCCGCGCAGAAGCAGGTGGTAAAGCCGGTCCGTCAGTGTTTTCGGCTGCGCAAGCGAAAGCCGCGCCAGCGCCGCGTCCTCGTCCGGTGCTTTCCGGCGCGTGAGGCCATGCAGCGCCAATGCAAGCAATTCGGAAGAATGCGCATCGGCCAGATGCTCCAGCACGGGCAACAGGCGCTGTTCGACCGCGTCGAAATCCGTGCCGAAGGGAAAGAGCGGCAGGCTCCCGCGTTCGCGAAGCGGCGTCAGCGCGCGCGCGATGCGGTCAGGCGTGTTGTCGCGATGGGCGGCGGGAATTTCATAGGTCTCGCTGATCTTGCCTGCCTCCTTCGCGCGCGCCAGCAAGTCCGGCTGGAAGCGCGAATCCGCAATCGAGAGCATCGCTGCGATCACTTCCGCATCGCTTTTGCCGCGCACGTCGGCGACGCCATATTCGGTGACGAACACATCGCGCAGATGGCGCGGAATTGTTTCGTGGCCGTAATTCCATACGATGTTGGAGGTGACACGGCCCTGTTTGGCGCGCGTCGAATCGAGCATCAGAACCGAACGCGCGTCGGGCAGCGCAAACCCCTGCGCCACGAAATTGTATTGACCGCCGACGCCGCTGACGACGCGCCCATCCGCCAGCCCATCGGAAACGGCGGCGCCCAGCAGCGTCGCCATCATCGTGGCGTTGACGAAACGCGCACTCACACGGGCAGCGGCGCGAGCGTCTTCATCTCCATAAAGCTGGTTGGTGAACGAGATCGCGTTCATGCGAATGCGCGCACGTTCGGCAGGTGGCATTTCGCGCAGGCGTTTGTAGAAGGATTGCGGGCCTAAGAAAAACCCGCCATGCAGCAGAATGCCGTCCACTTCGCGCTTCAGCACGCCCGCATCGATCAGTTCCAGAAAACTCGGCACCAGCATTTCGCTGAGGCCGTGCAGGCCGATGTTGAACGCGCCCAGTTCGGATTTCATCGCGTCGCGCGGCGAAAGTACGGTAACGGCTTCGCGGAACGCGGCATTATTTTTGTGCCGCATAATCAGCGATTGCGCGACAGCGTCGCCGTCGCGGCCAATGCCGATCTGCAATGTGCCGCCATCGGGCACCAGCCGCGCCACGTTCAGCCCGATGGCATATTCGGTGAGGCCAACCGGTTCGTTCGGCGGCGCGAACAGCGGGAATTCCACGGACGGATCGTCGAGAATATGGGAAAATTCACTTGGCGGCAGATCGCCCTCGCCGTCCATGAACGGCAAGAGCGAATTGACCTGCCCCACCAGCATGAATTTCGCAGCACCCTCGCGCCGCGCTTTCATCAGATCGAGCGTCGTGTCGGTGTTGCACGAAAGGCTGTAGCGGCCATCGCGCTTCGCCACCAATTGCGTCACGACATTGACGCCGCGTTCGATGAGATAGCGGTAGGCGTGCGTGTAATTGGCGGAAATATAATCCTGCTGCGCGCGCGGCACGCCCAGCCATTGGCCCGCGAGAAAGAAGAATTCGTTGACCTCGATATTCGGCGGTAGCGTGCCTGTACGCAACGCCCGCGCATAAGCCAGTTCCGGATATCCGCCGAACAGCCGCTCGATCACCGGCTCCAGAAACCGCTTTTCCAGCACGTTGGAATAATGCGGTTTTTCCAATGTCAGGGCGGTGAAGATGGTGAGTTTGATCGAACGGTCCGCCGCGGCGCGCGCATACAGCGCATTGGCGAGATGGGGCGCCTTGCCCAATCCCAGCGGCAGGCCCAGAACGATGTTGGGGCCAACTTCGCGGATGATGTTATCCGCGATCCGTTCCGCCTCGCTCATTCAGGCTTGGTTTCCAGAAGTCCGCGGCCAGGTATGTGATTAACCTCAAGCCGCACACCATCCGGGTCTTCGAACAGCACAGAGTAATAGCCGGGCGCGAAGTAGTCGTCTCGCGGGCCATGCACGATGGTCGCCCGCATCTTCAACAGGAATTCGTGCATCTCGTCGATATGCGCGCGTTCGCGGGCACGAAAGCACAGATGGTGCAATCCCACGCGCGTCTGCACAAAACGCTCGCCCGCATGCGCCGGGTCTGGCGCGACAATGCCCACGGCCGTGCGCCCGCCAATGCAATAATAATACTGATCATTATCCATCACGCATTTCATGCCGAGAAACGGCAGCAATTGGCGATAGAAATCGCGGCTTTTGGCAAAATCCCCCGCCGTGATGAAAGTATGCGCGACTCCGCTGAGTTCCATCTTCCCCCCTTAAGGCAATGACGTCAGAAATTTCTCAATCGCATTCCACGAAACGGATTCATTCAAGGTCGGCGCATGGCCCACGCCCGGCACCTCCGCATATTGCAGATCGGGCTTGATGCGCTTCATCGTTTTCACGCCTTGCGCCGACAACAAATTGCTCAGCGCGCCGCGCACAACCAGCACCGGCACTTTCGCCAGCGCCTCGAACAGCGGCACCAGGCTCGCGGGCGGCGCACCGCCGAACGTGGCGGCAATCGCGGGATCATAAGCATATTCCACGCGGCCGTCGCGCTCGCGCATCACGCACTTCGCGAAGCTCAACCAGAAGGCATCGTCGCGGCCGGGAAAATTGTCGCGCTGCACATCACGCACCGCCGCGATCGCTTCATCCCATGATGCGTACGGGCCTTCCTTGCCGACATAAGAACCAATACGCGCAATGCCGCGCGGATCAATCTCCGGCCCGACGTCGTTCAGCACGGCGGCTTCAATCCGCTCAGGCGCCATCACCGCGGCCAGCATCGTGATGACGCCGCCCATCGACGTGCCGATGAACACGGCGCGCGGCACGGCGAGCGAATCCAGCCACGCCACGCAGTCCGATACATATATATTGGGGCGATAGCGATCCGGCACGGGATCGTTGTCGGAGCGGCCGCGACCGCGCATATCGGGCACGATCACGCGGCGACCCGACGCGGCAATGCGCGAGGCCAGCACATCGAAATCGGCGGAATTGCGCGTCAGCCCGTGCAGGCACAGAACGGGTGTGCCCCGCTCACCGCCCTCGGGCGCATAATCGCGCGCGAACAGCGAAAGCCCGTCGGGCACACGAAGAAAACGTTCGGTGTATTGGCTCATGCGGCCTGTTTAGCACGCCGCAACGCGCTTCATAAGCGCCTAATTGTAAAACCGCGCCAGCAGCTGGAATTGCGTCTGGGTCTGGTGGGGATCGAGGCCCACCACCGCGCGCTGATCGCGCGTGGAGTCCACATAAAGAACCTCCGCCGTCAGCCGCAGCCATTCATGCGGCGTCCAGGTGCCGGCGGCGGTGAGTGCGTGGCCGTCTTCGCTGGTGGGAAGCCACACGCCCGGATTTTGCTCGCGCGTCTGGAACAGATCGCCGCGCAGCGCCAGCCGCCAGTCGCCGCGCTCCCATCCGGCCAGCGCGAAAACCGATTTGAAACGGGTCTCGAACTCCACATCTTCAATCGGCTCGATGGCGGTGTAGCCCGACATGCCCTGCGCCATCAGCGTGAATTCGCGCCATGAGGTTTCAAGCCCGCCGCTGTAGAAATGCGTTTCCCACGCGAACGCGCCGTTCTTCTCCGCAGCATCGTTCGCCTGATTTTTGTAGCGTTCGATTTCAATCTTGCCGATGCCCGGCACATCCCACATGCCTTGCAGATACCAGCCGGTGTGGCCGTCTTCTTCCGAGAACAATTCCGTCTGCAATGGAATGGGCGCGCCGAACAACACCGCCATTGCATCGGGTTCGCGTTCGCGCTCGAACAGGCCCGCGGGCCGGTCATCCAGCGCCCAGCCGCGATCGGCCATCAGCACGCCCGCCGGTTCGTTCCAGCCATAGAGCGCGCCGGTCAGGCTCAGCGTGCCCCAATCGCCGCCGCGCCATTCTACCTTGCCTTCGGTGCCGATGATGCGCAGTTCGTCGCCGATCCATGAATTGATCGCGGAGGGCGTGATCGTCCAGTAACTCGTCCAGCCGATGTCGGTGTTTTCCAGCGAGAACGGCGGAAAGAACGCACCGGCCTTGAATGTGAATCTCCACGCATCCGTCGAAATCGGGCGATAGCGCAGATAGGCTTCCGTCATGTCGAGCGCGAGTTCGTGATAGGGATCCAGACGCCCCACAACCACGGCGGATAATTCGGGCAGGATTTGCGCATGGACCTGCCCCACGGCGTCGAACTGCGCCTGTCCGTCGCCGCCGCCGAAGCGGAGCTTGCCGAGGCCGCCATCAAGATAGGAATCTTCGCCATCCGTGATGCCGCCGCGAAATTCGGCATAGCCCTGAAAGCTGAAATCCACGGCATAGGCGCGGCCGCTCACCAGCAGCGCGGCCAGAAGAAGCGGAAGCTTGCGGATGCTCATGCGGCGCGTTCCATATTCGCGGTGGCGCGCGGCAATGCGATTTCCACGCAGGTGCCGTCGCCAAATTTGCTGTCGATGTTCAGTTCGCCGCCATGCAGATCGATGATGGCTTTGGCGAATGGCAGGCCCAGACCCGTGCCCTGATGCTGGCCGTCCAGCGCCGAACGCAGGCGGTGAAACGGTTTCAGCACGACGGACAAATCTTCCTCGCGCATGCCGATGCCCGTGTCGTCTATGCGAAGTTTCACTTGTGAATCGCTGACATAGGTGGACACGTCGATGCGCCCGCCCGCCGGCGTGAATTTCACCGCATTGTGCAGAATGCCCGTGATCGCCTGACCCAGTTTCGCGTTGTCGCCCTCGATATCCGGCAGCCGCGCCAGATCGCCGCTCACCGCCAGCTCCACGCCGGATTTCTCCGCGAAGGGCCGGATGACGGTGATGCAATTCTGCATCAATTCCGCCAGCGACATGGGGTTTTTCTCAAGACTCATGGAACCGGATTCGAAATCGGCAAGGTCCAGCATCGTGGCGACAAGGCCCAGCAGATGCTGGCCGCTGTTGCAGATGTCGTGCGCATATTCGATGTAGCGCTTATTGCCGACCGGCCCCAGCACTTCGCCGTGCAGCATCTCGCTGAAGCCGACAATGGCGTTGAGCGGCGTGCGCAATTCATGGCTCATATTGGCGAGGAATTGCGATTTCGCTTCATTGGCGCGCACGGCGGCGTTGCGCGCCACTTCCAGCGCGTCGATGGCGGATTTGAGTGCGGCTTCACGTTCGGCGATGGAGCGCGTCATATTGATCAGCGCATCGCCCAGATGGCCAATTTCGTCGCGCTGTTTCAGCCGTTCCGGCGGCGTGTAATCGCCGCCCGCGATGCGCCGCGCGGCCCCCGCCAGCATTTCCAGCGGCTCGGAGAAGGAACGCACAATCAGCATTGCGCCAATCAACGCCAGCACCAGCACGCCCAGCGACACGAACAGGATCGGCCACAGAATCGCGCGGTATGGCGCCAGCATTTCAATCATCGGATAATCGAGGATGGCAAACACCGGCGCGCTGCCCGGTGCTGTTTTCAGCGGCGCGGTCACGGTGAGATAATCGCGGCCCACGATGGAGCGCACGCCCGCGCGCGCGCCATCGAATTGCGGCGTCAGGCGCAGCATCAGCGGATTGTCCCAGTTGCGCCCGCTTTGCGCGACGATGAACCATTTGCCCGCGCTGTTGCGCGTGGTCAGCGCAATCGCGCGCTGCTCATAGGAAATATCGCGCAATTTGCCCAGCAGCTTTCCATCGACGGGAATGCACGCCGCGATGAACGCAATCGGCACGGGCGCGCGCACGGGCGCAATGACGATCCAGTAAACCTGATCGCCGAGCGTGGCGAGCGCCTTGGCCTGTCCGCCATCGGCAGCGATCTGCAGAAGATTGAGATAGGGAAACGGCGTGCGTTGCGGATGCGTTGCGCCGGTATCGGCGGCGACGGTGCCGTCGAGATTCACCAGCACCATGCGCGTCGCGCCGATGCGGTTGCCGTGATTGCGCAGCGCGGACAGCTGCGTCTGGTAATCGTTCTGCGCAATCGCCTGACGCAGCGCATAATCCAGCGACAATATCTGCACGCCCGCGCTCATGCGTTCCGACAGAAGATCGAGCTGGCGCGTGAACACCGCGCTTTCCGCCACCATCTCGCGCTCGCCTTTTTTCACCAGACCGTCGCGCAGGAACGCATAGCCCAGCACAGCCGTCAGCACCTGCACGATGGCAAGCG
>DATCEI010000025.1:0-7788 GCA_036510185.1 Rhizomicrobium sp. | reverse complement strand
AATTCGATTGGGCGAGCTACGCCCCGCCGACGCCCACATTCTTCGGCGTGCGTTCCTACGACAATTACGATCTTGGCGAGCTTGTGCCGTACATTGACTGGACGCCGTTCTTCCAGACCTGGGAACTGACCGGAAAATATCCGTCGATCCTGCGAGACGACAAAGTCGGCGAAGCCGCGCGCAATCTTTTCGCCGACGCGCAAGCCATGCTCAAGAAAATTGTCGCGGAAAAATGGCTGGTGGCGCGCGCCGCCATCGGTTTCTGGCCCGCGAATTCGGAAACCGACGACATCGTGCTGTTTGGCGACAAGGCGCGCAAATTTCCGCTGGCCACGCTCCACACGCTGCGCCAGCAAATGTCGCGCGAGAACAACCGGCCCAATCTGGCGCTAGCCGATTTCATCGCGCCACGCGGCACCGCCGATTACATCGGCGGTTTCGCCGTCACCGCTGGCATAGGCGAGGAAAAATACATCAAACAGTTCGAAGACGCGAAGGACGATTACAGCGCCATTCTCCTGCGTGCGCTGGCTGACCGTCTGGCGGAAGCCCTTGCCGAGCGCATGCACGAACGTGTGCGCCGCGAATATTGGGCTTATGCGCCGGACGAAAGCCTCACCAACGAACAGATCATCGCCGAAGCCTATCGCGGCATCAGGCCCGCGCCGGGATATCCTGCGCAACCCGATCACACGGAAAAGGGCACGCTGTTCAAATTGCTCGATGCGGAAGCCCGCATAGGTGTGAAGCTGACGGAAAGTTACGCCATGTGGCCGGGATCGTCCGTATCCGGATTATATTTCGCCCATCCCGAAAGCCGTTATTTCGGCGTGGGCAAGATCGAGCGCGATCAGGCAGTGGATTACGCGCAGCGCAAAGGCTGGACGCTCGGCACCGCCGAACGCTGGCTCTCCCCCCTGTTGAATTACGATCCGCGCCCCGCCGCCGCGTAATTATATAACGCCTACGACAATCGCGCCGAGAAACACGAACACAAGCCCGATTGCTATCAGCTGCAACTCACGAACCATCGCGTCCTCCCAATGGCAGGGGCGTGCGAAGTTTTGTTTTGTTATGTGTGTTCCGTCAAGCTTAAGAATATTGCGCGGGCAGAATTCCCAAGAAAATGGCTGTTTCTTAATATGACAGGCTGTCATGTTTTATTGCCGAAACCCCCTCCGCCCGGCGTTTCGATAATAATCGCGTCATCCGCAGCCACCTCAACTTCATCGCAACCCTGAAGTGCGACTCGCTCGCCGCTCATGCGAATAAGAACATTATTTCCTTTCGTACCGTCGCTGCCGCCGTTCAATCCGAAGGGAAATGTCTGCCGCCGCGTGGAAAGAATCGCAACATTCATCGCTTCGCGAAATTTTATGTGGCGCGTAACGCCGTCGCCGCCTTTGTGTGCGCCGCCGCCGCCCGAACCGTGGCGAATAGCGAAATCCTCGACAAGCACGGGGTAGCGTGCTTCCAGAATCTCCGGATCGGTCAGCCGCGAATTCGTCATATGGGTGTGAACGGCGGACGCGCCATCGAAATCGCGGCCCGCGCCCGCGCCGCCGCAGATCGTTTCGTAATACTGGTGTCGCGCATTGCCGAATGTGAGATTGTTCATAGTGCCCTGCGCCGCCGCCATCACGCCCAATGCGCCGAACAGCGCATCCACGACGGCCTGGCTTGTCTCCACATTGCCTGCGGCGACGGCGGCGGGTGGGCGAGGGTTGAGCAACGAGCCTTCGGGAACAATAATATCGAGCGGCCGCAGGCAACCGGCATTCATGGGAATGTCATCTTCGACAAGGCAGCGGAAAACGTAAAGCACCGCCGCCTTCGTCACCGATTTCGGCGCGTTGAAATTGTTGAAGGCTTGCGAAGCTGTGCCCGTGAAATCCACGCGCGCTGAGCGCCGCGCGCGATCTGCGGTGATCTTCACGCGGATTTCCATGCCGCCATCCATCGGCACTGTGAATTCGCCATCATGCAGCGCGCCAATCACGCGGCGAACGGATTCCTCGGCATTGTCCTGAACATGGCCCATATAGGCGGTGACGATTTCGCGCCCGTAATGCGCGCACGCGCGCGCGAGTTCCGCAGCACCACGCGCGCAGGACGCGGCTTGCGCTTTCAGGTCGGCGATATTCTGATCCGGGTTGCGAGCGGGGTATTCGCTGCTTGCCAGAACGCGCCGCACCGCCGTTTCGTCGAAATGTCCCGCATGCACCATGCGGATGCCATCGAACAGCACGCCTTCTTCGGCGATATCGCGCGAGAAGGGCGGCATGGAGCCTGGCGTGATGCCACCGATATCGGCGTGATGGCCGCGCGCGGCGACGAAGAAACCGCGCTCGCTGCCGATGAACACGGGCATGACGACCGTCACATCCGGCAGATGCGTGCCGCCATCATAAGGCGCGTTGGTGACGAAAGCGTCGCCTTGCGCCATGTCCGCGCCGTGTTTGGCGATGATCGCCGTCACGCAATCGCCCATCGAACCCAGATGCACCGGCATATGCGGCGCATTGGCGACGAGGCCGCCTTGCGCATCGAACACGGCGCAGGAGAAATCGAGCCGCTCTTTTATGTTCACGCTGGTCGCGGTGTTCTGCAGCGTCGCGCCCATTTCCTCCGCAATCGCCATGAACAGATTGGCGAAAATCTCCAGCGATACCGGATCGGCTTCCGCCGAACGGATTTGCGCGGCTTCCTTTGGCATCGCACGTGAGAGCATAATGCTTCTGCTATCCGACACCTCGGCACGCCAGCCGGGTTCGACGATGATTGTCTGATGCGGTTCGATCAGCAACGCGGGGCCATCAATGTGCTGTCCCGCAGGAAAACTTTCGATGCGATAGAGTGGTGCGTCGTGCCACGCGCCTTGCGAGAAAAATCTGATGATTTTTTCTGGCTCGGAAAGTGCGGTCGTTTTTGTGTTTGTCGGAGAGTTTGATGGAAGCGAAACGCTGTCGGATGCTTCGGCTTCGACGGATTCGGCAATCAGCTCGCGCCCTTCATAACCGAAACCGAATTGCCGCGCGTGAAGTTGCGCGAATGTTTCCGCCATTTGAGATAGCGGTCCCAACGGCGCCGCGATGGTGGTGTCGCTGCCTGCGTAGCGAACATGGACGCGCACGGTGCATGTCGCAATCTGCGCACCTTGCGAACGAATTTCGTTTTCCGTCTGCGCGCGCAGCTCTTTGGCGATGTCTTCGATATGGGCGACAGCTTCGGCGTTAAGCGGCATTCCGACAGCGCGTTGCTTCAGGCTGCGCAACTGCGCGAGTTTCATGCCGTAGGCGGACAGCAAGCCCGAAAGCGGATGGATGAAGATGCGGCTGATGCCCAGTGCATCCGCTACCAGACAGGCATGCTGGCCTCCCGCTCCGCCGAAACAGTTGAGTGCGTAGTCGCGCGCGTCGTATCCTTTGGCGACCGAGATGCGCCGTATGGCATTGGCCATGTTCTCGACCGCGATGCGGATGAAGCCTTCGGCGATAGCTTCGGATGTGTCGCCGATTTCTTTGGCCAGCGTAGAAAACGCTTCGCGTACGGCAATGTCGTCGAGAGGCTGATCTGCGTTCAGTCCGAAGATGTGCGGGAAAAATTCCGGCGACAATTTCCCCACCATCACATTGGCGTCGGTCACGGTGAGCGGGCCGTTGCGGCGATAGCATTTCGGTCCGGGATCGGCGCCCGCAGAACCCGGCCCCACGCGAAAACGCGCGCCGTCGAAATGCAGTATCGATCCACCGCCTGCAGCAACCGTATGAATTGCCATCATCGGCGCGCGCAATCGCACGCCCGCGACTTCGGTTTCATAGACGCGTTCATACGCGCCGTCGAAACGCGAAACATCCGTCGATGTTCCGCCCATGTCGAAACCGATTGTGCGCGGCAGCCCCGCTTGCGCGGCGGTTTCCGCCATCCCGACCACACCGCCCGCAGGCCCGGAAAGAATGGCGTCCTTGCCACGAAAGAATTGTGGTGCTGCAAGCCCGCCATTGGATGTCATGAAGAAAAGACGCGGACCGTTTTCACGCGCGCCGACGGCCCGCACAATGCGATCCGCATAACGCGACAACACCGGCGACAAATACGCATCCGCCACGGTCGTATCGCCACGGCTGACGAATTTCGCCAGCGGCACGGTTTCGTGGCTCACGGAAATCTGCGTGAAGCCCAGCGCGCGCGCGATTTCCGCCGCGCGTTTCTCATGCGCCGGATAACGATAGCCATGCATGAATACGACGGCGCAGGCGGTGAAGCTGTCGCCGCGCAGCGCGCTCAGCGTCCCGCGCAAACCCTTTTCATCGAGCGTGCGAAGAATTTCGCCTTCTGCCGTCACGCGTTCATCGGCCTCGGCGACACGCTCATACAACATGTCCGGCAACACAATCTTCAGCGCGAACAATTTCGGCCGGTTCTGATAGCCGATGCGCAATTGATCGGCAAAGCCGCGCGTCACAATCAGCGCCACACGCTCGCCCTTGCGTTCCAGCAGCGCATTGGTTGCGACCGTCGTGCCCATGCGGATTTCGGCGATGCGTTCGGCGGGAATGGCCACGTTCGCCGCTACGCCCAGCGCGCGGCGAATGCCTTCCAGCGCCGCGTCGTCGTATCGCGAATCGGCGGACAGCAATTTCAGCGTCTGCAAACGGCCGTCCGGCGCTTCGGCCACCACATCGGTGAATGTGCCGCCGCGGTCGATATAGAATCGCCATTGAAGCATAGCGGCCATCGCAAATTCTCCGTCGCAATTCCGCTGAGATTGGCCTAATGCTTGCGCCCATGTCCATCTGGGGAAAACTTGGCGGCGCCGCGGCGGGATTTCTGCTGGGCGGCGGTCCATTGGGCGCGCTGTTCGGCGCGTTCGCGGGCCATTTTCTGGTCGATCGCGATGCGGCGGCGAGCGTGGGCGATGCGTCCGGCGTCGCGTTCACCATCGCGATGATTGCGCTGGCCGCGAAAATGGCGAAGGCCGACGGCGTCGTCACCGAACAGGAGATCGAAGCCTTCGAGCGCATTTTCCGCATTCCGCGCGAGGATGAAGCGGGTGTGCGGCGCATGTTCAATCTCGCGCGTCAGGATACGGCCGGTTACGAAACCTATGCGGGACAGATCGCGCGGCTGTATCGCGGAAACCCTGCGATGCTGGAAGATATTCTCGACGGCCTGTTCGAGATTGCGAAGGCCGATGGCGTGCTGCATCCGGGCGAGGCGATGTTCCTCGAACGTGTCGCGGAGATTTTCGGGTTTGCGCCCAATGAATTCCGCCGCATCCGTGCTTCGCATTTCGGCGTCGATGTCGCCGATCCTTACGGCATATTGGGCGTGGCTTACGATGCGAACGAAGACGAGGTAAAACGCACCTATCGCCGGCTGGTGCGCGAGAACCATCCGGACAGCCTCATCGCGCGCGGCGTGCCGGAGGAATTTATTCGTCTGTCCACCGCCAAGCTTGCGGCCATCAATATCGCCTATCGCAAGGTGCTGGAGGAACGGGGATGGCGTTGAAGATCGTCGAGCGCCCGTCGCCTAATCATGATGGGCGTTCGCGTGGTGCTGCCATCGATATGCTCGTGCTGCATTATACGGGCATGCCGACGGCGGAAGCAGCCCTCACGCGGCTATGCGATCCGGCGGCAAAGGTCTCCGCGCATTACACGATCGATACGGACGGATGTGTTTATTCGCATGTGCCGGAGGATCGCCGCGCCTGGCATGCGGGCGTCTCCTATTGGGCGGGGGAGCACGATGTGAACAGCCGTTCCATCGGCATCGAGCTGGTCAATCCGGGGCATGAATTCGGCTATGAGCCGTTTGCCGATGCGCAGATCGAGGCGTTGATCGAATTGTCGAAAGAAATTCTCTCGCGCCATCCGATTCCGGCGCATCGCGTTCTTGGCCATTCCGATGTCGCGCCCGCGCGTAAAACCGATCCCGGCGAGTTGTTTCCGTGGGACTGGCTGGCGGAGGAGGGCATCGGCCTGTGGCCGGAGCCGCATGCGCTGGGCGAACCGCTGGAAGCAGCCCTCGCGCATTTCGGCTACGGCTTTGCGCCGCGCGCCGATGTTCCGCTGGATGACGTCATCACGGCGTTTCAGCGTCATTTCCGCCCCTATCGCATCGACGGCATCTGGAGCGGCGAGTGTTCGCGGCTTCTGGGCGGGCTGCTGGTGGAAATGCGCCGACTATTATAAAGTCGCTGCGCGTCAGATGGCTGGATGGCCGCCCCGCCACTAAACCCAAGCGTGATCGCGCAAATTGTGCTCATCGCGTTTCGGTTTAGTGGCGGGGAGGAAAGTCCGGGCTCCACGGAGACACGGTGCCGTATAACATCCGGCGGGGGTGACCCCAGGGATAGCGCCACAGAAATCAAACCGCCGATCCGCTCACGCGGAGGCAAGGATGAAAAGGTGCGGTAAGAGCGCACCGCGTTTGCGGCAACGTGAACGGCACGGCAAGCCCCACCGGGAGCAAGACCAAATAGGGATGGCATGTGATCCGTTTCCGGATCGCCGTCCGGGTAGGTCGCGTGAGGCGTTCGGCAACGAACGTCCCAGAGGAATGGCCATACAACCGCGCAAGCGGTGGACAGAACCCGGCTTACAGGCCGTCTGACGCATTTTCAAACAGATTCCCTCGCCCCCATCGGGGGAGAGGGTTAGGGTGAGGGGGCGGTAGGAAATCGCAAACTATAAAGTAGAAGCTGAAAACGAGCTGTATGCGCATCATTTCTGATTTCTGTGCTCTGACTTTTGACACCCCCTCACCCCGGCCCTCTCCCCCTGGGGGGGCGAGGGAGAGTTATTGGTTTTCACCAATATCCTTTCATCAACTTGCCTGCCCACTCAGGTTCGCGGATTTCGCCGCGCGGCAGAAAGCCTTTTATCACCGGCTTGATGTCGAGCACCGGCGTGCCGTCTATGGCATCCAGTCCTTGTACGGACAAATTCAGTCCGTCTACGGATAATAGGCGGCATACCGTCACGCCGATGCGGTTGGGTCTTCCTTTGCCGCGTTGCGCGAAGATGCCGACCAGCGGCCAATCTTTGCGCCCGCGCGGGTGCCGCGCGCCGGTTTGAATCTCTTCATCGGGAACGCGATTGAAACTGTAAACCACTTCGATATGCGAAAAATCACTTAGGCCCGCAACCGCCTCCGCGCCGAACTGGGCAGAATCGAGCGCAATCACCGCGCGCACACCATCCCACGCATCGTCGATGGGTTCGCTGCGTCCGCCGCGCACAAACGCAATCGGTTTCAGGCTGATTTCATTGGTCATTTCACCCTCTCATCCCATGACCGGAACAGGAACGTGCCGATTAACCTTTCATTTACCATAATGGAGCTAGCTTCATCGTTGTTGATTCGTTCCGGCATTCGCTAGAGCTAGATCGCCCACTGACGGACTCACCCTAGCTGTAGCCATCGCAACTCACTCTTTTTGTTGCCAATTTCGTTGACCGGATATTAACGCCCATGATATCCCATAGCATCCCATATCGCTTCGCCTGAGCAATCCGGTTCAGGGCCAAAAGCGATCCGGGAGTGGGGTGGGGAATCTCTGCGATGACTGGGGCGCTTCAACCGTTCATTTCGACGGTGTCCGGCACGCTTGATGCCAAGGGACGCGTTTGCGTGCCCGCGCCCTATCGCCAGGTTCTGGCCGCGCAGAACACGCTGGGCGTCTACATCTGCCCGTCTTTCGTCGAACCCGCGCTGGAGGCGTTCGGCGATGCGCTGTTGCAGACCGTGCATCAGCGGCTTTCGACACTCGATCCGTTT
>DATCEI010000024.1:0-3180 GCA_036510185.1 Rhizomicrobium sp. | reverse complement strand
CACGGCCGCCATCCTGTTCGGCATCGTGGTCGGCACCTTCTCGTCCATCTATGTGGCGGCAGCACTCCTGCTTTACCTGCCCGCACCGGCGGGCGGCATTGATGAGGCCGCGGCAGCCGCAGCCTGAAGCGCAATCCCGCGAAGTGCGAAGCGGTTCGCGTCAGATTGCGCGCCCAACCCAAAAGCCCTTGGCGGCCCGGTCATAATTGCGCCAATATGGGCGGCAGTATGGGTGCCACAATCATCCGTGTTGGAGCGACAACCATGTCTTCTTTTTCGAAAAGCCTGATCCTTGCCGCATTGGCGACCGCATCGCTGGCGGTTTACACGTCAAATGCTTTCGCCGACGACACGAAGATCGACGAGAATTCGCCCAGCTATGTCGAGGGCTTCACCGATGGCTGCGCCACGGCCAATCCGCGCTATCGCAAGGAAAACAATCTGACCGCCAAGCGCGACCCGTCCTATGACACCGACGATAATTATCACAAGGGTTGGGACAAGGGTTATTACAAGTGCGAGGACAAGGTCGATCAGGGCGGGCTGGCGCTCCCCGGCGGCAATTCCGTCATCATGTAATTCAAACGTGTCATGGCCGCGTTTGAAGCGGCCATGACAGTTCAAATCAGAACGGCAGAATATCGCGGTGGTGGGTGTAGGACAGATATCCTGCATTCACGCCCGCGCGCAGGCCAACGCCCGTGCGCATCGGTACCAGCGTAATATCGCCCGCGCGCTGATAATTCACGCCGATCCCGGCCACGAAATAATAGCTGCCGTCCACGCCGGGGAAACGCTGATAGAGGTCTTCGGTGCGGCGCAGATTATAGACGAGCGTGAAGGATTTCGACGCATTGCCGCCGACATCGAAGCCGACGGACGGCCCCTGCCAGAACACTTTGATCGGCGGCTTGTGCTTGCGATAGAGCCAGCCCGAGCCATAGCGCAGGCCCACGACCACCGCGCCTGAGCCTTCGTCGCCCTCGATATAGGCGTCCGGCAGGCCCTGATCCTGAAACACGCGCTGCACGGCTTTGGCGACTGCCTCCGAGGTGGTGCCGAAGAAGCCCGATGCCGATTTCACAATCTCATTCTGGCTGAACTGGTCGGTAATCGGCTCGCCCGCGCGCGCGGGCGCGGCGATGACAGCGAAAATCGCTGCGGCCATGGAAAGAAAGCGCAATGCGGACATACATCTCTCCCAAATCTGCTCACGGACGAATCCGAACCTAGCATGAAACGCCGGGGCGCAAGATTCGGATGGCCCGGACAAGCCGAAATTGCGTTACACTTTGGAAATGAGCGATCCGCAGCAAACCCCGCAAACTTCGAGTCCCCTCGGCGCCGCTGGCTGGGTGGCGCTTGTCGTGCTGGGCGGATTTCTGCTTGTGGCGATCATATTCGCGGTCCGCGCCTGGGGCGATCTTGCCGGCGTCGGCATTTCGACAGCGGGCTGGGTGTTCATGATCCTCGGCATCGTGGTGACGACAGCCGTCGGCGCGGGCCTCATGGGCCTTGTGTTTTATTCAAGCCGCAAGAATTACGATCAGTGAATGAGCGCCGCATCGACGGCGTGTCCGTCCTGCGGTTGTCCCGGCTGAAGACCCAATAGCGCCATAACGGTCGGATGCACGTCCACCATATCGAGGCGCGGAATTTCCTTGCCCTTCGCAATGCCCGCACCCCACGCATAGAAAATGCCGTGCATCTGCACGATATGCGGATCGAAGCCATGTGTAGCTTTCAGGCCGCCGAAAGGCGGCGTGAATGTGGAAGGCCATATATGCGTCACGCCCAGCCAGCTCGCATAGGCGGGAAACACTTCCGGCCCCGCGATCCAGTAAGGAGGATGCGCAACAATCATCAGATCGCCCGTGCGCGGATTGTCGCCCAGATGCGCGAAAGCCGGATAATGTCCTCGGCGATAGACATCGAAAGCATAGGCATATTGCTTCAGCGCGTTCTGCACGCGGTCGATGCTTTCGCCCTTGTCGAGATAGAGAAAGGCCGTCGCGCCGTCGCTTGCCTGTTTCGCATGAATGTCATTCGCATTCATGATGCGGCCGATATTGATGAGCGGCCCGATATCCATCATGCCGTGATCGGTTCCGATGACGAGCGTGCCTTCGCGATCCGGCGGCAGGGCTTTGATCGCCGCCATCAGACGCCCGACAATCGCGTCACATTTGCGCACGGCGGCAAGCGTTTTCGGCGCGGTCGTGCCGTTGTAATGGGCGATCTCGTCGGGGATGGGAAAATAAAGCGCGATCAGGCGCGGATGATCCGGGCGCTTGTCCCGCAACAGCGACAACGCGCGGTTCATGATCGTCTCGTCGGATTCATGCTGCGCCCACGGCACGGGCGGATTGGTGTAGGTCGCAAGCTCGCCGCGTTTGGTGGACCAGCGATTGACGAAATTGAACACCGCACTTTTCACGCCCTGCTTTTCGGCTGCTTCCCACATGGTTTCGCAACCCTGCATCCAGTCGGCGTCCGGATCTTCGCGGTAGCGTCCCTTTTTCGGATCGTAAAAAATATTCGACATGATGCCGTGATGCGCGGGCGTGCATCCGGTTTCAAACGTCGTGTGATTGGTCATCGACAGGCTGGGGAATTCCGGCACCAGATGCCGCGACCACACGCCTTCGCGCTTGATGCGGTCGAGATTGGGCGTTGCGGTCGCATCCGCCATCGCGGGTGCGAAGCCATCGAACATCACGACAACAACCGTGCGTTCGGCGGCGTTTGCATGACCAACAAAAGCAAAGGCAATGAACAGCGCGGCGAGAATTCCCCGCGCGCGCATCACGCAGCACCCTTGGCGACAAAGAATGGATTGGCGAATTTCTCGTGCGCCTTGCCGTAAACGAAGGGCGCGCCGTCGAGCATTGTCACGGTGCCGCCTGCGGCGTCCAGCACGGCATGGCCCGCAGCGGTGTCCCATTCCATCGTGCGGCCCGTGCGCGGATAGATGTCTGCTTCCGCCGCAGCGACGAGACAGAATTTCAACGACGAACCCGCCGCCGCAAAATCCTTGATCTTGTAGGCGGCGAGATATTCATCCGTCTTCAGGTCGCGATGCGAGCGGCTCGCCACCGCAACCCATCCGTCGGAAGCAGGCTTGCGCGCGGCAATCGGCTTGGCGGCGTTCCAGTCCAGCGCTTCGCCCTTGATCTCCCA
>DATCEI010000023.1:0-6755 GCA_036510185.1 Rhizomicrobium sp. | reverse complement strand
GGTGCCGTGTTCGCCTTTGCGGACGTGGCCGCCAATCGAAAGCGCCTGCCGGAAGGTCAGCCATTCCTGCGAAGCGAAACCGCGCTTGATGACGGCATTCCACAGAATGAGAATATTGATGCCGGAATAATTGCGGCGGGTGGCGGCGCTGCGCGGCAAGCCGAGGGCAACGCCCGATGATGCCCAAGGCTTCACCCACGGCACGGTGCCGCTCTCAAGTTCGTGGACGATCCTGTCGGTGACTTTTTCGTAAAGGGAAACGCTGCTCTCGCCGCATTCCTGCTGCTGCAAATTCGGGCGCATCGGCTGCCTCCTGCTCGGACCTCCCGCCCGCATTCCCCGGTAGCGTGGGGGTGGGCGGCGTCTTGGCGACCGGCAGGCCCGCCGAGGGAGGCGGGGCGCACCCCTCAAGGGGCCCATTGCGCCTTCGCAATGGGATGGGGGCCGTAGCAAAGCGAAGGACGCGCGACTTCCGCGCGTTGCGGCACGCCGCGGCGGGCCTAAAAGGGAGCGCCGCCCACCCCCGCGCGCACGGGGAATGCATATAAGAAGTGCCGCCGCGGCAGCGGGGGCTCCTTATGAGGGGGACGTTGTTGGCCTAAAGGCCAATTGCGGCAGGGATGGAAGCCCCGTGAGGGGGCGAAACCGGCCCCTTCGGCCGGGTTCGATTTACGAGAGCCCGGCGCGCGTTCGCGCGGCCGCCCAACCCTAGCGGCGGGACTTGCCCCGAACCGGCCGCAACAGGTCCAAATGGGTGATCCCAAGCGCCGTGGCGATTTCATAGACCGTGATGATTGTTGGGTTGCGGCGTCCCTGTTCCATTTCGCTGATATAGAACTGGCTAAAGCCTGACAGCTCGGCCAGGCGCTCCTGGGTGAACCCCTTGCGGTGGCGATACCGCCTCAGATTGGTCCCGACAAGTGCGCGCATATCCATGCGCGACAGTCAGCCGGATACCAATTATACTTGTTACCAAATATAGTTGGAGCACCCGCGAGCTGCCCATGCCAGACAAAGCCATTGCCGATGAGGCACCCTGGACCGAGAAGGTCAACGCCTACGACTACGCGCAGTTCAAGCTTTATCTGCGGCTGCTTGATGCGGTCTTCGCAGAAGCCCCGGAGGCAAAGATCTGCAGGATTCTGTTCGGGATCGATTCGGAAAGGGAACCCGAACGGGCCCGAAAATGCTTAGATTCACATCTCAAGCGGGCGCGTTGGATGACCCAGAAGGGCTATCTCGACTTGGTGCGCGATACCGATCCTGTGCCCCAAGGCGGCAAGTCGGAGGCGCAGCACTAGCGGATCAGAGTGCGATAGCCGCCCCGCGTGAGATCGTGGCCGCGATGAATGGCGCGGCGAACCTTATCGCGAAGCGGCCTTCCGACCGCACTCCATTCGTTGTCCACGCGTTCCTGACCAAAGAGCATGACAGCGATCCGGCGCTGGGAGGCGCCGGCAAGATCGCCATCGAGAGCGCGCAATACGCATTTCAAACGCCCGCCCAAATAGGTGGGCGGAAAATGTGACGGCAGGAGGCGGGACGACACAAGAAGATCGACAAAGCATTGGTAACTGCGGAACTGATCAGAGTCGCGATCCAGTGGCTGGGCGGCCATCAAATGCACCGGCTTCGCGAGGCTCTCGCCTTCCACACGCAGCTGCAGGGCGTAACAACCATCACGAAACAAGACGTGCTGCGCGCCGTCGCCGGTGCGCAGCAGTATCGACCTGCACACAAGGTCGGACAAATAGAATTCGCAACCATTTCCTTCCTCCACCGGTAATGCGTTGAGGCGCAAGACGCGTTCGCACAGATCGGGATTCCAGAAGACGACAGAGGAACGGCAATCCAATTGCGGATCGCATTCATGCATCAAGCCCCATTCGCCAAACGGTGTGGGGCGTTGCCGTTCAACAATCGTGCTGGCTTCACGCAACGCAAATCGTTCATGACCGCCTGCGTTCTCCCAAACCTCGCGATAGTCGGGATTGCGCCGCAAAAATTCCCAACCCCATTGCGGCAACGTCAAGGCGTCGGTGTAGGTGAACTCTTCCTCACGCTCCCAGTCGATATTGTCCGGCACTGATTGAGACTTCAGCATGGCGATCACGCGGCCGTGGGCGGCACTTGTGGCGCCCACAAGACCGGCCCCTTGAATCCGCCGCCTTCGCGCAATCGCGCGAGCGTCGGACGCGACACGTCGAGGAAGCCGGCGACGGCCATGGTGTTTCCGATTTTGAGGGGTGGCCCGATGCGCCGAAGCGCCCATTGCGCGCGGCGCGAGATACGGTCCAGCCGCACATCCGTGACGGTCACGATTTCCTTCATGCCCTGGGACAGTCCGAACTCGACCATGCCAGCCATCAGTTCGTAAGTCGCGACAGACAATCCCCCCGCGCCGAGCGAAGACGGCTCGGCGGGATCGACGGCGAAACGGCTCGACTCCCACACAAGAGGGCACTCGGGCATTTCCTTGCCGTGTAGCAATTCCGGAAAAACGTCCCGTAGCATTGTCGGCCCGGTCGTGCACATCATTCGAACGCAGCCGCTGACGCGGCCAGCGCGATCGCATTGTATAAGATAGGTTGGCTTAAACCGGTCGAAGCGGTCGATCTCGCGATCGCCCTCGACTTCCACATCCCACGCCATGCGCTCCAGGAAAACGCGATAGCGCAGGCGATGCATGTCGGCGAGTACGTCTTCAAACTCGCCGAAGAACTGAGGCGTAATCAGATGAAGCATTGCGGTCTCCCCGATGCAATTGCATCGGCATGGAGCCGCAACTGTTAAACAGTGTCAGCCTGTCGAGTTATACAGGGGTGGCGCGCATCAGGCTCATCGCCCCTGCTCCGATTTGTACCGAACGACGGCCTGGGCGATGGTACGCACACCGTATTTCGCTTTGACATTTTCAATATGATAGACGGCTGTGCGCGGTGTGATGCTCAGGATTTGTCCGATATCGACCGTGGACTTGCCAGCCGCGCTCAAATCCATGATTTGGCGTTGCCGCGGCGTGAGCGTCTTGCGATCCATGACATAGCTCCTGTTCAATTTCCGGCCAATCTCGTGGTGAAAACAACAAGAGGCAAAATCCAGCAGCAGATCGTTGCGGCTGATGCAACTGATGTATTCGCTGGTGCGCCGATCCGCGGCAAAGGTCATTGCGGCCACGGGTGAAGAGCCTTCCCAAATGGGCACGGTATAGCCGCAGCCGATGCCGAACTCGGTGGCTTCGTCGAAAAAGCGCCTGCGAGCCGCACAGGTTTCGGACCCATTGCCTTCGGACGGCCAAATCAAGGATCTCCGAACACTGCGCGCGTGCGCCAAGATGGGATCGGATAGCTCATAACGCTGACAAAAATAGTGCGCAATCCAATGCGGATGATACGTTGAAACGACACGGATCTTGTTCCGGGTGGTCTTCGGCAAGGTAAGATAGGCAAAGCTGCTGAAGCCAAATTGGCCCGCGAACACCTTCATCGCTTCGCGCAACTGGTACTTGTCGGCTGCAATATCCAGATGGTGAAGATAGTCCTCAAAGACGCGCTGCACCTCGTCCTCTCCAATATTTTAAACTGAAACACGCAAGAAAAAATGGGCGGCAGATTTTTTGCCGCCCAAGTCGGGAAAGATCGCAATCTGCCGCACGCAACCTGTCGATCGCTGGTGAGATTACCCGCCCAACCCGATACTGACGCTGGCGAACGGTCCGTAGAAGCTGCGGTTCTCCTTCTTCGCCGTGTCGATGCCGCCGTCCATGGCGCCAAAGAAGAAGTCTCCGCGATAGCCGAGGCTGAGTTTGGCATTTGCGTAACGGAAGGACAGCCCCGCGAAGCCGCCGATGTTGGGCACTGTCACCGATCGCGAGCGAATCCGGTCGGGTGGCGTGTGGCGATAGAGCGTGGTTCGAGCGACACTAGCATATGGATATTTGCCCATGTGATATTGCGCGGTGGTTTGATGATGCACATTCGCGCGCTGTCGCCCAAACAGAAGTGCGGCGTTTGCGCCCCAGTCCAGCGCGATTTCTCCGTCGGCCGGATTTCCGACCACGGGCGCGGACGCGTTCCAGGAGATCGAGGGACCGATTCCGTGGAAACTCCGCGCAGCGGCTAGCGATGCGTCATTCAAATGATAAATCCCGCCGTAAAAAACTTTAATATTGCCGAAATATATATATGTCGGATGGGCATCCGGATCCGATGCGAAGGCGATGTTCGATTTCGATCCAAACTGGGCGAAGCGCACGCCGAGACTAAATATAGACGAACTTCCGGCGCCGAACATGCCGAGGCCCACATCCTTGCCCGCCTGAAAATCAAGGATCATATGGCTTTCGTGATCCTGTCTCTGGGCATCGACGAACTGCAGCGCTTTCCGGTTCTGGATGGCCTCCCCAGGAGTGATCGGAACCCCTGGCTTCGATACGTATTGTGCGACCGGTATGCCCTTGGTCGGATAAGATTGCTGGTTAAGACCTTGATGGCTGCTCGTGCGGCCGACACGGATGCCCGCCGAGAAAACCCAGTTCGAATCCTCCGGCTGAAAACTGATTTTGCCTTCTTCGCTATAGCTCGTGCGCGGGGGATGGCCGATGCTCAGCGGATCGACGGTCTGGGGCGCGGGGCGCTGCGCGGCAAGGAGGAAGGGCGGAACGAATTTGTCTTCGCCATCGCTCAAATGCTCGAACTGTCCGCCCAGTTCAATCCAGACGACGGGGCGATCCGCGTCACCATCTCCAGCTCTGGCCGTACCAGATCCACATGCGGAAGCAATTAGGGCAAGCGCGGACGCTGTTGTCAGAAGCTGCCGGCGTAAATTCGTCCGGTTCGCGCGTGTATTTGTGAGTTCGCTCATTATGACATTCCCCCTATGAAGTGACGGCTTCCGTCCTCAAAGAACTTCCCTCTCCCCTTTCGGGGGAGAGGGTTAGGGTGAGGGGGCCTTTCAACGCGCGCGGCTGTCTGAAGCTTGTTGCAGAATCTCCGCCAGCCATTTGAATTGTGAATTTGTGGAACCGCCCCCTCACCCCGACCCTCTCCCCCTTTGGGGGAGAGGGAGAAATTTGGGTTTTCTGTATTTGCGTTTGTTCCCATCGCGCTCACCAGTTCTTCGTGACGCGAATGCCGATCAGCTTCGGATCGGTCAGAAAGACATTGGTCGTAAGGCCGCTGTCGTCGCTGTTCAGGAAGTCGCCCGTGATCGCGGTCGTGTTGAAGACGTTCTTGTCATAGAGCATCACCTGCCAGCCGTTCTGGTTGGTGAAGATCAGCGTGACGTTGATGTTGGTGTAACCGCGCAACCGATCGTAAGGATTGTCGTTGAAGACGCGCGCCCAGGAATAATCCTGCCAGTAATAATCGCCACGCAACGTGCCCGCCCAATCGGTCGTGAGCGGCAACGTGTATTGCGCGCCGAACGAGACCGTGAACGGCGGCGCATTGGGCAGCTTATTGCCGCCCAGATTCTTGTCGAAACCCTGTCCGTTGTTGGGTGCGGTTGACGGATCGAAGCCCGCATAGCCGGGGATCGAAATTTGTCCGAACGGAGCATCTGTGCCCGGATCGATATGCTGAATGTAAGCAACTCCACAAGAAAAACCAACGCCAGCGGCATCTCCGGGGTTCCCGGTGGGAAATCCCTCAGGGTTCCTAAGCAGCATTTCCGCCACGACATAGGTGGGAAGAATGCAATTCGAAGCCTGCGTCACGAACGGCTTGATAACAATCCAGTCAGGATGATTTGCGGCATCGGTTCGATCCATGAGATCGACGGATTTGCTTCCCTTCGCAAGCGCGGTGTCTTCCCAGCCGCCCGCGAAATTGAATCGCAGGCCCGGCACCGGCTCATATGTCGATTCGACCTCTGCGCCTTTTACGTGCGCATCGAAATTGTCGTTGATGGAGGTGCGGTCGACGATGCGGGAAATCTGATAGTTTTCGTAATTGTAGTAAAAGACATCTGCATTGAACGTCAGCGACCCGTCGAGCAGTGTGTTCTTGGAACCCAACTCGAAGGCATCGACATATTCCGGCTTAAAGGTCAGCGGATGGATTGGATTCGCAGTTTGCCCATGATTTCCGAACGTCAGCAGCTCCGCGCCGGGTGGATTGGCGCCGCCTGCCTTATAGCCGTGTGAATAGGTGCCATAGACAAGCGTCTGGTCGGTGAAATCGAGCTTCGGCGTCCAGTTGACGCCCGCACGACCAGTGAATTTGTCCCACTGCTGATCGACGACACCGGTGCTGGGATAGCCGTATCCGGCCACCAGCAGCTCGCTCGGGATTTCAACGAAATGCTTCTGATCCTCCGTCCAGCGCAAACCGGCGGTAAGCTTGAGATCAGGAAGAACATTGTAATACGCCTCGCCGAAGCCCGCATAGGAATTCAGCGTGTAAGGGTTTTGGCTCAAAAAGTAATTGTGCCCTTTGTTATTGAGACTCATGAGGGGGTTGGGGTCGATATACTGGCAATCGCTGCCACCTTCGGTTCCCAGTCTGTTTGATGAGTAGGGATTGGAGCTTTGGAAACCACCCAGGATGCAATTCGAATTGTCGGAAACTCCGGGGACATAAGGCAATGTCTGCCCATTTTTGTACCAACCATAAGTCGCCAGAGTCAGTGTATTGATGAACACGTAATAATTTTCCTCGGTTTCATAGTGGAGATAATTTCCGCCTAAACTGAAATTGAAAGGGCCACTGAAATGCGAGGCGAGCCGAAATTCCTGACTCAATTGCCAGGCGTGT
>DATCEI010000022.1:0-3894 GCA_036510185.1 Rhizomicrobium sp. | reverse complement strand
GCCATTCATAAATGCATGGCTCATCGACGCGATCAGCAACAACGCGGCGCCAAGCTTCTATCTGATGTTCGCCGCTACGATCAGCCTCGTCGCATTGACAATCCAGCACCGTTTGAACCCATGACACGCACAACTACGGTTGTGCTTTCTTTGACGCACATCAAAAGCGGGTGCGGAGTCGGATTTTGTTAAGCCTACGCCAACTGGATAGTTAGATATTTTACCATCCACATAAGACCGTTTGTTAGCAAACGCCCATGATAGTCGGGCATCTGCGATTTGTACGGGCATTCAGCTAGATGCCATCTGGTGCGGGAAATGCGAAGTTCAATTTTGAAAGCGGCAATCGTCAACTGGTTGGTCTCGATTCCCGAACAAAAGTTACGCTTTGAACTGGTCGATGCCCTTTACAGCACGCCGAAGTCGATACTTGCAGCAACGATCGCGGCTCTGTCGGTTGTAGCAATAGCCTTCGCGCTGAGCGGCGATTACGCCTATGCGTGGATTTTTGTAGGCTTTCTGGCGGTCGGGATCGGCCGCACCGGAGCGATCCGGCTTTACCGCGGATCGCCGCACGATGTCGAAGACAAGGCGGCAACCGCGCGCTGGGAACAACTCGCACTGCTTGGTGCGTGTGCGTTCGCCTGCCTTGTCGGCTTTATTGGCGCGTATACCGTAACCGTCCATCCGAACGGTGACGTCGAACTCCTCATCAATTCGTGCGTGATGGGTTACATCGCCGGAATATCTTCGCGCAACGCCAGCCGGCCGCTGATATCGATCGGTCAGGTCTCACTGACAGTCTTTCCTTTCATGATCGCGCTATTTGCGCGCGCGGACCTGGTCCACGTCGTCCTCGCGGTCTTCATCGGTGTTCTTTATCTCAGCATAATCGCCATCTGCCACTCGGTGTTCGACAATATCGTTTCCCGTCACAATGCCTTTCACAAAATCGAACTGATAGCGCGCCGGGATACTTTGACGGATCTTTGGAATCGCACGGCTCTCATCGACCTGCTGGAAAAGCAACTTTCTGCAGCGGCAGAATCCGGCGCAATCGTCGCGCTTATCCTGATCGATCTCGATCGCTTCAAGGATGTTAATGACACATTCGGCCATCAGACCGGCGATGCCGTGCTGAGAGAGGTTGGAGACCGGATAAAATCCGTCGTGCGTCCGGGCGACGAAGTGGCCAGAATCGGCGGTGACGAGTTCGTGGTGGTGGTCGTCGGCGCCGACGAAGACGCATCCCGCGTTACAGCCGAACGGATTTTCGCGACATTTTCCAATCCTTTTGTGATCGGCATCAGCCAGCATTTCTGCGGCGCCAGCATCGGTTACGCGCTCGCGCCGCGGGACGGATCGACCGAGGACTTGTTCCGTAATGCCGATCTCGCTCTTTATGAAGCCAAGCAAGCCGGACGCGGACGGATCGTCCGCCATGCCGCCGTGATCACCGAACGCTACGACCGGCGCGTCCAACTCGAACACGACCTGCAATTTGCTCTACAAAACGGCGAGATGGAATTGGCTTATCAGCCGATCGTCGATCCGCGGTCCGGCCGCGCGATCTGCTGCGAAGCCTTGCTGCGCTGGAGCCACCCCAGCCTCGGCAATATCAATCCCGCGGAATTCATTCCGCTCGCCGAGGCGACCGGCCTGATCGTTCCGATCGGAGCCTGGGTCCTGACTGCGGCTTGCACCGAGGCTACGCATTGGCCGACCGATATCTGCGTCGCGGTTAACTTGTCCGCCGTGCAGTTCCGGCGCGGCGCGGAACTGGTGGCGACGGTCACTGAAACGCTGGCGAAGACTGGATTGCCGGCGCGACGGCTGGAACTCGAAATCACCGAATCCGTCCTCATCGAGGATTCGTCTGCTACTCTCGCGGTCATCGAGCAATTGCGCGATCATGGCATCGGCATTTCGCTCGACGATTTCGGAACTGGTTTTGCGTCGCTGGCCTATCTCAACGACTTTCCATTTTCGAAGATAAAGATTGACCGCAAGTTTTCTCAGGACATCGACACGTCGCCGCGCACTGCCGCCATCATCGGCGGCATTGCCAAGACAACGCGCGATTTGCACATCGAGCTGGTCGCCGAGGGCGTGGAGACGGAAAATCAGCTGGAGCGCATGCGTCGCTTCGGCATAAACGCGATGCAAGGCTTCCTGTTTTGCCGTCCGCTGCCTGCACCTGAACTACGAGAGATTATCATCGCGCCGATACATTTCGATTCTGCCGCGCGCGAAATGGTCCACCCCCAGCCCGCGATTACCCGGCCGCGCAAAGCCGCTTCCTGAATTTGGCAGATACGCCGTCAGCTCGCGGAAAGAAACCTGTCGAGCACGGCCATGCGGATGAATTTCGAGAGACGAACTTGTTCGAAATACATGGCGTTCGGTAGATCGTCACATAATGGGTCGATCTCTTCATGTCGCGGCAGCGGATGATAGATCAGGGCCTTGGACCCCGCCCGTTCAATCTTTTCAGGCGTTATCGTGTGGCTGTCGGGCGTCGTCTTCGGCGAAATATAGTCCGAAGCTGCCGTTTCTCCGATATCCGACATGTCGTAAGGCGCCATCATGATCGCGTCGCACTCGGCCAGCGCGTAGGTGATATCGCTCACCATGCGGCAGCGAATTTGCCTTTCGCCGAATATAGCGAGGACGTCGCGCGGAATGTCGTAATATGACGGCGGACAGAATACGATTTCTCGCGGCGCCTCGTAGCGCAGCAGATAGGCCAACGAGCGCACGGTACGGCCGCGCGGATCGCCGCCAAACGCGATGCTCTTGTCGCGAATGCTACCTAGCCCGCGCCGAAGCGCAAAGATATCGACGAGCGCTTGGGTCGGATGCTCGTTCCAGCCGTCGCCTGCATTGATCACCGGCTTGAGCGATTTGGCTGCCATCCGAGCGGCCGCACCACTTTCATGATGACGGACGACGATCGCGTCGCTAAAGCGCGAGACAACCGCGGCACAATCTTCCAATGTTTCACCGGACCGGGCATTCGAACGCGACGCCGACATATCGTCGACGCCTATCGCGGTTGCGCCAAGAGCGGCCGTCGCCGCTTCGAAGCCGATCCGCGTGCGTGTGCTGGCTTGAAAAAACAGAAGTGCAACGGCCTTGCCGGTGGAACCCGGAGTCCGCGTCCAGCCTGCTTCGAAGGATTCGGCAGCGCGGCAATAATCATCGACCTCATTGCTATCGATCGAGTCGGCGCTAAGCAGATGCGTCTTCGCAATGGCGCGGCGCGGCGAGACAAAATTTTGCCCCGGCATCAATTTAGCGCGCGGGATGATCACGGGTACTGACGCCATTCCAAAATTCCGGCAGAATCTAGGCGCAACGTTAACAATATATTAACCACTATCACTCGTTCCGCAAGCGAAGCGAATTCTCGATAGTGTCTCAGTTTGAGACAGGAAACCGAGCTGAATTACACACGCCACCAGCGTGCTTAATCGCTCCGTCGCCCCGCGGTAGCGTTGCATTCGCACCGCGGACGGAACCCAGTTTGCGCTTCGCCATGACGTGCATCCCCAATTTGTCGACCGCTTCCGCAGCCGCGACGACGCTGCATGGCGCGTCCGGACGCGTGAGGGCTTCGGCGCCGCCACGCGCGACGAAGAAGCGAAGACATAACCGGCTTTTGGTGCGGGGCCGCACTTGCTAGACTATGCAAAATAACCGCATCGAGCGGACCAGGGAGACGCAATGTCCGAGGCGCTCGCGGAACTGTCGGTATCGCTATGGCGCGGCGCGGCGGCGGGGCGTTACGAGACCTACGTGGTGCCGCGGCGCGAAAGCCAGACCGTGCTTGATGTGGTGACTTTCGTGCAGCGCCATATCGATCCGACGCTGTCTTATCGCTTCGCCTGCCGG
>DATCEI010000021.1:0-11109 GCA_036510185.1 Rhizomicrobium sp. | reverse complement strand
GTGGGTCGAATTTTATCTGCACGGATTCGGCGTGACCTGTGCCCTCGCCGCTGACAGCTTCGTAATTCGCGTTGCCGGCGCTGCCGCCGGAATATCCTGCCAGCACCGCCTTCACGCCCTTCACATGCTGGAACACGCCTTCAACACCCCAGAAGCAACCGCCCGCAAGCACGGTGGTTTGAATTCCGTCGTTGGGGGACGCTTTCATATCGACCACCGGCATCGGCAACGGGCGCGGCGATTCATCAGCTTTTGCGGTGACGAACAAAATCGCGGCCAGAATCGGCACGATCGCAAAACCGGCCCCAAGACGGCGCAGCAACAAAAACAGGCTGGAACGGTCGAACATTCAAATTCTCCAATGCGGTTACGCGCGCGGCACGAAATGCAGCGCGGCGGAATTCATGCAATAGCGCAAGCCCGTCGGTTTAGGCCCGTCGTCGAACACATGACCGAGATGCGCGTCGCAACGTCTGCACGAAACCGCGATGCGCTCCATGAAAACACTTTCATCCTTCGTCGCCGCGATATTCTTCTGCGAAATCGGTTGCCAGAAGCTCGGCCATCCGGTGCCGGATTCGAACTTCGTGCTGGAATCGAACAGCGCCGTATTGCAGCAGATGCAACGATAAATCCCTGGCGCGTGGTTGTTCCAATAAGCGCCGGTGTATCCAATCTCAGTCCCCGCTTGCCGCGTGACGTGGAAGGCTTCCGGCGACAGCTGCGCGCGCCATTGCGCCTCGGTCTTCGCCACCTTCGGCACGCCCGCGCTGCCCAAATCCTTGCCCGAGCTATCGAAATTTTCGATCACGACCTGATTAGCCGCCAACGCCCAGCGCGGAACGCCCGCCCCGGCGGCAAAAATCGCGCCCAACAGCATAAACTGGCGGCGGTCGGTTGTTATGGAATGCGACAGGCTCACGATCCCTCCATACTGCACAAGCTCACAGATAGGTACGAAAGCCGCTTTTGCCTAGTTCACCGCGATGATCACATTTTCGTCAACGGGCCGGCATCTTCAATCCGGCGTGAGCACCGCTGGCCGCCGCGGCTATGTCACCACGAAAATGATAGCGCCCTTCCATTTTTCCAGAAGAGATCCCGCCGTCTGTCCCAGCGAAAGATGCTCTCCCACCCGGCGGCTCGTGCCCAGAACGATCATGTTGCATTTTGAACGCTGAGCTTCCTCCAAAATGGCTACGGGCGGCACGACATCGGTATGCACGACGGTTCTGATTTTCTCATATCCGTAATGACGGGCGAGAATAGAAACATCTTCAAGAATGGCACGTTCCGCTTTCTTGCGCGGCCTGCGCGCCTTCGCACGTTTATCGGTGTTCTCGGGTGCACGATCGGCCACATGCAAAGCCACGATATCGCTATCCTTCAAGGACGTAAGCGCAAATGCCATTTCGGCGCCGCGCCGCGCGGCCTCGGTTCCATTGACGGGAACGAGAACGTCGAATCCCGCCCCGGCAACATCCTCGGCACTATTGCCTGCCACGACGAGCGCAAGCGGACCTTCAAATTTCGCGGCTACACGGTCAACCGTCGCGGAGAAGCCGTCTTTGTCGATCATTTTTTCCAGACCAACGAAGAGAATGTCATAACCTTTGGCCGCTTCATCCGCGACGCCTTCATGCGGCGCGCCAATGGCGCGAACGGAAACTTCTACCTTTTCCGGTTTCTCCTCATCTTCTTTGTCGGCTTCGACACGATGACCTTTTTTCGCGCCGTCCGTCGCAAAATCCTCCAGAAGCGGCTCGTTTTCGCTCTGCGATTGCGTGTACGACGGCAGCATCGTAACGGGAATGCCGCGGCGGCCCGCGATGAATCCGGCCAGCCGTGTGGCCAACTCCCCATTGGCGCTGTTGTCGGCAGCAATCAGCAGGCGCTCAAAGCGGCTGACAAATCCCTTCGCGTCAAGGTCTTCCCTTTTAAGACGCTGTTCTTCTTCTGGGCTGATTGGCAGCCTGCGCAACGCCGAGCGCAGCATCGGCGGCATCGCCATCGTTGTTATAACGGCCATCGTCACGATCATTGTGTAGAGATTTTGCGTCAGCGCGCCCATGCCCAATCCGATAGACGCCACAATCACTTCGGTGCTGCCGCGCGCATTCAGGCCACATCCCAGTGCGAGCGATTCACGCGCGGAGAGCCCGCTTATCAAGCCGCCCGTGAACGCGCCGCCGAATTTTCCCAGACTGGCGATGACGACAAGGCCCGCCGTCAGTATGGCGAGATGCACATCCGCGAGGATCGTGAGATTGGCCGACAGACCCGAAAGGCCAAAGAAAATAGGCATCATGAAGGCGGAAATAAACCCTCGGAGCTGGTTTTCGATCTGCTTCGACAATATAGGCGATTCACCGACAAGAACGCCGGCAACAAAAGCGCCGAGCACTGTGTTGACGCCAATCGACTGTGTGATCAGCGCCATCAGACACATGATGATCAGAATCGCCGTGACGACGGCGAATTCGCTTTTGAACGTGTCGTTGACCCAGCGGATCGACCAGAAGACCAGCTTTCGGCCAATTGTGTAACTCAATCCGAGAAACAGCATCGTGCCGAGAACGGTTTTGGCGAGGCCGGCAAGCGAGAAACCACCCGCACCCGCGATGCCAAGTATGATCGAAACGATGATCCAGCCGGTCGTATCTTCCATGATCGAGGATGCGACAATGATCTGGCCCAGATTGCGACGCATGAAATTCATTTCGCGTACGACCATCGCCACGATTTTGATGGACGATATCGAAAGCGCCGTTCCGAGAAATAACGAAGCCACCAAGCGATGTTGTGCCGGCAGAATGGAATCCGGAAGAAATTGTCCGAGCGCAAAACCGCACAGGAACGGCACGGCAACGCCTGCCGCGGTGACGGCAAAAGCGGGCATTCCCACTTTGCGCACCAGCTTCAGATCGGTTTCCATTCCGGTGAGCAGCAGAAGCAACATCACGCCGACATTGGCCAATCCGGCGATGAGATTTTTCTGTTCCGCGCTCGCGGGAAAAATCAATGCGTGCGCCTGCGGCCATACCCAGCCGAACAGCGAAGGGCCGAGAATGATGCCCGCAAGCAATTGTCCGATGACGGCCGGTTGGCCGAAACGCTGCATGATCTCGCCGAGGCCGCGCCCGACGATCAGCAGCAGGGCGATTTCCGCAATGAGAATCGTTTCGCCTGAACTGCCCAATCCTGTCCCGGCCGCGTGCCCCGCATCGGCGGCGAATGCCAACGAACCACAGGCGATCACAGCAATCGCCGGGAGTATGAACAGGCGTTTGGTCACCGAAGCCCCGAATATCATCAATCGGGAACGCCATCAGGTTCCCAAAAGTTCCCTCAGGGCGAGCTGCGCGCGGATTCCGCCGGATCGTAGCTCCGATCGGAAGAAGAACGATCGGACTATGGGCCGTGCGCAGCAAAGCCGGACAAACAAAAAGCGGGACGTTCCAGACCATTCCCGCTTTCGGAGTCGAAGCTACGGCGTCATGCGAAGCCCGTTCAACCCGAGCAATGCTCTGCACCTTTGCATTCGCCACGGACATTGCATCGACAGAATGCTTTCGAGGCGCCTGGCTTGCCTGAGCGCTTAACCCGAAACCGCGGCGCGCCATGATGATCGTATCATATGGTCCCTGCCCTATCCTGCCTGCACGGATGCACGCGAGCTTGCATCCCGGTCCTGTCTGGTCTCGCGTTAGGTTCGCTTCAGCATCAATCCATTCCCGTTCTTCTGAGAACGAGATGGGAATACGAAAAGTCGTTTCAAGAGCGCGATCCAGAAAATCGGAGCGCAGCGTTGCGCTCCCACCCCTTAAACCGTTGACAACGCTGCAAACCGAAACAGACGAATTTTCTCGATCGGGGCTTTCGAAACTGATAACTCCATTTTTGGGTTGGCCGTAACTCCTTCTGCACACCGGCGCCGTGTACGAGCCCGATTATCAGAAAGAGGCAGCAGCGCGCTGGAAGCTTGGTTCTGGCGCATCGTCGAGCTGGCCAGAAAACCGCCGCCGCAAAGGCCGCGAACTCCCGACATACTCCTGACAAAGTCAGTGTGCGGACTATACAGGCCGCGTAATTCACTGATTTTGTTTAGAAACTTGGAGCGGGCGAGGCGAATCGAACGCCCGACCCTAACCTTGGCAACGTACCGGGCCCATTTTCGCCACAGTTTTCCAACTTACGCTATAGACTTTTATACTACTGATAATGCTAGTGTTTCTGAGATATTCCTCACGCCGAATGCACGCCAATATATCCGGAAATTTGCTCTGAAAGGCTAATTTTGTGCTTACACGAAGCCAAGCTTGTGCTAATGTAAGCAAATTCGGCTAATTATATGATTCACATGAAAAAACTCACAAAACAGGCGGTCGAAGCTCTAAAACCTTCCAGCGTTGGCGTCAAAGGTTCGTATTCCTTCCTCTGGGATCAGGAGCTTCGCGGCTTCGGCGTCCAGGCGATGCCATCAGGCCTCAAGAGCTTCGTCGTGCAGTATCGCAATACGCAGAAACGCAGCCGACGCATCGTGATCGGCCGCTATGGGGTCATGACGGTCGAAGAGGCCCGAAAAGAAGCGAAGACGGTCCTTGGCAAAATAGCCAGAGGCATTGATCCGCTCGACGAGAAAGACGCCGCGTCGGGTGATGCGATCACCGTCGCGGAAGTGTGCGACTGGTACCTCGCCGAAGCTGAAGCCGCCCGGCTTCTCGGCCGACGTCGGCGCCCTATCAAAGCCTCAACGCTCGCGATGGACCGCAGCCGGATCGAAGCGCATATCAAGCCTTTGCTCGGTAGGCGGCAGATCGGTTCGCTCAAGCTCGGCGATATCGAAGGTGCGCAAGCCGACATCGCCGTCGGCAAGACCTCGAAAGTGCGGGTCGGCGGTCGCGGTGGTGCCACAACCGGCGGCGAAGGTGTGGCTGCGCGCACGATGTCGACATTGCACGCAATTTTCGAACATAGCGTGCGCCTTGGTAAGATTGCGAGCAATCCGGCGAAAGGTGTGCGGCTCCTCGCCAGCACTCCGCGCGATCGACGTCTCGGCCGCGCGGAGATCGAGAAGCTCGGAAAGGCCATGCGCATCGCTGAGACCGACGGCGAACATCCGACCGGACTCGCCGCTATCCGCTTTCTGCTGATGACCGGCTTCCGGCGCATGGAGGGGCTTGGTCTTAAGCGCACATGGCTCAACGAAGAAGAGCGTTCAATCCGCTTCCCTGATACGAAGAGCGGACCGCAGACCCGTGTGATCGGCTGTGCAGCCGTCAACGTCTTGCTTGCGCAGCCACGAACAAGTTCTCCCTTCATCTTCCCGGCGGACTGGGGCGACGGTCATTTCATCGGAGTGGTGCGAGTACTTGACCGTGTCTGTGCTATGGTGCGGCTTCAGGACGTCACGCCGCATACTTTGCGTCACACCTTCGCCAGTGTCGCCGGCGATCTCGGTTTTTCGGAACTGACTATCGCAGCACTTCTCGGCCACTCGGCGCGCGGCATTACCCAACGCTATGTCCATATCGACGAAGCACTTAGAATGGCAGCCGATAAGGTGGCGGAGGAAATCGATCGCATCCTCTCAGGCGACGGTGCACTCGCCGCACGGCAAAGACAGACCCATACAGCAACTGTGAGCGCAAACCAATAACAAGAACGCTAAACACGAGAAGCCAACAAAGCCCCCGCAAACTTAACGGCCATCGCTAGTAGAAAAATTGCGAGCATCGTAGACCAAATAAGTCATCCGTTCGCAAAAACTAGCTTCGCTCATTGCCGGAATATAGTCGACAATAGCCAATCGCGTGCAAGAGTGGTCGCGCGATGGAAGCGGTGGCCGTGTTCCGTTGCCGAAATTCCGAAAAAGCTCGCATTCATGCGTGCACAAGTTATCGGTTATCCACCGATTCCAATGCTAATCGTAGCAAAGGGACCATAGAATCCGACGTTTTCCTTTTTTTCCGTATCGATGCCGCCATCCATAGCGCCGAAGAACAGGTCGGCGCGATAGCCGAAACTGACTTTGGCGATCGAACGGCGGAACGTGATTCCCGCAAAGCCGCCCACATTGGGCACGGTGACGGTTCTCACACGTGCGTGGTCGGGCGTGGCCGGACCTTGATAGGTGATAGGGCGAAATGGCTGCGTGTGGTTATTATGGGCATATTCAGTACCCGTATGAAACCGGCCTGTAGTCTGGTGGTGCGTTTTAGTTTTTTGCCGGCCAAACAAAAGCGCGGCATTCACACTCCAATCAAATGTGAGTTCACCGCCATTCTGATTGCCCACAAATGGCGCTGAGGCATTCCACGAAAGCGACGGCCCGATGCCGTGAAAGCTCCGCGCCGCCGTCAGGCTAGCCGCGTTGCTGTGATAGGGCTCACTCTTCGGTAGTCTCAGAAAGCTGGATCGGTATATTATGTGGAAGTCCGGATCGGATCCGAGCGTCACATTTGATTTGGCGCTGAATTGCGCAAAGCGGACGCCCAGATTGAACGTCGATGTACCTTTGTCGCCAAATATTCCCAATCCAACGTCCTTGCCGGCCTGGAAATCGAGAATGGCGTGGCTCTCGTCGTGCTGCGCTCTGATATCAACAAACTGGGCGGCTAGCGGTTTGACGACATATACGACAACCGAATGATACGTGATGTTATGAAGGGGCAAAAGGGTTTGTTGACGGACATGTTTGTCGCCGTTGGAGCGACCGAAACGGGCGGATGCTGAAAATATCCAATCAGAACCGCCCGGTTCGAATGAGATATTTCCTTCGGCGCCATTGCTGAATTGCGGAGGCCGCTCGACATTGAACGGCGAAATAGTTTGTACGGCCGGGCGCGGCGCAGCCAGGATAAACGAAGGGGTGAAAAATTCCTCTGTATCGTTCATTTGCTCCAACTGGCCGCCAAGTCCAATCCAGACCGTCGGACGGTCGCTGTCCTCATCGGCGGCAATTGCATCGCTCGTGACACAGACTGCCGCGAGCAACGCTAACGCGGAGGTGGTTGTCAGAAGTTGCCGGCGAAATTTCCCGGCCGTATTCGGAGAATTTATAGATTCGCTCATTGTTTGCCCTCACCAATTCTTCGTGACGCGAATGCCGATCAGTTTGGGATCGGTCAGGAACACGTTCGTCGTAAGGCCGCTGTCGTCGCTGTTCAGGAAGTCGCCGGTGATCGCGGTCGTGTTGAAGATGTTCTTGTCATAGAGCATCACCTGCCAGCCGTTCTGGTCTGTCAGGATAAGCGTGAGATTGACGTTGGTGTAGCCGCGCAGCCGGTCATAGGGATCGTCGTTGAAGACGCGCGCCCAGGAATAATCCTGCCAGTAATAGTCGGCGCGGAGCGTGCCTGCCCAATCGGTCGATAGCGGCATCGTGTACTGCGCGCCGAACGACACCGTGAATGGCGGCGCGTTGGGCAGTTCGTTGCCGCTCAGGTCTTTATCGAACCCTTGGCCGCTATTAGGTGCCGTGGTCGGATCGAAACCTGCATATCCCGGGATTGGATCGGCAGCGTAGGCACTCCCTGTTACCGGATCAAGGTGCGCGCCGTAGGCTCTGCCGCATGCGGTGGAAACGAGCGTCGAGTCGACTAATAACATCTCGGCGACAACATAGACCGGAAGGACGCAGTTGGAGGCCTGCGTAACGAACGGCTTAAGCACCATCCAATCCGGGTGATTGGCTGAATCGGAGCGATCCATCAGATCGACCGACTGCGAACCCTTGGCGAGCGCGGTATCTTCCCAACCGCCCGCGAAATTCAGGCGCAAAGCGGGAAGCGGCTCCCAAGTCGATTCGATTTCCGCTCCCTTCACATGCGTGTCGAAATTGTCGTTGATCGCCGTGCGGTCCACGATGCGGGAAATCTGGTAGTTCTCATAATTGTAATAGAACACATCGGCATTAAAGGTCAGCGCGCCGTCGAGCAATGTGTTCTTCGTTCCCAATTCGAACGCATCGACAAACTCCGGCTTGAAGGTCAACGGATGAATGGGGTTGGTGACCTCCCCGCCTCTGAAATTATCGAGCAACACCGCTCCGGGCGGATTGGCCCCGCCGCCCTTATAGCCGTGCGAATAGGAAGCATAGATCAGTGTCTGATCGGTGAAATCGAGCTTGGACGTCCAGTTCGCAACCGCTCGGCCGGTAAATTGATCCCATTGCTGATTGACCACGCCTGTCGTCGCGTAGCCATAGCCGGCGACGAGCAGTTCGCTAGGAATATCGACGAAATGCTTCTGATCTTCTGTCCAGCGCAGGCCGGCGGTCAGCTTCAGATCAGGCAGGACATTGTAATAGGCTTCACCGAACGCGGCGTAGGAATTGAGCAAATACGGGTTCTGGCTGAGAAAATAATTGTGGCCTTCATTGTTGAGCTTCGCGAGCGGATTGGGATCAATGTAGATGCAACCAATGTTTTGCGGATTATGCTGTGTAAAGGGATCGGAATCAGTGAGACCTCCCACGATGCAATTGGCATTGTCAGAAACACCAGGAATCCAAGGCGATTCGTTCCCATTCCCCGGACCACCACCATAAGTATCGCCCGCAGAGACCATGGTCAGCGTGTTGATGAAGACATAGTAATTTTCTTCGGTTTCGTAGTGGAGATAATTGCCGCCCACGCTGAAATTGAACGGCCCGTTGAAATTGGAGGCGAGCCGGAATTCCTGGCTCAATTGCCAGGAGCGCTCATCCGACAGATCTTCCGCGACAAGTCTGTCGCTGCAACCGAGCTGGGGATCGCAGAACACCCCGTCGGGAACGCAGGAGTATGGACCGCCACCGCCAGTATCCGCGTATGCGCCGCTTGGTGGTTTGCATGCCGCGTTAGCAGGCAACGATTCACACCCGTCGGAGTAATTAAATCGGCAATGACCCAGTCCGTCGGGATCGGGTGTAAGCACATGCATGAAATTGCTACCCAAGTCATCGCCGGGGGTAGCGTATTGGAACGCGCCGGGTGAAGTATCGAAGCGGTTGTAATCCTCGGTCGACCACAAGAAGTCGTTGTTAAAGCCCGTCTGTGCAGTAAATGTTAGCGCAGACGTGATTTTATAATCCGTGTTCAATTCGAGCGTATCGTTTTTCGCCCGATAGACCGGATTCAAATGGGTCTCGATAACGCGCAAATTGCGTGATTGCGTGGTACTCGCATAGGGATCGAAACTCGAAAAATCGCCACCCTGAACGGGGGCACCAAGTTGGGCAACACCCTGATAATAGGCAAGTGAATCGCCGTTCGGTACCTCGAACGCATCAGGCGAATAAGGCGACGAAGCAATGCAACCCTGATTGAGATAGCCATTTGGGTCGATGACCCTGTTTTGCCCGGGCGCCGCTGCCACGGGGACACCGCCCACTTCGGTGGGCGACGGTGCGGTTTTGCAAAGCTGCTTCGACGTACGCATGCGGTCATCATCTTCAGAGAAATGCTCCCAGACGAGATTAACCTGAACGTCCCCGAAAGGTTTCCAGCCGATGGAAACACGGCTTGACCACAGATCGCGGCCATCGGTACGGGCGTCGGTGAGCTCGTTGAACGAATAACCCTGACGTTTGGTCCATTCGCCGGCGACACGGATATCCAGCCAGTCATCGACGATGGGAATGTTGATCATGCCTTCCAGGCGGCGATTGCCGTAATTGCCGATGTCGGCGGACGCCATAGCTTCGAACTGATCGGTGGGCTTTGCGGATTCGAGGTTTACGACACCCGCTGTTGCATTACGGCCGTAGAGCGTGCCTTGCGGTCCACGGAGAACTTGGACCGAACTCACATCGTAGAATTCCTGCTCAAAGAAATGATTGCGGATGAACGGAATATCATTGAACGCCACCGCAACGGCCGGATCGGTCGTTACCGAAATCGCTTGCGTACCGATGCCGCGAAGTTGGATGCTATAACCGGAAAAATTGGTTTTCGTGAAGGTCATGTTCGGCACCTGCTTCACGAGATCGGGACCGCCCGCGGTTTGCGTGGCAGTCAATTGTTCCTGGCTCAACGCCGTGATCGAAATCGGGATATTTTGCACATCGCCGCCGATTTTCGATGAGGTGACCGTGACGGTTTCCAAGGCCGCGCCCGACGTGGCCGAAACAGAAGCCGCTGCGATCTTTATCGGAATTTCCGGATCGTTCATTGCCCGCTCGTCGTGAACGATAACAATTGCGCCGGATGTGTGATGCACGACAAAGCCGGTGCCTGCGAGAATGCGCAGCAGGGCCGCATCTGCGGAAAGATTGCCGTTGGCGCCCTTAGTGTGAACACCATTCATTTCGTCGTCGGGATACATCAACTCGACACCGGCCTGCTTCATATAGGCGCTCAATGCCGTTTTCAGGTCTCCGCCTGAAATGTTAAAATCCTGCGCAAGCGCACTGGTAAAAAGCACGGCGGTGCATATTCCACCGATCGCCAAGAATTTGATGTATGCAGTATTTGTCATTTTCTTTCCTTTGTGCAGCTCCGCACCGACGGACCGCTCTCCCTCGATCAACGCGAAATCACGATCTCGCTGCCCCGGTTCTCCACGCGCAACCCGAGCAATTCCTGCGCCGCGCGCGCAAACAGTTCAACGTCGCCAGTGCGAAACGTGGCGCCGATAGTGCGGCGCCCCGCAGCAGCATCGGCTATGACCAGCTTTTCGCTGTTGTAGCGGTTGAATTCCGCCGCCGCGTCAGCAAGCGTGGTATGCTCGAATACAAGCACGCCATGACGCCAGCCAAGCTCGCTTGCGAGCTTCTGCGCCGGCTGCCGTGTCACGAGCATTGCATTTGCACTGGCGACAGCGACGTCGCCGGGCGTCAACGTGGCGGGTTGCGGTGCATGGCTATCGAGCGTGTCGAACCGCACGCGCCCTTCCATCACCGCCACTTCAAAGCGTGTGGAATCGCGGCGAACGAGAAACTTTGTGCCGAGGTCGGTGACGCGCTGCTTGCCGGCCATCACAACGAATGGATGCGCCACATCATGCCTGACCTGAAAAAATGCTTCGCCACGATCGAGCCAGACCGTTCGCTGGTCCGCGCTCACATCCGCGCGCAGAACGGTGTCGGTATTCAACTCGACCTGCGAGCCATCGGCCAGCCTCACG
>DATCEI010000020.1:0-4105 GCA_036510185.1 Rhizomicrobium sp. | reverse complement strand
AGGGCAGCGCCAACACCGCCTTCCAGCAGGCCCGCTCGCAGGCCGCCGGGGACGAGAAGATGATCCCGGCCTTCGCCGCCGAAGCCGCAAAAAGCCCCAATGGCGAAAAGCTCGAAAAGCTGGCGGAAACCTATTACGGCTACAGCCGCTTCAGCGAATCCGAAGCGGCTGTGCGTGCGGCCATCGCCAAGGACGGCATGCGCGATCCGGGCCAGGCCAAGCTCCTGCTGGCCATGGACCTGATCAACCAGAACAAATACCAGGACGCGCTTGCCACGCTGCAGGACGTACCGGCCGGCAGCACCGCGCGGTTCCAGGCCGTGCGGCTGTGGACGATCTTCACTCAGCACAAGATCAATGAGATGGCGGCGTCAGCGCCCGCCGCACCTGCCGCGGCGACGCCCACCCAGTAACGCCGACAAACACCGCGCGAGGCCAAACGTCTCGCGCGGGTTTCGGCACAGGAGCCACGATGCAGTTTCTCTTCGGCTTCGCGCCGTTCATTCTGTTCACGATCCTGAGCCGGGTTTCGATCACGCTGGCGTTGTGGATCGCCTTCGCGGTGGCGTTCGCGGTCAACGTCAACACGCTGGTGCATACGCGCACGGTGCGCATTCTAGAGATCGGCACCGTCGTTCTGTTCGCCATTCTGGCGGTGTGTTCGATGCTGGTGGCGCCGGGCCTTCAGCCGGAAGTCGTGCGCTTTGTCATCGATTTCGGCCTGTTCGCCATCGCCCTTGCCTCCGTCGTGATGCGCAAGCCCTTCACCCTTCCCTATGCCAAGGCGCAGACGCCCAAACTCGCCTTCATCTGGGACCAGCCGATCTTTCTCAGCATCAATTACCGCATCACCTTCGCCTGGGTCGCGGCCTTCGCCCTGATGGCGGCGGCAGATGCGGCGGCGATCTACAAGCTTCTGTCGCTAACCCTGGATATTGTCGTGGGGCTGGCCGCGATTGTGGGCGCCATCGTCTTCACGGTGCGCTACCCCGCCTCGGTGCGGCGTAAATTCATGGGGTCATAGACCCGCATTTCGCTTATTCACTCGCGCGCCGGACCCCGCTAGGGTTCCGGCCATTCACGTCAAGGAGAGGACCATGAGAGAAGCCGTCATCGTTTCCACCGCGCGCACAGGGCTCGCCAAATCCATGCGGGGCGGGTTCAACATGACCCACGGCGCGGTGATGGGCGGCCACGCGGTCAAGCACGCCATCGCCAAAGCCGGCATTGAGGCGGGCGAAGTCGAAGACGTCATCATGGGTTGCGCCCAGCCCGAAGGGGCCACGGGCATGAACATCGCGCGCCTCTCGGCGATCTGGGCGGGTTGCCCGGTCACGACCGGCGGCACGACGGTCAACCGCTTCTGCTCCTCCGGCCTTCAGGCCATCGCGATGGCGGCCCAGCAGGTGATGACGGAGCCGACGCCGGTTGCCATCGGCGCGGGCGTCGAATCCATTTCGCTCGTGCAGATGGGCGGCATGAACACCAAGAACATCACCGAGGAACACCTCATGGAGGTGAAGCCCGCGCTGTGGATGTCGATGATCGAAACCGCCGAAATCGTTTCGGAGCGTTACAAGGTTCCGCGCCAGCGCCAGGACGAATACTCGCTGGAAAGCCAGCGCCGCACCGCCGCAGCCCAGCAGGCGCAGAAATTCAAGGACGAGATCGTTCCGCTTTCCGTCAAAATGAAAAAGTTCGACAAGGCGACGGGGCAGGAATCCATCGTGGACGTGACGGTCGATCGCGACGAAGGCAATCGCCCCGACACGACACTGGAAGGCCTGCAATCGCTGAAGCCCGTGTTTCAGGGTGGCATGCAGGTCAAGGAAGGCAAATACATCACGGCGGGCAATGCCTCGCAATTTGCCGATGGCGCGTCTGCTGCGGTGGTGATGGATTCCAAAACCGCCGAGCAGAAAGGCATCAAGCCGCTGGGCATTTTCCGCGGTTTCGCGACAGCGGGTTGCGAGCCGGATGAAATGGGCATCGGGCCTGTGTTCGCCGTGCCGCGTTTGCTCTCGCGCCACGGCCTCAAGGTCGAAGACATCGATCTGTGGGAATTGAACGAAGCCTTCGCGTGTCAGGTGCTTTATTGCGCCGACCGTCTCGGCATTCCGCATGACAGACTCAACGTGGACGGCGGCGCGATCTCCATCGGCCACCCCTATGGCATGTCGGGCGCGCGCATGACGGGACATCTGCTGCTGGAAGGCCGCAGGCGCAAGGCGAAGCTCGGCGTCGTCACCATGTGCATCGGTGGCGGCATGGGCGCGGCGGGTCTGTTCGAGATTCTCCAATAATCCGAACGATGCGCGCGCCCGCGCTCGTCTTAACTCTGGCGTTTCTTCTCGGCGCTTGCGCGACGATGCCTGAGCCTCATCACGAGGTCGCAGGCGTCGTCGTGCCCGCGACCTCGCCCGCGCCGCCCGATCCGCAAACGCAGATGCGGCCGCTGGAAGATCGCGTTTATGCGCTGGTGGAAAACGAACGGCTGAAGCTCGATCCCGCATCGAAAGTGCTGCTGCTCGATCCCGTGCTGATGGATGTCGCGCGCAAGCGGGCCGTCGATATGGCGGCACACGGTTATTTCGCCGACAACGCGCCCGACGGCACGACGTCGGCAAGCCTCGTGATGGCGGAAGACGCGCGCTTTCAGGGATTGCTGGGCGTCAACATCGCGGCCCAGCATTACACCAAACAAAGCGGCGTCGATGTGAATGCGTTCGCGCAACGCTTTCTGGATACGTGGCTGAAAAGTCCAAGCCACAAGGACAATCTCGCCTTCACCGATTACAATCGCACCGGCATCGGCTGCGCGGTAAACGGCGACACTGTGTTCGTGACGCAATTGTTCGCGACCGATCTCGGCCTGCCGCCGCCCAAGGATGGCGCGCCACCGGGCGAGATCACCTCGGAGGCAAGCCCGCGCGCCGCCAAATCCGCGATGCAGCCCAAATCCGCGCCTGCCTTGCGCAACAGCGAGGGCGCGCAATGACCGCGACCATCGGCTCCAATTCCAAGATCACGGAATATCGCGATTTCTGGCCGCATTATCTGCGCGAACACAGCAAACCTGAGACGCGGGCGATCCATTATGTCGGCACGGGATTGGCGATTGGTTCGGTCATCGCGATTGCAGTGACGGGCAATCCGTGGCTGATCCCGGTGGCGCTGGTGGCGGGTTACGCGCCCGCATGGATCGGGCATTTCTTCATCGAGAAAAACCGCCCCGCCACCTTCACCTATCCGCTGTGGTCGCTGTTTTCGGATTTCCGCATGGCGGCGCTGTGGGCGAGCGGACGCCTCGGCCCCGAACTCAAATGCGCGGGCGTTGTCTAACGCATTAAGAATTCTTTTCCCGCTAACCAGTCGTTAACGCAAATCGTTAACACTTCGGGCCGCGATCCCCAGCGGAGTGGATCTACAGGGGCTCGTGGCTTTAAGAATTCTTTACACAATATCTCGGCACCGATACTTTCGGTTGCGGAATAGGGGCGCAGTGAGTCGAGATGCGAACGGACTTACCCTGGAACGTCGCCGGTATCCCTCCCGAAGCGAGAGAGGCGGCACGCGCCGCGGCTCGCCGTGAGGGGCTTTCCATCGGCGAATGGCTCACGCGGCGCATCCTGCGCAGTTTCGCTGATATCGGCGAAAACCCTGCTCCGCAAAGGGATTCCTGGCCGCAAGCATCCCCTCCCCCGCGCGCGTTCGAGGAACCACAAATGACCAATCTTCGCGATACGCAGGACATGCTGGCCCGCGTCAGCCGTAGCGAAACCGAGACTCAAGGCGCCTACAAGCGCATCGAAGATCAGCTGCGCGGCATGGCCCGTAGGCTCGAATCAACCGAGCGCAGCCAGAGCGAAAATGGCCGCGCGCTCAGTCAGGCAGCCGCCGAAATCAACGTCGCCTCGCGCGAACAGGCGCAAGCCTTCGATCAATTGGGCTCCCATGTCATCGGCCTTGGCCAGCGCCTCGACCGGCTGGAGCAGAATTCGAACAATGATGGCATCAGCGACGCCCTGAAGGGCCTGAATGAAGGGCTTTCGCGCGTTGCCGATCAGGTCGCCGATACCGCGAAGCACTCCACGGGACAGATCGC
>DATCEI010000019.1:0-3154 GCA_036510185.1 Rhizomicrobium sp. | reverse complement strand
GTGTTCTTCGTGCCGACTTCGAACGCATCAATGAATTCCGGCTTGAACGTCAGCGGATGCGTAGGCTGCGCGCTGGTGTTCTGGCTGCCGACTGTTGTTTCCGAGGAAAAGATCGCGCCGGGTGGGTTAGCGCCGCCCGCTTTATATCCATGCGCGTATGAACCGTAGATCAAGGTCTGATCTGTGAAATCCAGCTTCGGCGTCCAATTGGCGACGGCACGACCTGTGAGTTGGTCCCATTGCTGGTTCACCACGCCTGCCACCGGATATCCCCAACCGCTATCGACCAGCCAGCTTGGGATCAGCGAGAAATGTTTCTGGTCCTGGGTCCAGCGAAGACCACCGGTGAATTTCAGATCACTGAACAAATTATAGTTCGCCTCGCCGAATGCGGCATAGGAATTTAGAACATAGGGGTTTTTGCTCACGAAATAATTGTGCCCATTGCCGTCGAGATGCGAGATCGGATTCGGATCGGCATACCCAAGACTGATATAGGTCGGTCGGGAGGGGTCGTTAAACTGAAATCCCAAGGGCAACGGACCGTTGGAGTTGGAGTCGAATCGCCCCGGAACGAACCCGCCATTGATAAGCGTGAACACATTGCCGAAGACGTAATAGTTTTCTTCCGTCTCGTAATGCAGGTAATTACCGCCAGCGCTGAAATTGAGCGGCCCGGAAAAGTTCGATGCGACTCTGAATTCCTGACTCAGTTGCCATGCGTGTTCCTCGGAAAGATCTTCGAGAATCATTTGATTCGAGCAGCCAAGCTGTGGATCGCAGAAATAGCCTGCAACCGTGCATCCGCCTGCATATTCGCCCGCCGTAACGGTACAGGGGGCACCTATTGGCGACGTAGAGCAAGCACCGCCGCCTGAAGTGCAAACGCTGAAGCCGGTTGGATCCGCGACGACACCGCGGCTGCCCGGTATAAACAATCCAGGCGAGGCCCCGAAGCGATTATAGTCCTCTGCGGAATACAGGAAGTCATGCCCAAAACCGGTTTCCGACGTAAAAGTGAAGGTCGGCGATATCGTATAATCCGCATGGAATTCCACGACATCGTTTTTGGCACTGTATTTCGGAGCGACGCCGGAATCGATCACGCGCAGATTGTGCGACTGAGTTTCGCTGGCATAGGGATCTATGTTGGTTGCATCGCTCTCGTCCTGCAGGCCGAGAATGTAAGGCAGAGTGAACCCCAATGGAGCCTGGTATGAGTCAGGCGAATAGAGCGAGGCCGGTCCGCAGCCCTGAGAAAAGTAATCACCGTAATTACCGAAGTTCGGACCCAAAGTCTTTATGACGCCGCCGATATTCAATGTGCCGGGTAATATGGAACCCGGTGTCGGTGGTATCGCGACAAAACCCGGACCGTAATCCGTCTTGCAAAGCTGCTTGGAGCTTCTGAGGCGATCATCGTCTTCAGAGAAATGTTCCCACACGAGATATGTCTGAACATCTTCGAAGGGCTTCCACCCGATTGTGGCGCGCCCCGACCACAGATCGCGGCCGTCGATACGGTCGTCGGTTTCTTCATTGAGCGAGTAACCCTGACGCTTGGTCCATTCGCCGGCCAAACGGATGTCGAGTTCATCATCGACGACAGGAATATTGATCATCGCTTCCAGGCGGCGGTTCTGATAATTGCCGACATCGGCCGACGCCATTGCCTCGAACTGATCACTCGGCTTTGCGGAGACAAGATTGACAACGCCAGCGGTCGCGTTGCGGCCATAAAGCGTGCCTTGCGGCCCGCGCAACACCTCAACCTGCGAAACGTCGTAGAATTCCTGCTCAAAGAAATGATTACGAATGAACGGAATGTCGTTGAACGCCACAGCCACCGCAGGATCGGTCGTCACCGAAATGGCCTGTGTGCCAATGCCGCGCAACTGAATCGAATAACCGGAAAAGTTGGTCTTCGTGAATGTCATGTTCGGAACCTGTTTGATCAGGTCCGGGCCGCCCGCGGTTTGTGTCGCCGTCAATTGTTCTTGCGAAAGCGCGGTGATCGAAATTGGGATGTTCTGCACATCGCCACCGATTTTGGACGACGTGACTGTGACGGTTTCCAGTGACGCGCCGGATGCACTCGGCGCCGTTGCCGCCGCAATCTCCACTACATTCGCGTTGCTTGAAGAGCGGGCATCGCGCACGATGGTGATCACACTTCCGTCGTGCCGCGCGACGAAACCTGTCCCTGCCAGAATGTGTGATAGTGCCGTTTCATCCGCGACATCGCTTTTCGCGCCGTTCGTCCGCACGCCCTTCACCGCGCTGGCGGAAAACACGAGTTGAACGCCGGTTTGCGCGATATAAGACTTCAGCGCCTGTTCGAGATCGCCACTTGGAACATCAAAATTGCGTCCCGACGCTGCCGTCACCAACCCGCCAGCAAGAACTGTAATGCACACCGCAGTTCCAAGAAATCTGAAAACTGACATATTTCCCCTCTTCCCCTGGCCTCCATACGGCCTTCATCAAGCGCGAAACTCAACGCGAAATCACAATGTCGTTGCCCTGTTTCCTGACCTGCAGGCCAAGCACGGATTTCGCGACACGCCCGAACAACTCGACGTTGTTTGCGGGAAACGTGCCTTCGATACGCTCCTGCGCCGCATCGGCATCCGCGACAATCACTTTCCGCGTGTTATACCGGTTCAATTCCGCAGCAGCGTCGCTCAAAGGCGTGCGGTCGAAGACGAGAATTCCCCGCCGCCAGGACAGATCATTGTCAACCGCCTGCCGTGATTGTTTGAGAACCGACATAGCCGAGGCGGTGGCAATCGCCACTTCACCGGGCGTGAGAATTGCGCGGCTTTGCGGCCTGCTTGGCGTATCGAAAGCGGCGCGGCCTTCAATGAGCGTGACCTGAACCTCACCCGCGCCCTGTCGCACGACGAATTTTGTGCCCAGATCGGTAATCCGGTGGCCGCTCGCCAAAACGACGAACGGTTTGGCGGCATCATGCGCGATCTGGAAATAGACTTCGCCGCGATCAACCCAGACTGTTCTTTGATGAGTGTCCAAGCGTGTGCGAACGAGCGTGTCCGTATTCATCTCGATCTGCGACCCGTCCGCCAGCGTCAACGATCTGTGGCCGCCGACATTGGTGGAATAAACTTCGGATCGCTGTGACTGACCCAACCAA
>DATCEI010000018.1:0-8767 GCA_036510185.1 Rhizomicrobium sp. | reverse complement strand
CGCCGGTGAAACCCGACGCCAAGCCGCCCGTTACCCCAAAAGCGCCCGCTCCCGCAAAAGCGGCCGCTCCCGAAAAAGCACCTGTTTCCGTGAAAGCGAAGGCCGAGATCAGACCCGACCCGAAAGCCGCCGTGAAGCCGTCCGCGCCCGAGAAAAAGCCCGTGGTCGCCGACGTGCTTGCCAAATTGCAGGCGAAGCCGCCGGTAAAACCCGTCGCCAAACCCGGCACGCCGGAACCCGGCCAACCGCAGCCCGATGCCGATTCGCCGCTGCTCGACATGTCCGATGTCGCGGTGCGCAAGATGGTCACGCGCGCCAAGCAGCGCGGCTACGTCACCTATGACGAACTGAACAAGGTTCTGCCCTCCGACAAAACGTCCTCCGAGCAGATCGAGGACACGATGGTGATGCTCAACGAAATGGGCATCAACGTCATCGAGAGCGAGGAGCAGGACGAGCAGGCCGAAGTGCCCGCCGTCACCACCGGCAAGGCGCTGGTCGCAAAAGCCGATGGCGAAGAAGAACCCTATGACCGCACCGACGATCCCGTGCGCATGTATCTGCGCGAAATGGGTTCGGTGGAATTGCTCTCGCGCGAAGGCGAAATCGCCATCGCCAAGCGCATCGAGGCGGGGCGCGAATTGATGATCGGCGCGCTGTGCGAAAGCCCGCTGACCTTTGAAGCGCTCACCATCTGGCGCGATGAGTTGAACGAAGGAAAAGTTCTCCTTCGCGACATCATCGACCTCGAAGCGATGTATGGCGCGGGGCCTGACGGACAACCTCCGGCAGCGGCCGTTGCCGTTGAAGGTCAGCCGCCCGGTTTCGTGCCGCCGACACCGCCGCCCGTGATGACCAATGGCAGCGGGCTTAATGGCGCCGCCGCACCTGTCGTTGCGAAAAAAATCGAACCGCCCAAACCGCCACGCGCGGAAGGCGAAGAACTCGATCCCGGCGAAGTCGCCGCTGCCGCCGATGCAGCCAACGAAGCGGACGATTTCGACGACGAGGGCAGCCTTTCGCTTTCGGCGATGGAAGCCGCGTTGAAGCCGCAGGTTCTGGAAACGCTCGACCAGATCGCGAACCTCTACAAGAAACTCGGCAAACTGCAGGACGCGAGCGTTGAAGCGGCACTCGGCGCCGACGAATTGTCGAGCGGTCAGGAACGCCGATTCAAAAAACTGCGCAGCGAGACCGTCGATTTTGTGAAGAGCCTCAAGCTCAACAACAATCGCATCGAAGCGCTTGTCGATCAGATGTACGGCATCAATCGCCGCCTGGTGAGCCTTGAAGGCCGCCTGCTGCGTCTGGCCGAAGCGCATGGCGTGGATCGCGGCGATTTCCTCAAACAGCATTTCACCCACGAACTCGATCCCAATTGGGCGCGGCGCGTGGGGCGGCTCTCCGGTTTCGGCTGGAAGGAATTCGTCACCGAAGAACGCGACCGCATCAAGCAGCATCGCGACGAAATCCAGACGCTGGCGCAGGAGATGCGCCAGTCCATCGTGGAATTCCGCCGCATCGTTCACACGGTGCAAAAGGGCGAGCGCGAAAGCGGGCAGGCGAAAAAGGAAATGATCGAGGCCAATTTGCGCCTCGTGATTTCGATTGCGAAGAAATACACCAATCGCGGCTTGCAATTCCTCGATCTCATTCAGGAAGGCAATATCGGGTTGATGAAGGCGGTCGATAAATTCGAATATCGCCGCGGCTATAAATTCTCGACGTATGCAACGTGGTGGATCCGTCAGGCGATCACGCGTTCGATTGCCGATCAGGCGCGCACGATCCGAATCCCTGTGCATATGATCGAGACGATCAACAAACTGGTGCGCACGTCGCGTCAGATGCTGCACGAAATCGGCCGCGAACCGACGCCGGAAGAATTGGCCGAACGTCTGGCCATGCCGCTCGAAAAAGTGCGCAAGGTTCTGAAGATCGCCAAAGAGCCGATCTCCCTCGAAACGCCCATCGGCGACGAGGAAGACTCGCATCTTGGCGATTTCATCGAAGACAAGAACGCGATCCTGCCCATCGACGCAGCGATTCAGGCGAACTTGCGCGAGACGACGACGCGCGTGCTGGCGACACTCACCCCGCGCGAAGAACGCGTGCTGCGCATGCGCTTCGGCATCGGCATGAACACCGATCACACGCTGGAAGAAGTGGGCCAGCAATTCTCGGTGACGCGCGAACGTATTCGTCAGATTGAGGCTAAGGCGCTGCGCAAACTCAAGCATCCGAGCCGCTCGCGCAAATTGCGTTCGTTCCTCGACAATTGATCCCTCCGTTTGCTGATGGTGGCAAACAATACGCACTGGAACGAATATCACCGGCGCTGGTCTCGGATTAAGCCGCCGCTTCGGCCTGATGCCGATGTGGTTGCTGCATTCAAGGACGCGATTACGGGCCGTACGGATCGCGTGCTGTTGCTTGGCGTGACGCGGGAATTGGCAGATATCGGCGCGCATGTCACCGCGATTGATCGCAACGCATCGATGATCGCGAATATATGGCCCGGTGACACGAACGCCCGGCGTGCATTTTGCGGTGACTGGCTTAAACCACCGTTTGGCGAAAACAAATTTACTGCCGCTATTGGCGACGGAAGCCTGAGCGCAATCCAATATCCCACTGATTATCGCACGCTGTTCGCGCAATTGGCGCGCGTGCTGAAACCGGGTGGCGTGTTCGTGTGCCGCCTGTTCCTGACGCCGGACGAGATTGAAGGCATCGAAGCCGTGAAGGTGTTGGCACTCGCAGGCAAGATCGCATCCTTCCACGCGTTCAAATGGCGGCTTGCGATGGCGATGATGCAGGAAGCGCGCAACCCTAACATCGCTGTCGCCGCAATCCTTGAGCGATTCAATGTAATGTTTCCCGACCGCGCCGCGCTCTCCGCCGCGACCGGCTGGAACGATGTGGACATCGAAACCATCGACGTCTACAAAAACTCGCCCGATATTTATTCCTTTCCGATGCTGGCCCAATTGCGTGAAACGATCCCTGAAACATTCCACAATGTCCGGCTTGTGCAGGCGGGTGCGTATCCGCTTGCCGAGCGTTGTCCGCTGATTGTGATGGAGCGTGCATGACGAAATCTCCGTGGACCGAGGTGAAGGGTTCGGTTGCGCGTATTGTGTGGCCGCCGCTGCTGCAAGGCTCCAACGCGACGATGGAAGCGCTGGTGCGTCTGTTGGGCGATACGCAATGGCTGAGCGCAGACGAACTCGCGGCCAATCAATTCTCGCAATTGCGCGTGGTTGCCGATCATTGCGCGCGGTATTCGCCGCATTTCCGCCGCCGCATGACGGAAGCGGGACTTACAGCGAAAGATTTCACGTCTCACGAAGCCCTACGCAAACTGCCACTGCTTTCGCGCCGCGATCTGCAATCGAACGCGCGCGAGATTTACTGCTCCGAGGTGCCTCAGGAGCATTTGCCGCCGCATGAAAACCGCACCTCCGGTTCAACCGGCGAGCCTGTCATCGTGAAGCGCACGCGCATGGGCCAGTTGTTCTGGCTCGCAATCACGATGCGTGAATATTTCTGGCATGAGGGCCGTTTCGATCTGCGCTATTCCGCGATCCGCCCCACGGTGCCCGGCCACAGGATCGTGGAAAATTGGGGCGCGCCCGCCGAATTGCTGTTCGATACGGGCAAAGCACAGCTTATCCCCATCGTCACGCCGGTGGCGCAGATCGCGCAATGGCTTACGCAATTCGATCCGCATGTGCTGATCGTCTATCCCAGTGTGCTCGACGCGCTGCTCGATCATCGCGAGAAACACGGGCTGGAATTGCCGTCCCTGCAAATCATCCGCACGATCAGCGAGACATTGAAGCCGTGCATCCGCGAACGCGCGCTGGCCGCGCTGCCTGTCAAATTCGCAGACAATTATTCCTCGCAGGAAGCGGGCATCATCGCGATACAATGTCCAGACAGCGATCTTTATCATGTGATGAGCGAAAGCCTCATCGTCGAAGTCATCGGCGAAGATGGACATGCGTGCAGCGAAGGCGAAGTGGGCCGCGTGGTGTTGACCGATCTGCACAATTTCGCAACGTCGCTAATCCGCTATGATATCGGCGATTATGCGGAAGTCGGCGGCCCGTGTCCGTGCGGGCGTGGCCTGCCAACGCTGAAGCGCGTGCTTGGCCGCGAACGCAATCTCATTCTGATGCCTGATGGCTCGCGGCATTGGCCGCTGGTGGGGTTCGCGCATTTCCGCGAAGCAGCGCCTGTTGTGCAATATCAGTTCATCCAGCATACACGCGAAGAGATCGAGATGCGGCTGGTCGTTGAGACGCCGCTCACCTCGCAACAGGAAACGAATTTGACGAAGATCGTGCAGGAGGCGCTCGGATTTCCGTTCGCGCTGCGCTTTACCTATTTCCCGGATCAAATCCAGCGCGCCGCCAACGGCAAATTCGAGGAATTCATTTGCGCGGCGTCGTGAATTAGCGCGTCTGGATTCCGATGGACGCGAACGGTCCATAGAATGAGCGGTCGATTTCGTGCTTGGCGGCGTCGCCGCCGTCCAGCACATGAAAGAACAGATCGGCGCGATAGCCGACGCTAACCTTCGCGCCCAGATTCCATGGATTCCACGACAGCGCCGCATAACCGCCGAAATTGTTCACGATCGCCGATTTGCGCCGCTCATGCGCGTAACCCGCAGCCGCCGTGTAGGCGGAATCCACATCCACGCTTTGCCGCCCGAACAACATGGCGGCATCCGCGCCCGCATCGATGTAAAGACCAATGTGCCGCCAGATCGGCGCTTCGCCGTCCCATGAAAGCCGCGGGCCGACGCCCGTGAAGCCGCGCGAGATAAGCCGCGTGCCTTTTTCGGTTTTGTACTTCGTGACGGTCTTGAAATTGATGGCGCTATGGCCGCTGAAGCGCACATAACGCGCGCCAAGGCTCACGATGGATTTGGCATCGCCATCCCAAAGTCCGATGCCGAAATCGCGGCCCACCGAGAAATCCGCGAACATGTGAGTTTCATTATCCGTAACGGAGCCGGTGTAATTGCCGTGATTGGCTCCGGCTGCTGCGGGCTGCACGGCATCCGCGCCGCCGCCGGTCGGACTCGTGGGAAATGTTTTGTAGGCTGAGCCGTGCGTGGCGCGGCTGCGTCCATAGCGGACGGCAGCACTAAACACCCACACCGTATCCGCCGGTTCGAACGAGGCTTGCGCGTCGTAATCCCAACTCAGCGGCGGGGTGATTCTGAAATCGCCGATGCCGGGGCCGGAAAAGTCCGGCGCGGCTTTGGTGAGGAAATGTTCGGCGGACCAGTCCGCGCCGTCGCCTTGCGTCTGGTCCCACATGCCGCCCGCGGAAAGAGAGAACTGCCCGATATCGCTGAGCGCAAAGGCGCGCGCTTCGCCGGATGCACACACGCAAAGCGCCATCGCACAGGCGCTGGTGAGCAATTGCCATTTCAAGGCCGCGTGAGGACGCCGCCTATAAGCGCGATTCATCCGCCCCCCAGAAGCCCCGGCTTTAATCTGAAATGCCGACCTTAATGAACGGCCCGTAGAAGGCGCGGTCGATCTTGTTCGCCGTGTCGAAGCCGCCGTCCAGCACCTTGAAGTAATCGTCGGCGCGATAGCCGAGGCTGACTTTCGTGCCTTCGCCGCCATGCCAGGACAGCGCGAGATATCCACCCACGCTCGGCACGGTCGTCGTTTTGCGGCGCGTGGCGGTGTAATTCGGACCCGTCGAATAAGACGCGGCGAGCGTCATTTTCTGCTTGCCGAACAGCATCGATGCGTCCACGCCCCAATCGACGGAAAGCTCGGAACTGAAATCGCCGCCCAACGGCGCTGACGCATCCCACGCGATCACGGGGCCGATGCCGTTGAAGCTGCGCGTGAGGCGCGCTTTTTCGGAGAAGCTCGTAGAGCTTATCGTGCCCGTGTAATAGCCGATGTCGGTGCGCGCATTGAATTGCGCATAACGCACGCCAATGGAGAAGATCGAGTTGCCATCGTGGCCGAACATGCCAAGCCCGAAATCCTTGCCGACCGTGAAATCGACGATGGCGTGGTCTTCTTTGTGGCTGAGGAAGCCGCTGTAATAAATGTAGTTTGGGCCAGTTCCCGTGCCCGTCGCGGCAGCGTGAACGCCTGCCGCATGCCGGCCAAACGCATGGTGTGCATGTCCATGAGCAAGAGCCGCGGCCACTGCGCCTTCGCCGCCGCCGCCGGTCGTGCCCAGCGTGCCGTAGCCGACAAAGTTTTTTGGATTGGTCCGGCCGTAGCGAAGCTTGGCCGAGAAAATCAGATCGCTGCCCGCAGGCTCGAAAGAGAATTTCGCATCCGTATCCCAGCCGCCGCTCGGCCCGATGAAGATCGCGCTGCCGGGCGTCGTCGGATCGTTGAACACCGTGGTGGGGTTGGAGGCGTAGTCGGTCAATTGCCCGCCAATGTCGAACCAGATATGCGCGCCGTCGCCCAAGGACATGGGATCGGCCTGCGCCGGCGAAACGGATACGGCCGCCAGCATGGCCATGGCGGAAACGGTGCTCAGCAATTGCCATTTGAAACCGGCGCTCTGCGGCGTGGTAATGTCACTCATCTTGGAACTCCCCGGGGCGGTTTGATTGGCGCGGAATCTACCCGCCGCCTTGAACCAAGTAAATCGCGGTAAAGAGGCTTTGGTTCACAGATGCGGCATATTCGCCGCGCGATTGCGCCATGCGTGGCAAGAACGCAACATGCCGCCCACGCGCATGACTATCATGACTATAAAGACACTAAAAACGAATCGCCCCTATTCGCCGCTGGAACATCGCGCCGACGCGGTGATCCATGTCGTCGGCGTTCTGTTCGCCATCAATGCCAGCCTGTTTCTGCTGTCGCGCGTGACCGGGCTGGGGCCGGTCGTCAGCGTGTCGGTCTATTGCGCGGGCCTGCTTGCAATGATCATCGCGTCAGCGGCGTATAATCTGGCGCCGTTCGGCCGCGCAAAGGATGTGCTGCGCCGTTTCGATCACGCGGCGATTTTTATCATGATCGCGGGAACCTACACGCCCTTCGCCGTGAACCGGCTCGGCCATCCGCAAAGCACGGTGATTCTCGCGCTGATCTGGCTCAGTGCCACATTCGGCGTGGTGATGAAAATGCTGTTTCCGCGCCGTTTCGAAGTGGCGAGCATCGGGCTTTATATCGCGATGGGCTGGCTCATCGTCACAGTGCTGAAGCCGCTTGCGGCCTCGATGGCGGCGGTGGATTTCTGGCTTCTGGTCGCGGGCGGCCTCGTCTATTCGGCGGGAATTGCGTTTTATCTCATAGACCGGATTCCCTATCACAAGGCGATCTGGCATGCGTTTGTGCTGTGCGCCGCGGTGCTGCATTTCTCTGCGATTGCGATGGAGTTCGCAGCCCACGCCTGATCGCTCCATGGCGACAAGATTAAAAGCGCGCAATTTCAATTTATGAATCGTCAATCCCGTGCGCCTAGCCTTATTCTGCAAAGGCTTTGCTGGAGAGCGACATGCGAAAGACAGGGCTGTTTCTCGGTATTGCGGGCGTTGGAATTCTTCTGTCGGGATGCGCCGTTGTGGACGCGGGCGCCGATGTCGTGGGTGCTGCGGCCACGGTGACAGGCGCGGTTGTCAGCACAACGGCGACCGTCGTTGGCGATGCGGCGGATGCCGCAACCGGTTCAAGCGACAAGGACAAGGATAAAGACAAAAAGGATTCGAACTGATCAGAACGAATCCTTGCGGCGGCGCATTTCGCCGAACACGTCCACGTCGTTTGCCTGTTCCATATTCAGCGTGCGCCTGATTTCCGGCGAAGACGGCCGCAGGAACGGATTTGTTTCTTTTTCCAGTTTCATCGTTGACGGAATGGTCGGCTTGTTTTGCGCGCGCAACGCTTCGACATCTTTCATGCGCGCAACAAGCGCCGCATTGCCCGGCTCCAGCGTCATGGCGAAACGCCCATTGTTGAGCGTGTATTCGTGACCGCAATAGATTTGCGTGTCGTCCGGCAGGCGCATCAATTTCGACAGGCTTGCCCACATCATCGCCGGATCGCCTTCAAACAGCCGCCCGCATCCCATCGCGAACAGCGTGTCGCCCGTGAACGCGAAGCCATCGAACACGAACGCGATATGCCCGCGCGTATGCGCCGGAATTTCCAGAATGGACACATCATGCGACCCGAAACGCCACGGCGCGTCTTCGCTGACACCATCATCAATGGCGGGAATGCGTTCGCGATCCTTCGCCGGCCCCACAACGCGCGCGCCGAATTCTTCCTTCAGCGCCGGATTGCCGCCCGTGTGGTCCCAATGGTGATGCGTGTTCAGAATATGCGTGAGCTTCACACCCGCTTCCGCCAGCGCGCGGCGCACAGGCTCCGGCTCGGACGGATCGACCACGGCGCAAAGCCCGGCCTCGCGATCCACGATCAGATAGGCGTAATTGTCCCGCAGGCAGGCGACAGGCGTGACGGACAGGCTCATGGATGGGCGCTCCTTAATCACAACCTAGCAATGGGCGCGCGCGCATTGAACCTGTAATAATGCCGACAGCGCCATGCAGCTCGATTCCGACGACCTTGTTTCCTTCTATGACAGCCCGCTGGGGCAGGTGGCCCGCCGTCTGGTGATGCGCCGCATAAGGCTGATGTGGCCGGAGGTGCGGGACATGCGCGTGCTGGGCTTCGGCTTTGCTACGCCCTACCTAAAACCCTTTATCGGCGAGGCGGAGCGTGTCGTGGCCCTGATGCCGGACCAGCAAGGCGCG
>DATCEI010000017.1:0-3201 GCA_036510185.1 Rhizomicrobium sp. | reverse complement strand
GTCCGGCTCTCCCGCTCTGCTTGGGAGGTATCGATGGCAAGTGCTGTTCTTTCTGAAACCAAATCGAATGTGTATGAAGCCGTCACGGCTCAAATTATCGCAGCAATCGAAGCGGGTGCGGGCCATTGCACGATGCCGTGGCACGGCAGCATCACGTCAGTGATGATGCCCATGAATGCCGCAACGGAGATGCCGTACCACGGCGTCAATGTCGTGGCGCTATGGGCGCAAGCTGCCACCAAGCGCTACGTTACCGGCTATTGGGCCAGCTATCAGCAATGGCGCAAGCTTGGTGCGCAAGTGCGTGGCGGCGAGCGCGGTTCGTTCATCATCTTCTACAAAAAATTGGAAACATCGAACGAAGCTGATGCGGACGCCGAAGCGCCCCGCTTCGTGGCCCGCGCATCGCACGTCTTCAATGTCGAACAGGTTGATGGTTGGGAGATTCCGCGACGCAAACGTCTGTCCGAAGTTGAGACGAATGAGCAAATCGAGGCGTTCGTGCGCGCGACGAACGCGGAAGTCCGGCATGGCTCAACACGCGCCTGCTATCATCGCCAAGGCGATTACATCGAGATGCCGAGCCCCGAACAGTTCACCGGCACGCCGACGAGTTCGCCAACGGAAGCGTATTACGCCGTTAAGCTGCACGAACTTATCCATTGGACAGGCGCACCTCACCGCATGGACCGCACGTTCGGCAACCGCTTTGGAGACCGGGATTATGCAGCCGAGGAGTTGGTCGCCGAACTTGGAGCGGCGTTCCTGTGTTCGGCGTTTGCCATCGTAAATGCGCCACGTCCCGATCACGCCGCCTATATCTCGTCCTGGCTCGACATTCTCGACCGTGACCGCAAAGCCATATTCACGGCGACACATATGGCCCAAGAAGCGGTGGAGTACCTGCGGACGCTCGCCGCGTTCAATGGCGACCATTGAGAATTGTGTTCGTGACTCTTAGACCTCGGCGTTCGCCGAGGTCTTTCTTATCGAGCTATGACGTACCCTGCTGATCGCGCCACGGTTTGCCGTGCGCATCCATCGCCTTTGCCAGAATGAATCTGACGTCTCCGCGAATTCCGCATAGATCGCGTGATAGAGCTTTTGATATTCTTCAAACGTCGTGGCACCGTCCGGCAAATGGAATTCTGCTCGCCGAATCGAATCGCAATAGAATACGAGGTGGTCGGCCGCCGTGTGTGGTCAGCGAATTCACCTAAGTATCCATATGGACGCGAAAATCCTCATCCGGGCCGTCGAAAAGGCCATCGCTGGTGGAGCCGTGGCGGCTCCCGCACAGGACTTTTTGGGCCCGGACGCGAGCTTTGTCCGAACTCAGACTGATGTAGGGATCGAGACAGCGATTTTTGATGCCTACGTCGCCGATCTCAGGGCGGACCCCAAAATGGCGGAGTTCGACGGCACGTTCGCGAACGTCCCGCACGGTGGCAGCATCGGAGTCGGGCTACCGAACATCGCGCGCGTCCTGCTCGCACGCGCCCTTGTGACTCAAGATGTCGCCGGAACTGTGAACGCGTTCATCGAGGCGGTTCACGCGAACGGGACAGACGCGATTGCGGTCATGGGGATCGCTGGAGTTAAGGCAGAGGGGCCGATCCAACTGGGTCCGGATATCCGATTGATCCCGATGACCGATGTGCCGCCCTCGATGCAGCGCGGGACCGCGCTTGGGCAGGGGCCATTCAACGCGATGGGACCCCGCTTTGCAATCCCGCATGCGTTGGTGACTCGATTCAAGTTCGGTCCGGTGTTCTACCGGCCCAAGAACCCGCAGCCACCCGAGGATATGGCGGCGCGTGTTCCGACCGATGCGGCCCAGATGTTGCTCGCTGAGGCGTTCGACCTTCTCGCTGTCCTTGGCGTTTATCCGCACTACCACATGTTTTGGGTCCAATCGGACAATTGGTTTCTGTCTGCGGGGATGAACAGCGGCTGGCAGTTCTCCAGATCGGGAGAGCATTGGGCGCGAGACGCAGACATATCGACAGAAGAAGCTGAGCCGCTCGCTCTGGAGTATTTCGCGCTCGATCTGCGCAAACGACACAAGGTCCTCCGGATTCCGCTGGATCGACTTGGGCGCGCAGGCCGCGAAGGCGATTTCGCCGACCGAGCTATTGATTTGGGTATCGCGCTGGAATCTCTCCTTCTCGGCGACAACGATCTGGGCGAATTGAGCTTTCGGCTCAGTTTGCACGGGGCTTGGCTTATTGGAAACGATGAAGCCGAACGGCTCGAGATTCAGAAATCGCTCAAGAAGCTCTATGAGTTACGCTCTCGCGCAGTTCACTCCGGAGCCATCGAGCGAAGCGCGAAGACCGGCACGACCATCGCCCGCGCGACTGAGATTTCCCAATCCCTTATCCGGAAAGCAATCGAATTGAAGTGCGAGATCGACTGGCAACGACTCGTCGTAGGCGGCACACCCAATAGCCAGGCCTAGTAATAATAGCCTGCGTTCATCTCCGGGTTCGGACTGAATCGCGTGGTCCCCAGTCTTATGACCATGGGTTCAGTCGGCATCGCGTCGAGCCGATCCAGCGCAGCATTTATCCGAGGGCAATCCTCTGGGAGTGCATAGAAGCGGTGATCGTCGAGATACAAGCGCGGACGATAGTAGTTCTCCATATCCGCGCGTTCGAGCGCATCAATCGCGTCAGTGAAATCTTTTCGGTTAATCCTGGGCCGCAGAAGCGGCATTATATCCAAGCTGCCATCTTCGGATTTCACGATGGCAATTCTCTTGACAGACGAGCCGAGGACGTATCGGACCGCCGAATTGAAGCGTGAGCCACGGGCAGGCGTGCACGCCTCGTTCGCTTCGCCATCTAGGATGACTCCCATCGCGTGACAGACGCCGTTCACATCGCACAGGATGCTGCCATCGATCCGGCTTGCACTTGCCAACAAATCTCCGGTCAAGGGCTCCGGGATCACGAGCATGCCCTGCCGTGAGAGACGGTCTGCCTCCGCTTTCGCGTCCTCGGCAAACACAACCATGCTCCCATGCGGCTCTTTAATCATGGCTTGCATGATCTTCCACGCGGAAGCTGCTTGTGCTTCCGATGCTCCCGCTATAACGCGCCTGAAATTGTCCTTGAATCGATCTTCCGGGATAGCCTCGATCAGCAAGGTGGGTTCACCGAAGCGACTCTGAATGATGACCTCGGTGTCGAGCCTCAT
>DATCEI010000016.1:0-8032 GCA_036510185.1 Rhizomicrobium sp. | reverse complement strand
CATGATGATCGGCATGGGACGCACGCGCATGAGACGTTTGAGAAAATCGCGGCCGTTGCGGCGCGGCATTTCAATGTCGAGGGTCAGGACATCGGGCTGCAGCGATTTGATCGCGCGCAGCGCCGCAAACGGATCGCCCGCATGGCCCACCACCTCGATTTCGGGATCGCACTCCAGCACGGATGCAATCGTCCGGCGCATGGTCGCGGAATCGTCGATGATGAGCACGCGCACGCGTTTCATTCTTCGCGCTCCCCCCTCAGCCGATAGACCGTGTTGCCGTCGATCAGAACGCGGTCGTCGAGAATGCGTTCGGAATGGCCGACATAGAGACGCCCGCCCGGCGCGAGCTTCTCGATCAGGCGGTTGCAGATTTGCGTCTGCAATTCGTCCTCGAAATAGATCGTGACGTTGCGGCAGAAAATCGCCTGATAGGCCTGCCGCATCGGCCATTCGTCCAGCAGGTTCAGTTCGCGGAACGCGACAAGCCCGCGCAACGCATCGCCCACCTGCCAGGTCTTGCTGCCGTCGGCATTGCGCTGGCGCGTGAACCATTGCGCGCGCATCTGGCGGCTGACGGGCGCGATGGCGGCATCGTTGTAGATGCCCTCGCGGCCCTTCTCGACCACATTCCGGTTCACATCGGTCGCCAGCACCTTCACATCGTGGTGCATGGCGTCGGGCATCACCGAAAGAATGCTGAGCGCGATGGAATAGGGTTCCTCGCCGCTGGAACAGCCCGCCGACCAGATGCGCAAAGGCCGCCCGCGCCGCACGCCTTCGACGAGGCCAGGCAACACTTTCGTTTTCAGGTGTTCGAAATGGTGCGGCTCGCGGAAAAAGCGCGTGACGTTGGTGGTCAGCGCCGCGATCATCTGGCCGCGTTCGGCAGAACCTTCATCGCCCTCCACCAGCGCGCAATAGCGTTTGAAACTTTCCACGCCCAGCGAACGCAAGCGCCGCACCAGACGCGAATAAACCAGCGGCGCTTTCACATTCGACAGGCTGATACCGGCATCCGCATGCACCATCGCCGCGATTTTCTGGAAATCGCGCTGCGTGTAGGGGAACTCGCGATCCTCATACACGCGGTTGCGGGCCTCGATCGCCCAGGTGTCGGTCGCGTCGCTCATGCGGCCTGCGCGTCATCCTCTGGCAGAAGATTCTTGAGTGCGAGCAAACAGACCATGCGCTCCTCGACGGTGAGCACAGCGGTGACGAAAGGCTCAATGGTTTCGCAGCCGACATCGGGTGTCGGCTGAAGCGCATCGGGGCTGACAGTGAGTATGTCAAGAACCGCATCGACCAGCAGGCCCACAAGCTGCGTGTCGATCCACACCACGACGATCACGCGGCGCAGCGGCGTCTCGGTATCGGGCAGGCCTAGCCGCGCGCCGACATCGACGATGGGAAGCACCGTGCCGCGCAGATTCATCAGCCCGCGCACGTAAGCGGGCGCATGCGGCAGCGGGGTGACGGGCGCCCAGCCGCGGATTTCACGCACCAACATGACATCGATGCAGAATTCCTGTCCGCCCACGGAAAACGCGACCAGTTCGCGCGGTTTGGTTCCGGTTTCGCCCATGGTCTAGCCCGCCCGCTTTTCGAGTGTTGGAATCTTGTGCCGTTGTGCCGCGATGATCGCGTTGACATCGACGATCAGCGCCACGCGCCCGTCGCCCATGATGGTCGCGGCCGCAACGCCGGAGACCGCGCGATAATTCGCCTGCAGGCTTTTGATGACGACCTGCTGCTGGCCCAATATCTCGTCCACGAGCAGGCCCGCCGACACGCCTATGTCATCTTCCACAATCAGCGCCACGCCTTTTTCCGGCGGCAGGGATTGCGCGCGATAACCCAGCACACAGGCCAGATCGATCAACGGCACATAGGCGCCGCGATAGTGCATCAGCAGCGCCGCCGGGCCTGCCGGCCGCAAATCCTGCGTACGCGGGCGAATGGTCTCCAGCAAACTGGTCAGCGGCACGATCAGGCTTTCGCCGCCCACCGAAACCAGCATGCCGTCCAGCACGGCCAATGTCAGCGGCAGGCTGAGCGCGAAGGTCGAACCTTTGCCTTGCTCGCTCGTCACCGCGATGCGCCCGCCCAGCGCCTGAATGCCGCGCTTGACGACGTCGAGGCCCACGCCGCGCCCGGAAATTTCCGACACGGTTGCGGCGGTGGAAAATCCGGGCGCGAAAATCAGATGATCGATGTCCTGGTCGCTCAGTTCAGCGCCGGGCGAAACGACGCCGCGTTCCACGGCAATGGCGCGCACGCGCGCACGGTCGATGCCGCGTCCATCATCGGAAATCTCGATCACGATGCGCCCGCCGCGATGGGCCGCGGTAACATGCACGGTGCCTTTCGCGGGCTTTCCGGCGGCAATGCGCTCCTCCGGCGTTTCGATGCCGTGATCGATGGCGTTGCGGATCATGTGCGTGAGCGGATCGGCGAGCCGTTCGATCACGGTGCGGTCCACTTCGGTGTCTTCGCCATGCGTGACGAGGCTGACCTGCTTGCCGGTTGCGGTTTCCACTTCGCGCACCACGCGCGACAGGCGCTTGAACACGAAGCCCACCGATTGCGCGCGAATCGCCATGACGCTTTCCTGAATGTCGCGCGTGAGAGCGTGCATTTCATCCAGCGGCAATTCATCGCCCGGATCGAGATGCTCGTAGGTGGACAGACGCTGCGTCAGCATGGATTGCGCAATGACGAGTTCGGTGACGAGATTGACGAGTTTCTCCACCCGGTCGGTATCGACGCGAATGGTCTGAATGGGATTTTTGAAGGCCGAAGACGGCGGCGCTTTGGTATCGCGCAGTGGTTTGATGTCTTCGGCTCTGCGTTTCGGCACAAAAAGGCTGGCCGGCAGAACGCCGCGCGCAACCTCCAGATCGCAATCGCCTTCGACGAATTCAAAAACGCGGCGGATCGCCTCTTCGCCGGCGGGGCTGCGCAACGCAATCGTCCAGCCAAGATAGGCGCCGTCCGGATCAAGCTCAGCGAGCGGAGGAATCCCCGTATCGTCTAAAATTACGCGCGCCTGACCCAACCGCCCCAGATCGCGCAGCAGCAGCAACGGCTCGTTCGCCTTGGCATAAAGATCGGCGTGCGGATGGAAGCGGATAATCCAGTCATTTTCCTTGGGCGGCTCGAAGGCCGGCACGGGCGTGAATTCGAGATCGTCGAATTCTGCAAGCGAAGGCTGCATAATCGCTTCAGGCGCAACGTAGCGGGCAAAGGCTTCTTCGAGGTCGTTCGTCTCGATCGCCGCCGCATTGCCGCCGTCGCGTTCGGCGCGCACAAGATCGGCCAGCACATCGGTGGCGCGCAGCATCGCCGAAAGCAGTTCGTCATTGAGCGCGATGTCTTCGGAACGCACCTTGGCGAGCACGTTTTCAAAAGTGTGCGAGAAATGCACCAGCGCGTTCAGGCCGAAGGTCGCCGCCCCGCCCTTGATCGAATGCGCGGCGCGAAACACGGTGTTGACGACTTCCTTGTCGCGGTCGCCGTTTTTCAGCGCCTGCAAGCCGGTTTCCAGCTCGCCAAGCAGTTCCTCGCATTCCTGAAAGAATACGAGTTTGATGGGTGCTAGAACCTCGGGCGGTAATGTGTGCATATCATGCCGTAACCCTGCGGATGGCTTCCGCCAGCTTCGCCGGATCGAAAGGTTTCTGGATCCAGCCCGTGGCCCCGGCTTCTCTTGCGCGCGCCTTGCAGTCGGGATCGCTCTCTGTGGTCAGCACCAGAATGGGCGTGCCGCAATAACGCTGATCCTTGCGCACATGCTTGATAAAGCCGATGCCATCCAGCCGCGGCATGTTGATGTCGGTGACGATGACGTCGGGTTCTTCGTCCCGCAGAGACGCAAGCCCGTCTATGCCGTCAACGGCCTGCAGCACGCGATAGCCGAGGTCCGAAAGGGCGGCAAACAGCATCTCGCGAATCGTCACGGAATCATCGACCGTCAGAATGGTTTTGGCGTCGCTCATGGCGCGTCTCCGGAAAGAAATTCGCGCGCGCCCAACTGCCTCATGCACTGGCTGAAAAGCGGCGACGGCCTGGTGACGACGAACGGCAGATCGTCCGCCATCCAGCTGCGCTGCGCTGACAGCATCACCTGAAGACATTGTCCGCCCACGCGCTGCACATGCGAAGCGTCGAGCGTCACGGGCTTGCCTTTCGCCGCCAGAAGATCGGAGGCGAGCCTGCGCGCAGCTTTGCGGTCCATCACTTTGGGCAACGGCAAGACATGGTTTTTTTCAGCCCCACTCATATCCATCTCAGAATTCTTCCCAGCTTTCCGCCTCGTCCGCATCGAGCTTGTGCGCGGCGGCGCCGCCGCCGCCCCCTCTCATGCGGCGCGCGGGCTTTGCATTGCGTTCCTTCGATGTCAGCCGCGCGGCGAGGCGGCGGATGGGCGATTGCACTTGCTGCACTTCACCGATGTTGAAGCGGCCGATAAGATCGGCAAGCTGCTGGGATTCCGTCGCCAGCGCGAAACTCGCCGCCGTGCTTTCCTCGACCATCGACGCATTCTGCTGCGTGACGTGATCCATCTGATCGACGGCGCTGTTGATTTCGTGCAGGCCGGAGGCCTGTTCTTTCGCGGAGGCCGCGATCTCGCCCACAAGCTTGTTGATGTCGCCAATGTTGCTGAGAATGCGCTCCAGCGCCTGTCCCGTTTGGCCGACCAGTTGCACGCCGCCATTGACCTGATCGGCGGATTTGGCGATGAGCGCCTTGATCTCTTTCGCGGCGGACGCGGATTTCTGCGCCAGCGCGCGCACTTCGCTGGCGACGACGGCAAAGCCGCGGCCCGCATCGCCCGCGCGCGCGGCTTCGACGCCCGCATTCAGCGCCAACAGATTCGTCTGGAACGCGATCTCGTCGATGACGCCGATGATCTGCGAAATCTGGCGGGCGGAATGTTCGATATCGCTCATCGCGGCCACCGCATCACGCACGACCTGGCCGCTGCGCACGGCATCGGCATTGGCCGCAATGACGACGGCATTGGCGCTGGCTGATCCGTCCGCCGTGCGGCGCACGCTGGTGGTGATCTGGTCCATCGCGCCTGCGGTTTCTTCGAGGCTTGCGGCCTGTTGTTCGGTGCGGCGGGACAGATCGTCGGCGGCCTGCGAGATTTCATCCGCGCCGGAGCGGATGCCGAGCGCCGCCGTGCGGATCTGCAGCATCGCATCGAGCAATTGCGCCACCGCGCCGTTGAAATCGTCGCGCAGTTTTTCATAAGCCTCGGGAAACGGCGTTTTCAAACGGAACGACAGATCGCCCGAAGCCAACCGCGACAGGCCCGTTCCCACGGCGCTGACGACCTCGGCCTGTTCCTTGGCGATTTGCGCGCGTGCGGTTTCATGCTGGCGGCGTTCGACTTCCGCGTTGGCGCGCTCCCGGGCCGCGTCGGCTTCGGCCAATTGCTTGTCGATGGCAGCCTGACGGAAAATGCCAAAGGCGCGCGCCAGATCGCCGATCTCGTCGCCGCGCCCCTCGCCTTCGGCGATCACGTCCATATCGCCTGACGCAAGACGCTTCATCGCATCCGTCATGCCCACGAGCGGCGCGATGATTTCCCGGCGCGTGATGATCAGCGCGATGCTGAGCGCAAGCGAAAGACCAAAGAGCGCGGTAAGGATCATCAGCCACAGCGCATCGGTCGATTCCGTCCTCGCACGCGTGGCGGCAACCGCCAGCGACTGCACGCGGCTGTCGACCAGTTGGTCGAACGCGCCGTCGGCTTTGTTGAAAGCGGAAACGCCGACCGAAAGAATGATGTTCTCGGCGGCCTGCATATTCTTGTCCGCCAGAAAATGACGGTACTGGGTTATAGCGTTGTAATATTGATCGATGCCTTCAGCGGCGCGTTTGTAGAGCGCGGCATCGGCGGCGGAGACATCATCCGCCATAGCCAGCTGCAACGCAGCCATGTCGCTGTTCAGGGCGTCATATTCGTCCTGGAACCGTGCCTGCAGCGGCGCGATCTGGCTCACGTCGTCATTCATCTGGAAGGCGAGCTGATGCATGCGCGTCATATGTTCTTGCGCCGAGCCCACAAGATGCAGAGCAGCTGCGTCTTCGTTCACCAGACGCTGCGTGCCCGCCGCCAGATCGTTCACCTCATAAGCGCTGAAGGCCGTGAGCCCAAGACAAAGCACCACGAACACACTGAGTGTGCAGAAAATCTTTGTGGAAATCCGCATTCGCTTGAGAAAAGACATCACGATCTCCCGACACCCACGCGCGAATATTTTCGCTTGCGTCATTTTGTGCCGGATGAGTTAAGGTTCGATAAACCTAAACCCTCTCGCACATGGATCGACGAAGTGTCAGCATGTATTCGCCGCAATACAGAAAAAGTTCCTTGCAATGAGCGCATACGAATGCCCAAGCATTAAAAGGCGATATCTGGCGCTTCATGATCTGTTAAGTCTAAGGACTGCAATCGAAACACGGAATTCCTGCGGGTTTGCGTCCGCTGTTTGCGGATCGGATGCGCGTTAGGAAAATAACCCTGCCATGCGCTATGCCGTGCGCAGCAAACAAGGACACATCGATGGAGATTGCACAAAGAAAACTGGCTGTCGTGACGGGCGCGTCTTCGGGCATAGGCGCTGCGTTCGCGACCCAGCTCGCCGCGCGCGGCATGGACCTTGTCATCATCGCGCGGCGCGAGGAGCGGCTGAATGCGATGGCAGCAGGTTGGCGAAAGCAGAATGTCGATGTGCGCGTCCTCGCTGCCGATCTCACCGACCGCGCGGCGTTGCAGAATGTCGAAAAGGAAATCGCAGCATTTGCGCATGTTGATGTGCTGGTGAATTCGGCGGGCTTCGGCATCTATGGCGATTTCGCAGGCGCTGATCCGGCGCGCATCGACAATGAACTTTATCTCGATCTCATTGTCCCTGCGCGCCTGTCACGCGCGGTGCTGCCCGGCATGATCGCGCGGCACACGGGTGCAATCATCAATGTCGCCTCCATGGCGGGCTTCATGCCGATACCGAGATTCGCGCCCTATTGCGCCGCCAAGGCGGGACTGATCCGGCTGACTGAGGCGTTGCGCGGCGAATTGCGCGGCACGGGCGTGCGCGTGCAGGTTCTGTGTCCGGGGCCGGTGCCGACGCCGTTCTTCGATGTATCGGGCTATAAAGTGGAAGACGTGCCCAAACCTATGCTGCAAAGCGCGGAAGCCTGCGTGGCGTCGTCTCTGCGCGCGATGGATCGCGGCAAGACCGTTCACATCCCGCAGGCGATTATCGCACTGTTCACTGGCTTCATGCGTTCGCTGCCGCTGCCGGTCAAACTCGTGCTGCTCGGCGGCGGCACGGACTGGTGGACGAAATAGCTGAAAAGAAAAAAGCGGCCGGCAATAAAGCCGGCCGCCCGTTCAGATGGCATCGAACGCACGATGCCGATTCTCTTATAAACCGTGATTAGCGGTTGGACGCGACGGCAACCGGCTTCTCGGTGCCGGCGGCAGACGCCGCGGCGCCGGCCGGAGCCCACGCCACCTGCTGCGTCGGCGCAGCTGTATCGACCGTGCTCACGACTTTGGTCGGGGCCGCATCGCGCGCCGCAGCAGCGGCGCCGGCCGGAACCCAATCAGCGGCGGACGCGGCTTGCGCACCCACCAAAACCAACGCGCCTACAAAGGCGGAAAGCAAGAATTTCTGTGTCATCTGATTTAACCCCAATCTTCGTTTCGCGATGAGGCTATGCCCCGCCGCTATAACGGAGGTTCAAAGAAACCCTTAAAATTGGAACGAAGGTGGATTTTCGGAAAGGAACGGCTGCGCGTTCATGCCCTCTATAGCGCAGCAATGGTTAAGAATGCACCGGCATTACGCGCTGAAAAACTGGAAGCGAAAGGTTAAACAAATCGTAGCGCGCGGCTTCTGCGCGTTTTGCGGCAAGCGAAAAAATATTTTCGGGAATCGCAAAACTTGAATGCGCCAAAACGCAAAACCCGCGCTGGTTGGCCAGGGCGGGTCGCGTTAACTCGAAAGAACAA
>DATCEI010000015.1:0-3855 GCA_036510185.1 Rhizomicrobium sp. | reverse complement strand
GTACCGAGATAGCGCACGATAGCGCGCAGCTTCTTGAGGAACGCGGCCGCCTCTTCGCTGGAGCGCATGTCGGGCCGCGAGACGATCTCCATCAGCGCCACGCCCGCGCGATTGAGATCGACATAGGAATGATCGGGGTGCTGATCGTGCAGGCTCTTGCCCGCGTCCTGTTCCAGATGCAGCCGCTCGATGCCGACGCGCGCCGTCTCGCCGCCCGGCAGATCGAGAAACACTTCGCCCTCGCCCACGATGGGGTTCTTGTATTGCGAAATCTGATAGCCCGCGGGCAGATCGGGATAGAAATAATTCTTCCGGTCGAAGACGCTTTCCAGATTGATCTGCGCCTTCAGGCCGAGGCCCGTGCGCACCGCCTGCTCGACGCAATGCCTGTTGATGACCGGCAACATGCCCGGCATCGCCGCATCGACGAAGCTGACCTGGCTGTTCGGCTCCGCACCAAATTCGGTGGACGCGCCGGAGAACAGCTTCGCTTTGGAAAGCACCTGTGCGTGGACCTCAAGCCCGATGACGATTTCCCACGGGCCGGTTATGCCCAGAATGTGTTTAGAACGGTTTTTTGTGCGGCTCATGCCGACCACCAATGTGCGGGTTTCGCGGTGAAGTTCGCGGCCATTTCGATAGAACGTCCCGCACGCAAAACCGTGGCTTCATCGAACGCCTTGCCGATGATCTGAAGACCCAGCGGCAGGCCGTTTTCCGTGAGGCCCGCAGGGACCGCGAGGCCCGGCAGGCCTGCGAGATTCACCGTCACCGTGAACACGTCGTTCAGATACATCGCCACGGGATCGTCCGTCTTCGCGCCGACGGCAAACGCCGGACCGGGCGTTGCAGGCGTCAGCAGCACATCGCATTTCGCAAACGCCTGCTCGAAATCGCGCTTGATGAGTGTGCGGATTTTCTGCGCGCGCGAGTAATAGGCGTCGTAATACCCGGCGGAGAGAACGTATGTGCCGATGAGAATGCGGCGGCGCACCTCCGCGCCGAAGCCTTCGGCACGGCTTTTCTCGTAGAGGTCCACGATGTCATGCGCACCCTTCGCGCGATGGCCATAGCGCACGCCATCGTATCGCGCGAGGTTCGACGACGCCTCGGCGGGCGCCACAATATAGTAAGCGGGCAGCGCATACTTGGTGTGCGGCAGGCTGACCTCGACGATCTCCGCACCCTGCGCGCGCAACCACTCGGCACCCTTCTCCCACATCGCATCGATTTCCGGCGGCGCGCCATCGACGCGATATTCTTTCGGGATGCCGACGCGCAAACCCTTCACGCCCGCATCGAGGCCCGCTTCGTAATCCGGCACGGGCAGATCGACGCTTGTGGAATCTTTCGGATCGACACTCGCCATCGCGCGCAACAGGATCGCGGCGTCACGCACGTTGCGCGTCATCGGTCCCGCCTGATCCAGCGACGACGCAAACGCCACAATCCCCCAGCGCGAACAGCGTCCGTATGTCGGCTTCATGCCGACTGTGCCCGTCACCGCCGCAGGCTGACGGATCGAACCGCCCGTATCCGTACCCGTGGCCGCGAGACAGAAATTTCCCGACACCGCCGCCGCCGATCCGCCCGACGATCCGCCCGGCACGAGATTCAAATTCGAATCCCGCGCGCGCCACGGGCTCACCACCGGCCCATGCGTGCTGGTTTCGTTGGATGATCCCATCGCGAACTCGTCCATGTTCGTCTTGCCCAGCATCACCGCGCCCGCATTCCACAAATTCTGCGTGACGGTGGATTCATAAGGCGGCACGAAATTCGACAGGATGTTGCTGCCGGCCGTCGTGCGCACGCCCTTGGTGCAAAACAAATCCTTGATCGCGAGCGGTAGGCCTTCGAGCGGACCCGCTTCACCTTTCGCGATGCGCGCGTCGGACGCCGCCGCCATTTCAAGCGCATGCTCCGGCGTTTCGGTGACGAACGCATTGAGCGGCCGCGCGGCTTCCACCGCTTTGACAAACGCCTGCGTCAATTCTTTGGATGAAATCTTTTTCGTGGCGACCGCATCGCGCGCGTCGGCCAGCGTGAAATCGGTGAGCGTGGTGGGAAGCATGTTCTATTCCACGACTTTCGGCACGACGAAGAAATGATCCTCGCCATCGGGCGCATTCGCCATCAGCGCGTCGGCATTGCCGCCTTCGGTGACGATGTCCTCGCGCATCTTCAGGCGCTGGGCGACGACGCTGGTCATCGGCGCAACACCCGCCACATCCACTTCCCGCAATTGCTCGACCCAGGTGAAAATGCCGTTCAGCTCGGCCGCCATGGGCGCGAGGCGCTCCTCCTCCACCGCAAGGCGGGCGAGCCGGGCAATACGCCGGACAGTGTTCTCATCGACGGACATGGGCGAACTCGTGCTAGAACGCGCCTTGCTACCAATCCGGGCCGCGCGCGTCCATCATGTCGTTAGGAATATCCGGTATCGATCATGTGCAGGTCGCGGTGCCCCGCGATCTGGAGGCGGAATGCCTCGCCTTCTATCGCGATGTGCTGGCCTTACGCGAAATCCCCAAGCCTGAAGACATGCGCGGGCGCGGCGGCGCGTGGTTCGACTTAGGCCCCATCCAGTTTCACATCGGCATCGACCAGACGGCCTCGCCCACCAGCAAGCGGCATGTCTGTTTTCGTGTGCCCGATCTGGCCGCCGCCCGCGAAGCCATTGTGGCGGCGGGCGTCACCATCGACAGCGAAGGCAAGGCGGAGGGCCTCTCCCGCTTCTTCATCCGCGATCCCGCCGGCAACCGCATCGAGATCGGGCAGCGGTGATGCGGGAGCAAAACCAAAAAACCTCCCTCTCCCCCTCCGGGGGAGAGGGCTGGGGTGAGGGGGCGAAGTCTGCTCAGGTTTCAGCACCCCCTCACCCTGACCCTCTCCCCCTGCGGGGGCGAGGGAAACGCGTTTTGTTTTTCATCGCATGAGTGTTGTTGCGCTTACCGAATTGAAAACCGCCATCACCCCCGGCGCCCGCCTGCTCGGCCTCGACCTTGGCGAGAAGACCATCGGGCTGGCGCTGTCCGACACGCGGCTGACCATCGCGACGCCCATGGAAACGCTGGCGCGGGGCAAGTTCACCGCCGATGCCGCCAAGCTGCTCCATATAATAAGTGAGCATGGCGTCGGCGGGCTGGTCATCGGCCTGCCGCTGGGGCTGGACGGAAACGACGGACCGCCCGCGCAATCCGCCCGCGCCTTCGCCCGCAATTTCGCCGCGAAAACCGAATTGCCCATTGCGCTGTGGGACGAGCGTTTCTCCACCGCCGCCGTCACGCGCACGCTGCTGGAAGCCGATGCCTCGCGGCGGCGGCGCGCCCAAGTCGTGGACAAAATGGCGGCGGCTTACATCCTGCAAGGCGCGCTGGAGCGGTTGAGGCATAGTGGTTGATGGGCAGCTTGCCCGCGCCGCTCCCCATCCCTATAAATCCGACTTCGATGAACCTCCGCCACGTCACCTCCATCAACGACCTCGACAATGACGAGATCGAACAGGTGTTCGCGCTCGCGGACCGCTATCTCGACAAATTGAAAGACGCCGATCACCCGCACCGCATCGGCACGAGCATGGACATCGCGGACGGCTCCATTCTGGCGAGCCTGTTCTACGAACCCAGCACGCGCACGCGGCTGTCGTTCGAGGCGGCGATGATAAGGCTGGGCGGCAAGGCCATCGGAAGTGCCGATCCGGCGACGAGTTCGGCGGCGAAAGGCGAGAGCCTGGCGGACACTGTGCGCGTGGCGTCCAATTACGCCGACGTGCTCGTGATCCGCCACCCGCGCGATGGCGCTGCGAAGCTGGCGGCGGAATATGCCGATGTTCCCATCATCAATGGTGGCGAT
>DATCEI010000014.1:0-16474 GCA_036510185.1 Rhizomicrobium sp. | reverse complement strand
GCCGCCGTCGCCATTGGCGCCGATCGAGCGGATGTTGAAGTTCAGCTCCGTCACGCCGCCGACGAGGTAATAATCCGAACCCGGAATCGAGCCTGCGAGAATCTTGCGATAATCGCCGGGGCCATCCTGTTTGCCGTCATTGATGAGCTTGTTGTTGGCGTATTTGAGTTCCATTTCCGCGACGGACGTATCGAAACGCTCCACCAGCGGCACACCCGCCTTGGCCAGCGCCGACATCGCCATCAACGCAGCACCTTGTGTGACCTTGCGGCCGCTGCTGTCGGATTCGAGTTTGCCGGTGTAATCGGCGATCTGGCCGACGGCGACGTGGATGGGATGTCCCTTCGTGAAACCGGCGAGGCAGCGAAGCGAACTGGAATAGGGCGTCTCATTGCTGATCACGGGCGCGCCGCCGATGGGTGCGGTGTAGCGGCCCGTCGAATCCGCCACCGGCGTGATGCAACCCGTCAGCGCGATTGCACCAAGGGCGAAAATGAGAGGTTTCACAAGAAATTTGCGTCCGCGGGATGTCATGGGTGGGGCTTCCCTTTTCCTATTTACCGTCGAGATTCACAGAAGCGGTCTGATTGCCGTTATTGGTCTGGTTGGAATCGACGACGACCGTGTTGTTGTTGCCGATCGTCACCACGTTGAGCGAATTGCCGACCGAGGTCGCCGAAACGCCGCCGATGCTGGTCGAACCGCTGCTGCCCATGGCGGTTGCGCCGCCGAAGCCCGCGCCGGAAGCCGTGGCGCCCGAACCGATCATGCCCGCCTGCTGCACGCCGGATTGCTGACTGAAGCTGGAGCTGGTGAACACGCCGTTCACCACGGTGAGGTTACCGTTGGAATCGCGCAGCGAAGCGTTAACCGGATCGTTGCTCTGGTCCGACGACATGCCATAAGGATGGTTATAGTCGGTGGAACCTGCGGCGACCTGCGCCTGTGCGCCAAGCGGCGCAAGGCCAAGGGCTGCGATGGCGGCAAGGCGGAGGTATCTGGCATTGAACGGCATGGTCAAAACCTGTTTGTCTCGTCCTGAGAACAGCAACCCCCATGCCATCGTTCTGTGCATCGTTTACGCTTGCGCTGTTTCAAAGCGGGACGAAGAAAGCTAACGTCCCTTAACCCTGTATTCTGGAGAGGCGCGTGGCGAAACTCGAGTTCTTCTTCGATTGTTCGTCGCCATGGACCTATCTCGCCTTTACGCGCGTCCATCCCATGTTGGTGCGGACGGGTGCCGAAATCGTCTGGCGGCCCGTTTTGGTCGGCGGCGTGTTCAACGCCGTCAACAAGGATGTCTATGAGCGCCGGGCCAATCCCGATCCGCGCAAAGCGTCTTATTACGAGAAAGATCTTCAGGACTGGGCGCGCTTTTGCAAAATCAGCATTGGCAAGCCGCCCGTGTTTCCCGTGCGTGCGGTGGCGGCGATGCGTTGCGTACTTGCGGCCGATGAGAAAGGCGCGCTGGTCGCATTCGCGCGCGCGACATTTGAAACCTATTGGGGCGAGTTGAAAGACATCAGCCAGCAAGATGTGCTGGCGGAGATTTGCGTGCGCGTTGGCCTCGATGCGCAGGAGCTTCTCGCACGCAGCGAGACGCCGCAGATCAAGGATCGCCTTCGCGGCAACACGGAGGAACTCATCGCGCGCGGCGGTTTCGGTTCGCCCACCATGTTCGTCGATGGCGGCGACATGTATTTCGGGAATGACCGTTTGCCTCTCGTCGAAGCAGCCTTGATGCGCTAAGCCGGTTCATGGCTTTTCTTCAGGAACCCGAAAGTCCTCATCAGCCCGCCATACGCGCGCCTGCGGTGGTGGTGTGGCTGCTGGCGACGCTGGCGCTCGCCCACGCCGCACGGGTCTATGCCACGGCCACACTGTCCAAAGAGATTTTGTTCAATTTCGCTTTCATCCCGGCGCGCTACTCGCCGCAATATCTGGCCACCCATCACATCGATCCCGGAAGCTGGCTGGAACGCATCGTGCCGTTCTTCTCCTATGTCTTCCTGCACGGCGATTTTGCACATCTGGCTGTCAACTGTCTGTGGCTGCTGGCTTTCGGGCCGATTGTGGCGCGCCGGTTTGGGGCCGGGGTGTTCCTGCTATTTTTCTTCCTATGCGCGGCGGTCGCGGCAGCCACGCAGCTTGCGTTTAGCTGGGAGTCTATGGAACTGGTCATCGGCGCGTCCGGCGGAATTGCGGGCCTCATGGCCGCCGCCATCCGCATCTATAACCGGCGCGACGACGGCCGCATGGCCTCGATTTTCTCCACGCAAATCATGGCCTTCACAGGGTTCTGGCTGGTGGTGAACTACATTGCCGGAGTAACGGGCCTTGGCGCGGGCGCGGAGCCGCATTTGACCGCATGGCAGGCCCATATCGGTGGCTATTTTGCGGGCCTTCTGGCAGCCGGTCCCTTCGACGCATTCCACCGCCGCAGGGCTTGAAACCGCGTGGATCGCACCTAACTCAAGCTGAAGGGCGGGTTGATCGCCTTTTCGGAGGGATCCATGACAGACGCTTCCAATGGCGCGAGCCAGACCGCACCGGCGGTGACCGTGCCGGAAACGCGCATGCCTTTCCCGGCCACGCGGTTTCTCTATTCCATTCTCTATGGCGTGATCGCGTATTTTGTGATCAATCTGATTTTCATTCTGGCGCTGTTGCAATTCGTGATCGTTGCGATCAACGGGCGCGTGAATGAGGAGCTGAAAAATTTCAGCTTCAGCCTCGTGCAATATCTCTGGGAATTGTTCGCCTACATCACGTTTGTGCGCGACGAGCAACCGTTTCCCGTCAGCAATTTCCCGAAGCACGCTTAAAAACTATTCAGCGGGAGTTGGGTTCGCGGCCGCATTGCGCGTCAGGCGCCAATGCGAAACGCGCGTGCCGAGATGATCGAGATAGATGTAAATTACCGGCGTGATGTAGAGCGTCAGCATCTGCGAAAGTATCAGTCCGCCCACGACCGCAAGACCCAGCGGCCTGCGCGCTTCTGAACCGGCGCCAAACCCGATCGCGATAGGCAGCGTGCCCATCAACGCCGCCATTGTCGTCATCATGATCGGACGGAAACGGATCAGCGCGGCTTCAAAGATCGCGTCTTCCGGTTTGGCGTTTTCGCCGCGTTGCCGCGTGAGCGCGAAGTCGATCATCATGATCGCGTTCTTCTTCACGATGCCGATCAACATGATCATGCCGACAAACGCATAGAGGCTGAGCGGCACACCGAAAATCCACAACGTGATCAGCGCGCCCACCGCCGCAGACGGCAGGCCCGACAGAATCGTCAGCGGATGCACGAAGCTTTCGTAGAGAATGCCAAGAATGATATAGACGACGACGATGGCGATGACGAGCAACAGGCCCATATTGCTGGTCGAGCTTTGGAATGCCTGCGCCGTGCCCTGAAAACTGCCCTGCACGCCCGCCGGCATATCGATCTTGCGTGAGACATCCTGGATGGCGCTCACCGCATCGGAAAGGGCATAGCCCGGTTTCAGATTGAACGAAATCGTCACGGACGGCAGTTGACCAAGATGATTGATGCTGAGCGGCATCGTGCCCGAGCTGATTTTTGTGACTGCGCTGAGCGGCACAAGCGTCATGCCGTCCGCCGCCGTCACATAGAGCCGCGAAACATCGGATGGATCGTCCTGATATTGCGGCAGCAATTCGAGGACCACCTGATATTCGTCGGACGCACCGTAGATCGTGGAAATCTGTTCCTGCCCGAACGCGGCGCCCAGCGCTGTTTCAATCGCCGAAGGTGAAACGCCGAGTGCCGAGGCGCGGTCGCGATCTATTTCCACATTCACCGACGGCGCGGAAAGATCCAGATCGCTTGTCACATCCGCAAAACCCGCCGTATCCGCCAGCGCGCTTTGCAGCGTCACGGCGTTTGCCTGCAACTCCGAAATGTTCAGATCCTGCAGCGTGTATTGATATTGCGATTTGGTGGATTGTCCGCCTATTGGAATCGACGGCGGATTTTGCATATAGACATTGATACCGGGGCTGTTCGACAATTTCGGACGCAGCGCCTGAATAAGCTGATCGGCGGAAAGTTTGCGTTCGCTGCTCGGCTTCAGCGCCATAAAGATTGTGCCGGTGTTTGTGCCGGTGCGCGGCCCGCCCGCGCCAACCGATGACATCACGCCCTGGATGTTCGGGTTGGCAGCGACAATTGCGGCCATTTGTTTCTGATACAGAACCATCTGCTGAAAAGAAGTCCGGTCGGCCGCCTCGGTGTAGGCGCGCACTTGCCCCGTATCCTCGCTCGGCAGGAAATCCTCCTTCATGAACATGAAGAGGCCGACGGTTGCCACAAGGCTCAGCACGAACACGCCCAGAATGATCGGGCGATGCAGCAGGCTCCAGCGCAAGGATCGTTCGTAACGCGATTGCACATAATCGAAGGCGCGCTCGCTGGCGCGATAGAACCCGCCATGTTCTTCGCCCTTACCGGATTTCAGAATCCGGCTGCACAGCATCGGCGTCAGCGTCACGGACACGATTCCGGACACGACAATGGCGAGCACGATGGTGACGGCGAATTCGTGCAGCAGCCTGCCCACAATGCCGCCCATGAACACGACGGGAATGAACACGGCGGCGAGTGAAACCGTCATCGACAGAATCGTGAAGCCGATTTCGCGCGAGCCTTTCACGGCGGCTTCAAACGGTTTTTCGCCTTCCTCGACATGACGCACGATGTTTTCCAGCATGACGATGGCGTCGTCCACGACGAAGCCCACCGAAAGCGTCAACGCCATCAGCGAAAGATTGTCGAGGTTGTAGCCGAAGAACGCCATGCCCGCGAACGTGCCGACAACGGCGATGGGCAATGCAAGGGAGGGAATAATCGTTGCCGAAACCGTGCGCAGGAACGCGAAAATCACGGCCACGACCAGCACGGCGGCCAAAAGCAGCGTCATCTGCACATCCGACACCGAATTGCGGATCGACTGGCTGCGGTCGTAGATCACATCGAGCGTTACCGAACTCGGCAATTGCTTCATGAAGCGCGGGATCACCGATTTGATTTCGTTGACGACCTCAATCGTGTTGGAACCGGGCTGGCGCTGCACCGCCAGCACAATGGCGCGCTTGCCGTTGTACCAGCTGGCGACAAGCTTGTTCGCCACGCTGTCGGTGGCCACACCAATATCTTTGAAGCGCACCGGCGCGCCGTCGCGATAGGCAATAACCTGATTGGAATATTGCGCTGCGTTTTCGAGTTGTCCCGACACATGAATAAGCGTGGCCTGCGACGGCCCGTTGATCGTGCCCGTCGCGATGTTGACATTGTTGGCCGTGGTCGCGGCCACCACCTGATCGATGCCGATCTGGCGCGCGGCAAGTGCCGCCGGATCGACCTGAAGCCGCACGGCGAATTTCTGGCTGCCGAACACATTGACCAGCGCCACGCCGTTCAGCGTGGAAATCTGCCGCGCCAGCAGCGTCTCGGCATATTTGTCCACCTGATTGAGCGGCAGCGTGTCCGAGCGCATCGCCAGATAGATGATCGGCGCGTCGGATGGATTGACTTTGCGCATCGTGGGCGGTGTGGGCATTTGCGGCGGCAATTGCCGCGCCGCCGCCGAGATCGCCGATTGCACATCTTGCGCCGCCGCATCGATGTTGCGGTCGAGATCGAACTGAATGGTGATCGAGGTCGAGCCTTGCGCGCTTTGCGAGGTCATCGACGACACGCCCGCAATGGTCGAGAACTGGCTTTCCAGCGGTGTTGCCACCGACGACGCCATCGTGTCCGGGTCCGCGCCGGGCAGGCTTGCCGAAACCGTGATGGTCGGGAAATCGACGTTGGGCAATTCGCTGACCGGCAGCGCCGCATAGCCGAACGCGCCAAAGATCAGCAGCGCCGCCATCAGCAGAATCGTCATCACCGGACGGCGAATGAAAGGTTCGGAGATGTTCATTGCGCGGGCGCGGTAGTGCCCGTGCCGCTTGCCTGCTTGCGGATGCTGAGCGCGCCGCCGGGCACAACGCGCATCTGGCCTTCGGTAACGACGCGCGTGCCCGCTTTCACCGCGCCCTTGATCGCGGCATTCGTGCCGTCATCGTAAAGCACGGTAACGGGCTGCATCGCCGCTTTGGAATCCGCGGTCACGGCATAAACGTAACTGCCATTGGGTCCGAGGTTGATCGCGTTGTGCGGCACCACGATGGGGTTGGGATATTGCGTGATGGCAACGCTCACATCCACCAATTGTCCGGGCACCAGAACATTGTCGAGATTATCGTATGTCGCGCGTAATTCGATTGTGCCGGTTTTGTCGTCTACCGCATTGCCGATGAAATCGACGGGCGCGCTCAGCGTGGAGCCGTTGCCGCCATGCTGCGACATCATGATGACGAGCTTGCCCGCTTTCATCTGGCTCTGGATTTGCGGCAGATCGCTTTGCGGCAGGAAGAAGGAAATCTTCACGGGATGAATTTGCGTGATGGTGACAAGCGGTGTCGTTGCATCCGCCGTCACCAGATTGCCCGGCTGAATCAGGATCGGCCCTGTCTTGCCGTCCACGGGTGAAACGATGCGCGCATAAACAAGATTGAGATGTGCCGCATCGACGGCGGCAGAATCGGATTGCACATTCGCCGCCATCGCTTTTGCTGCGGCTTCGGATTGATCGCGCTGCTGCGGCGAGGCGGCGTTCTCCGCCATCAGCGTTGCGTAACGCTCCGCGTCTTTCTGATTGCTCGCAAGTGTTGCCTGATCGCGCGCGAGTGCGGCTTGCGCCTGTTCCAGTGCTGCCTGCAACGGGCGCGGATCGAGCTGGAATAGAAGCGCGCCCTTGGCGACGACATCGCCTTCCTTGAAACCCACCGAGACCAGTTCGCCGCTCACGCGCGCGGTGATCTGCACCGTGTCGTTGGCGATGACGGTACCGATTGTGTGTTCGTAGGCGGTCACGGATTTTTCAACTGCCGTCGCCACGCGCACCGGCGCAGGCGGCTTTTTCGGCGCGGGTGTTGAGCCACCGAAAATCCACCACAGCGCGCCCACAATAAGAATGGCGGCAAGTATCCCGGCGATAAGCTGCGTGCGCGGCTCGGCCCTGCGGATGGATTGGGGCAGCCGCTCCAAAACGGGCGGATTCCCAAGCGAATCGGGGAGCTTCATGTTGCCCATGTTCAGTGGCTTAAGCCTCTCGCCAGGCACGCAATCCCGGACACTCCCGAATCTGTCCTAGCATGCGTGGGGGCATTCTTGCGAGATTGGGAACCCCTATAGCCCCGGCCCGTTTGCTCGCTGCACCGCACCCGTCTATAAGCCCGCGCTCCGCGACAGAGCCCGGCCCCATGGATATTCGTAACATTGCCATCATTGCCCATGTCGATCATGGCAAGACCACGCTTGTGGACCAGCTGCTGAAGCAGTCCGGCGCCGTGCGCGAGAACCAGCAGGTGGCCGAGCGCGCAATGGACTCCAACGATCTGGAGCGCGAGCGGGGCATCACCATCCTCGCCAAATGCACCAGCGTCGAATGGGAAGGCACCCGCATCAACATCGTGGACACGCCCGGCCACGCCGATTTCGGCGGCGAGGTGGAGCGTATCCTGTCGATGGTGGATGGCGTGGTGCTGCTGGTGGATGCGGCGGAATCGGTGATGCCGCAAACCAAATTTGTGCTCTCCAAAGCCCTGAAACTGGGCCTTAAACCGATTGTCGTCATCAACAAGATCGACCGGCAGGACGCCCAGGCCCCCGAAACCTTGGACTCGATCTTCGACCTGTTCCTGGCCCTTGAGGCAAACGATTATCAGCTGGATTTCCATGTGCTCTACGCTTCGGGGCGGCAGGGTTGGGCGGTCGTGGACCTTGCCGATGAACGCAAAGATTTGTCGCCTCTCTTTGCCCGAATTGTCGCGGACGTTCCCAAGCCCAAGCCGTTGGCAAAGGCCGGCGATGAGTTCCCGTTCACCATGCTGGTCACGACTCTGGAGGCCGACCCCTATCTGGGCCGCGTTCTGACAGGGCGAATCGAGTCCGGTTCCATCAATGTGAACCGCGTGATCAAGGCGCTGGACCGCAACGGTAAGGAAGTCGAACGCGCCCGTGCGACAAAGTTGCTGGCGTTCCGGGGTCTGGCGCGCGTGCCGGAAGCCCGTGCCGAGGCCGGAGACATCGTGGCAATTGCGGGTCTTCAGCATGCCACTGTTGCCGACACGCTGTGTGACATCAATGTCGAAGAACCCATCGCTGCCACGCCCATCGATCCGCCGACGCTGGCGATCACGATTTCGGTGAATGACTCTCCGCTGGCGGGCCGCGAAGGCGACAAGGTGCAAAGCCGTGTCATTCGTGACCGTCTGCTGCGCGAGGCGGAAGGCAATGTCGCCATCCACCTGCAGGAGACGGGCGAGGGCGCTTACGAAGTCGCGGGCCGTGGCGAATTGCAATTGGGCGTGCTGATCGAAACCATGCGGCGCGAAGGGTTCGAGCTTTCGATTTCGCGGCCGCGCGTTCTCTATCGCAACAATCCGGAAACGGGTGAGCGCGAAGAACCTATTGAAGACGTCACCATCGACGTGGACGATCCTTACACCGGCGTCGTCATCGAGAAGATCAGCCAGCGCAAAGGCGAGTTGCAGGACATGCGCCCGACCGGCGCCGGTAAAACGCGGCTGGTGTTTGCAGCACCTTCGCGTGGCCTCATCGGCTATCACGGCGAATTCCTCACCGACACGCGCGGCACGGGCGTCATCAACCGCATGTTCCATGGCTTCGCGCCGTATAAGGGACCGATCGAAGGCCGCCGCAACGGCGCGATGATCTCCACCGGCGACGGCGAAGCGGTGGCCTATGCGCTCTGGTATCTGGAAGAACGCGGCAAGCTGTTCGTCACGCCGGGCACGAAAGTTTATCAGGGCATGATCATTGGCGAGAACGCCAAGGATAATGACTTGGATGTGAACCCTCTCAAGACCAAGCAGCTCACCAATATTCGCACGACAAGCAAGGACGAAGCGATTAGGCTGACGCCCGTTTCGCCATTCACGCTGGAACAATCCATCGCTTACATCGGCGACGACGAACTGGTCGAAGTGACACCGCAATCCATCCGCCTGCGCAAGAAGGAACTGGTTCCCCATCTTCGCAAGCGGGCGAAAGCGGATGCCTAGAGCCGCTTTGGCTTGAAAGAAATCATATAATTCCGTCATCACCCGGCTTGTCCGGGTGATCCAATTTCTTGCAAGACGAAAATTGGATTGCCCGGATCCTTCGCGAAAAACGCTCAGGATCGGGCAATGACAGTGGAGAATTATTTCAACACGAAACCGTTCTAATTTTTCGCGCGCTTCAATCCCACCATGCTTGCAATCGCCGCATCGGCAACGCGCTTGGGCAGAAGGCTGACGGCAAGGCCTTGCGCCTTGTTGGGATTTTCCACATAGGCGGTTTTGGGTCGTGATTTGGTGAGCGCCTTGTACACCGCGCGCCCGATGCGCTCCGGCGGATAGCCTTTGTGGCCCTGATCGAGCATCACTTTTTTGATTTTTCCCAGCGCGTCGAAATAGGGCGTGTTGGCGAATTGCGATATGTCCACCTGGTCGGCCTTGTCCCAGATGGGCGTGGCCACCGCGCCGGGGCGGATCAGAATGACATCGATGCCGAACAGCATCAGTTCGCGGCGCAGCGATTCCGACAGGCCTTCCAGCGCAAATTTGCTGGCCGAATAAGGCCCCATGAACGGAAACGCATTCTTGCCGCCGATAGAGGACATCATGACGATGCGTCCCGGCTGTCCTTTGCGCGAACGGTCCGCGCCCAACAACGGCGCAAACGCCTGCGTCACGATCATCTGTCCGATGAGATTGACTTCCATCTGCTGGCGCAATTCGTCGATGGGCAGATAGAGCAGCGGCCCCGCGACCGCGATGCCCGCATTGTTGACGAGGCCGGCCAGCATCGCGCCACCCAGCGCCCGCTCCACAATTTCCGCGCCGCGCTTGACCGCTTCCGCATCCGTCACGTCGAAGAGCAGGGGCGTGAAAGATCCGCCGAATTCCTTCGACAGCCGGTCGGCGTCTGCCTGTTTGCGCACGCTGCCGAAGACGTGGAAACCGTGGCCGGTCAGAACCTTCACGCAGCCCCAGCCGATGCCGGTGGACGCGCCCGTGACGACGACATATTTCATGGACCATTCCCTCGCTTGTTTGGGTGACTATAGCGTCATTATTGCGGGGTGGGGAGGTGAAGTGCGACGCCAAGGCTGGTACTAGGACGCCATGAGCGTCGATCCCCAAACCATCGCCTTCGCCCACCGCCTCGCCGATGCCAGCGGCGCGGTCATTCGGCCCTATTTCCGCCAGCGCATCGAGGTGATCGACAAAGGTGTCGCCATCTTCGATCCGGTGACGGTCGCCGACAAAGGCGCGGAGGAGGCCATCCGCGCGATCATCGCCAGCGAACGGCCAGACGACGGCGTTCTCGGGGAGGAATTCGGTGAGACGAAAGGCACAAATGCGCGGCGCTGGGTGCTTGATCCCGTGGATGGTACGCGCGCTTTCATCAACGGACGCCACGAATGGGGCAGCCTCATCGCGCTGGAGGAAAACGGCGTGCCTGTGTTGGGCATTCTCGATCAGCCCGTGCTGGGCGAACGGTTTATTGGCGTCAATGGCAAAACCGAACTGCATTTCGCCGATGGCGTGACGCAATTGAATGTGCGCGCCTGCGCGAACCTTTCCGAAGCCGTGCTGTGCGCGACGCATCCCTACGCCTATTTCAGCGGTGCAGAACGCGCGGCGTTCGAGCGTGTGGAAGCCTCCGTCCGCATGAGCCGTTTCGGCGGCGATTGTTATGTCTTCGGATTGCTGGCGATGGGTTTCGCCGATCTCATCATCGAATCCACATTCAAACGCTGGGATGTGGCGGCGCTTATTCCGATTGTGGAAGGCGCAGGCGGCATCATCACTGACTGGCGTGGCGGGCAGGATTACGAAGGCGGACGCACTGTCGCCGCGGGCGATGCACGCGTTCACGCCGCCGCGTTGGCGATGCTGAAAGACGTCCCGAACTAGTTCCATGCCCCGATTTTAACGCGGCGTGCAGATGCGTGGATAAGTGAACGCCCGGTTTGAATGAATTCAATGCGTTAGCAGTGTTTTCGCGTGGATACGCGCGTTCAAGCGGCTACTTTCTTGCGAGAACTTGCATGGGCACGCGGAATCAAAACGTCTGCGGAAATGTGGAACCGCTTTCGAAGGCGCTGAATCATCGCGATGCTCAATTCCCGTTTGCCGCTCAAGACTTCGCTGACGCGGCTTGGCGTACCGAGCAGCGGCACGAGATCGGCGCGCGTCAGGCCATGCTGGTCGAGCAGATAGGTTAGGATATCGGCCAGTGCAGGGGTTTTCTGCGGCCAGCGGCGGCGTTCGTAATCTTCGATGAGGCGCGCCTGCGCTGCAAGCTTCGCGCTATCGGTCGGATTGTCCGAAGCCATCAGCCGATCCACCAGCGCCTTCGCCTGCGCGTGATCCAGGTCATTTTCGATAAGGATCAGAGTTGCTTTCATTACACAGTCTCCGCGTCGATCTCGTCGTACTCTTCATGCGTTCCAAAGAACCGGATCGATAAAACGCCCGCCCGGTACTGGATCAAAACAATCAGGCGGAAATCGTTTCCTTTGATATTAAAAACCGCCCTTCCGCCTTTCAGGATGCTCGCTTTCGGATGAGATTTCTTGACATCCTCCGGCGTTTCCCAAACGGCACTCTCGGCAATTTTCAACCACGCATCGAATTGCGAGCGCGCGGCCTTGATGCCCTTATGACCCGCGTGTCTGGCGAAATAGGCGCTGACGACATTCCGCCCGATGACGATCATGGCCAAGCCTAACCCAGATTTCCCAAAAATGGAAGCGAAATTCCATTTTTGGGAAATGGCGTGGGGTCGCCTGCTTTAAAGTGATGCCCGAAACGCGTCGAACGCAGCCCAGAAGCGGGCGCGGACGGAATCTCTCTCCATCAGGATTTCGTGTTCGGCTCCTTCGATCTCGACATATTTGCCGTGCGGCATGCGGCTGGCAAAATCGCGCGTCGCGATGGTTTGCACGATGCGGTCGCAGCCTGCGCCGACCACAAGCGTGGGCGTTATGATTTTCTCCGCATAACCCTTCGCCATCAGTTCGGCCATCGAGGCATAGGCCGCCGACAGCCAGCCCCAAGTCGGTCCGGCCAAACGGATATCGGGATGTTCGCGGACGAGCTTTTGCGCCCGTGCAAATCGGGCGCGGTCATCGGTCACGAGATTGTGGTCGAAATCGATGCGCAGCGGATCGCGCGCTTCCATGCCGAACACCCACGCATTGCCCTGCCCCAGCGCCATCATCGCGCGTGTCAGCAGCGGCACGGCCCATTCGGGCTGGCCGCGTGTGGAAATGCGCATCATGGGCGCGCTCAACGCCGCCATCGCGATGCTGGTGGGGTTGTCATGCAGATGGCGCAGCAAAATATGAGCGCCCATCGAATGGGCGACCGCAATCGGATGCTTGGTGATCGGATGCACGACCTGTTCGAGGAAGGCGCGCAAATCTTCGTCATACTGCGTAAAATTATCGATATGGCATTTGCGGCTGTCGGTGCAGGCGCGCGCAGAGCCGCCTTGTCCGCGCCAGTCGAAGGCCGCGACCGTCAATCCGCGCAGGCGCAGATCGTCGATCACTTCGCAATATTTTTCGAGGAATTCGGTCTGGCCTTGCAGCAAAACGCAGACGCCGCGAAGGGTTAGTCCCTCCGCGGCGTCCCAAACAGCGGCGCGCAAACGCACGCCATCATTCGTTTCGATGAAACGAGGCTCGAAGCTTTCGAGCGCCGGTTTCAATGTCCTAGGTCGGACGTGCCTTCGCCAGGATCGGTCCAAGCTTCATGGCCAGGCCCATATCGCCCGCAACCCGCAGCTTGCCCTGCATGAACGCCGAGGTGCCGTCCAGCTCGCCCTTGACCATCTTTTCGAAGGTCTCGAGGCTCACCGAGATGGTGCAATCGGCCGACTTGCCTTCGCCGTCGGTGACGGTGTTGGGCGTCGCCTTGCCGTCGATCAGCACGCTGCCCGGCTCGCCGAAATCGAATTTCAGAATGCCGCCGAGGCCAGAATTCGCGCCGATGGCGGCGCCCATCTGGCTGATGATTTCTTTCACGATGTCAGAACTCATTGTCGTCCCTTCCCTTGCGTTTGGGCTCCCACGGCCAGCTTCCCCGACAGCTCGCTCATTCCTGTTCTCGCCCGAGCGGGTTGGCAGGGAGCGGCGGAATATGAGCATTTGTCAGTGAACGACGCAACAGATTGTCTTTTGACAATGATGTTTGCAAACCGCGCCCAAGTGACACAACCTTCATCCATGGGCGCGGGCGACGCGACGGAAAAGGCGGACAGGCACAGGCGCGATGCGCTGGGCTGGTTCTGCTATCTGCTGCATCTTGGGATTGTGGCGTTCGCGGTGGTGGGCTGGCTGGCACCATGGCGGGGCGTGCTGATTTTCTATCTGATTTATCTCGTTTGCATGCCGCTGCAATGGCGGTTCAACCGCTCGTCCTGCGTGCTCAACAATATCGAGTCATGGCTGCGCACGGGTCTGTGGCGCAATCCCGCCAATACGGAGGAAGGCGCGTTCCTATTGCGGCTGATCGAGCGGGTGCTGAACCTTTATCCCACGCCGCGCCAGATGGATGTCGCAATCCATTCGCTGCTGGCCGTGTTCTGGCTGCTGGCGCTGAGCCACCTGTTGTGGTGGTGAACTCTTTGAATTGGCGCGCAATCTGACGCGAACCGCTCACACTTCGCGGGATTGCGCTTCAGATTCTTCCCAGCAGCGAGAACGTGCCGACCTGCGTGTTGCTGCCGCCATTGCCGCGGATGAAGTCGTAGTTCAGGCCCATCGACCATGTGCCGGTCGTGGCCGAAATCGTGGCGCCCGCAACGATGTTGCCGCGTTCCGGATCTGGCCCGATCACCGTGAACATGCCGGTGTTCGGCGCGCCCGTATCGGTGACGCTCTGGAAATCCGTGCGCAGCTTCACCGCATCGGCCAGCGGATCGTAGCGATAGCCAAGACGTGCTTCCGGCTGGACATAGAAATCGCCGAAATCGATGTCCTGCCGTGCGCTCGCGCCCAGATAGCCGCGCAGCGAATTGGCGTAATAGGGCTGCACGGTGAGGTCGAGACCGGGGCCACCATTGGCTTCGCTATAGCCCTCTTCGCGCAACGACAGTCCGTCGATGGACAATTGCGGCGTCAGCGTCGTGCCGCCGTAATTGAGGATCACGCCGGTGGTCACGCCTCCGCCGGCCATTTCGCTGCCACGCCTGGAATCGGCTTCGCGGGAGACGCCGCCGATATCGATGAAACGGTGGCCCGTCAGGGTGCCATAACCGACGTTCAAGTCGGTATCGAAGAACAGACCCTTGCCGCGCCAGTCGGTGTAGCCGGTCAGCATGTACCATTCGGTGTCGGTGTGGGTGTCGAGCGGCGACTGCTGGTTGATGCCGCCCGTGTAGAAGGTGAAGGCGCCGCCATACCAGCCATCGCTCGGATCGCCGCCATCGCCGCCGATGGCGAAGCCGAAGCCGCGATTCTTGAAGCCGGGAAGATCGCCATCGCCCTTGTCGTTGAGGAATTCGGCGAATTCTTCGCCCCACAGCGTCTGGTCGCCGGGCTGCGTGCCATACATGCGTAGTGACCGCTGGCGCGCGGCCACAGGCCCCGTCGCCTGATCGGTAAGAGAGATCGCCACCGCGCGTGTGCCGCCGCTCGCATCCGGCGCGAACTGGCTATAGGCCTGCTCGGCAAGAATGTTGGACGTCACGCCGTTGACGACGCCCGCGCCCAGTACGGAGTCGGTGGACAGCGCCGCGTTCACGTAAGGAAACATCTGCGCGGCATAGCCGGTCAGACCCAGTTCGGACGACGTCTTCGGCACGAGGTCGAGAACGAGTTCGGAGAAATTCGGCGCGGTGCCGGTGCATGCCGCCACGCCGGTAAGATTGTAGCCGCAAATGCCGCTTGAATCCGTGAACAGGAACGGCACCGTGTCGCTGACATTGGTATTCACGATCGCAAGTTCAGCCGGCGAGATGTGAAGTTCGCCAATTGGCGCCTGCAGCAGGATGAAATTGCCCGCCGTCGGAATGTAGCTCGTATAGGCAACGCCGAAATTGACGTTGTCGCCGATGGTGATTTCGTTCGACGCATTGACCACGGCGATATTCTGCAGCGCCTGATTGACGAGATTGGACGACACCGACAGGTCGAAGCCCGCTGCGTTATCGACATCGAAATTGCGCGCCAGCAGCGACGTCGTCGTGTTGAGAACCGCAAGCGATCCCAGCGACGCCACATGCACATCGAGAATGCCTGCGGTGCCTTCGGTGATGGTGCCCGCCACGCTGCCGAAATTGTCCACGAAGAGGCTGTCATTGCCGGTGACGCCGGATTCGTTGAAGGAGATATTGCCCAGGATCGTCGCATGCGCCTGCGAAGTGCCGTCGACATGAACGGAATCATTGCCGATGCCGAGATACACATTGCCTACGATCGTGCCCTGATTTTCCAGCGTGATGCCGGTCGTGTTGGCCGAAAGATTAAGCGCGACCTGCGTCTGCAGATTGTCCTGCAATGTCGTGGTCGAGGCGCTGATCACGCCGAGATTGGTGACGTTCGCAAGCGTGCCGGAACTGTCCTGAATGGCGTAGGCGGCAATGCCCTGAACGGTGTTGGGCTCCGTCGTCGTGGCGGTGGCAGAAATGGTGCCGAGATTGACCAGTGTGGGAAGCACCGCATTGGTGCTGATGTTGATGCCGATTGCCTGACTTCCCAGTTCGCCGCTTACGGATGCCGAGATACGGCCGCCGCCGTTTTCGTTGGAATTGCACAGGCCCGCCGTCATCACGATGGTGCCGCAAAGGCCCGCGGCGGCCGTCGTGTCGCCGATGAAAGCGTAATCGCCGATCGAAAGGGCGGTGACGGAGATGCCGCTGCTTGCCTTGGTATCCGTCGTGCCCGCCGCGCTGATCGATCCCGCGTTGAAGAGGCCAAGACCCTTCAATGTCGTGTCGAAGCCGCTGGCGCCCGTGATGACGACGCCCACCGTGCCGAGATCGGGATCGATCGGCACCGACTGGATCGTGCCGCGATTGTAAAAGCTGTAGCCCGGATCGGCGGTGTCCGTCAGTACGCCGATAGTGATCGGGCCAAAAGGCGTACCGGCTATGTTGATGTTATCCTGCAGCGTCGGATCAATGCGCAACGCAGGCGAATTGCCTTCGGTCGAAAGCGTGGCGGTTGGGTTGGTTGTGTCCGTCGTATTGACGGGACCGGAGTTCAGGAAGCCGCCGGTAATCGAACCGCCGATCAGCATGGCCGAACCGCCTTCGGGATCGCCGCTGGATGACGGTCCGCTGACCTGACCGGTTTGCGGGTTTTGCGTCGTGGCAATGCCGATG
>DATCEI010000013.1:0-8410 GCA_036510185.1 Rhizomicrobium sp. | reverse complement strand
CCGCCGATGCCGCGTTCAGATCGCAGAATGGCAAAACCATCATGACCCTGCGCGCCGCCGCGCAGAATTTGCAATCGAATGGTGTTGCCGTCGGAAAACTTGCTGTGGACGGCAGCATCGCCGATCCGCTTGCGCGGCCCGTTCTTGCGCTGAACGCACACGCGGACGGATTGCAGCTGCAGGGCTTTACCGGAACCGCTGACGCCGATCTGGCCGGTTCGCCGGAAAAAATCGCGATCCGGCTTACCTCAGACAGCGCCACGCAAAACGGCGAGCGTCTGTCCTTTGCCGCCACAGCGGACGCCAATGTGGAAACACGAAAAATCGCGCTGCACGATCTGCATGGCACATGGCTGGACCAGAAATTCGCCCTGCTCGCGCCCGCGGCAATCGATTATGCCAACGGAATCGCCATCGATCATCTGACGGCGGATTTCGCTACCGCGCGCGTCGAACTCGCGGGCCGCATCAGTCCCGATTTCGCGCTGACATTGTCCGCCACCGGCGTCACGCCCGACATGCTGGGGCCATTCGTAACCCCACATACACTGGACGGCATTTTTTCTTTCGCCGCCTCAATGACGGGCGCGGCGCGCAATCCTGCGGGATCGTTCACGCTGAGCGGCACGGGCCTGCGGCTGCACGGCCTGTCCGCACGCGCCTTTCCGCCCTCAATTCTGGAGGCGCACGGAACGCTGCGCGATTCCACCGTTACACTCGATGCGAAATTGTCCGGCAGCACTGCGATGCGGCTCGCGCTGAAGGGCGACGTTTCGCTGGAAGCGAATGGCCCCATCCGTTTGCAGGCGGACGGAACGGCCGATCTCGCCATCGCGGGCGCATTCCTCGCCGCATCGGGGCAAAGCCTCAGCGGCATGCTTTCGGTGGACGGGCAAATCACGGGCACGTTTTCCGCGCCGCGCGTGAACGGCAACATCACGCTCGCAGGCGGAGAGTTTCGCGATTACACGCGCGGCATTCGCCTGCGCGCGGTCGACGCGGCGGCTGAGGCGCAGGGCGACGTCATCCGCATCGTGAAACTGAACGCGCGGGCCGGGCAGGGAACCGTCTCCGGCGCCGGTACTATAGGATTTCCCACATCCGGCATGCCCGTCGATGTGCGCTTCACCGCGAAGAATGCGCGACCGCTGGTCAGCGACCGCCTCACAGCGGCGATGGATGCCGATGTGAAACTGACGGGCCATTTCGGCGGCGATCTCGCACTTGCCGGCAGCATTCGCGTTCTGCATGGCGAGATCAACGTGCCGGACAAATATCCGCCGGGCGTGGCCGTTCTCGATGTGCGGCGGAAGGGGCAGGCTGCGCCCGCGCGGGTGGAATCCGAAAACGCCATCGCGCTGGATTTGTCGGTCGCAACGCCCGGCCATGTTTTTGTGCGCGGACGCGGCCTCGATGCGGAACTTGCGGGCGATCTCGCGGTCAAAGGAACGACGCAAGCGCCGCTGGTGCTGGGCGCGCTCGACATGCGGCGCGGCACGCTGAGCCTCGCGGGGCAGACGCTCGTATTTCGTTCGGGCACGCTCAGTTTCGACGGCAGCAGTTTGAAAACCAGTCTCGATCCCACGCTCGATTTCACCGTCGAAACCGACTCCGGCGGCATCACGGCGACATTGAACGTGAGCGGTTATGCGTCCGCGCCACAGATCAAATTGTCCAGCACGCTGCCTTTGCCGCAAGATGAAGTGATTGCGCAAATCCTGTTCCAGCAAAGCATCAAGCAATTGTCCGCGCTGCAACTGGCGCAGATTGCCGAGGCGCTTGCCTCGCTCAGCGGCGTCGGCACCGGCTTCAATCCGGTGGGTATGATCCGCAAGAAATTGCGGCTGGACCGTCTTTCCGTCGGCAGCACATCGACGGGAAACGCCGAGACGAGCACCACCACCATCGAAGCGGGAAAATACGTCACGCATGATGTTTATGTCGGCGCGAAACAGGATTTGTCCGGCGGCACGCGCGCGGTTGTGGAAATTGACATAACGAAGAACCTCAAAGCGCAGGCCGCCGTGAATACGGGTGCCACCGCGGTGACCACCGCGCCGGGCGCCACGCCCGCCGACACGGGCGACAGCGTGGGCCTGTCCTATCAGTTCGAATATTGAGCGCGGGCGCGGGAGCGGCGGCCTGCAGGCCACTACAACGACACCGATACGGGAGATCACATATGGCGGGAACCGTGGAGCGTCGAGGACAGCGTGGCCGAAATCCGCAAAGGCTCCGGCAGCCATTTCGAACCGCGGCTGACCGCATTGTTCGAGCAGATCGTCCCGCAACTCTTGCGGATCAGGAACGAATGGAACGCGGCATAGGCCCGATTTTCGCGCACGAGCCTGTCGTATCTCTGAACGCAATTGCGAAATGAAAATCATCACATTCAATCAAGTTGCCCGAACAAATGATAAATCCACTGGCGAGCGAGCGGATGTGTTATGCCGCGTTGGCTATTTGATTTCGGCCAATCGCCGCATCACCAGATCGTAGAATTCTTCTGAAGGATATCGCGTGGTCCTCGTCTTCAAATTGCGAAGCTCAGCCTTGATCTGTTTCTGGTTACGAACGATCCACCGCACGTTTTCTTCAATGCAGGATGAAGTCAGTTCTTCCAGCACGCGATGCGGATGATCGAGCTTTGCGAGTTCGTCCGGCATGAAGGTGCCGCGCGGAACCAGCAGGAACTTTCCCATATAGATGGACTCGTAAAACACGCCTGAACCGGAAACGGCGTAGCGGTCCAGATAGGGAAGAATAACGACATCGATCTGCCGCAGCAGCGCGAAATAGTCCGCACTCGTCAACGTGCCTTCAACAATGGAAGCGTTTGCGCATTGGAATGCGCTTTCGATACACGCGGCATCCGAAACTTCCACAATCGCCGCCAAAGCCTTTCTGTCCATCTGCAATTTCCAGCAGCACTGGGCGGCGAGGTCTTGTGTGCTGGCGACCAGGCGCGGAAAAAATTGCACGCCTCTGTCGCGGCGTGTGTCTCCCACAATCCCGAATGTGATGGGATCATTATCATTAAGGGGGCGCGGTGCTGCGTGGGCAACACAAAGGCTGGCGGCGAGATAGGGGAAAACATGCACCTGCAAGCCATCGACGTTCAGGCTTTCAAGAAAATTTTTCCCGAACTCGGTTTCGACATAGAGCAGCAACCGGACATTGGTATTCCCGAGAAGACGCAACAGGGCGTCGCGATAAATCTCGCGATATTTGTCAACAATCGTGTCGTCCTGACGCAAATGATCGAACTCGATCAGCCCGATGACGGCAACGCCAGCGGTGTCGCGGAAAATCTTGTCCACCCATGCCGCAAGCCCGCCGATCATCAGCGCGCGCATGGAGTGTGCAAACACAAGTTTGGCCCGGCCTTCGAGGTCCAGCCGCGAAAGGTCGTGCTCAAACCAGAGATTGAGTTCGCCCAGTTGTTCATGGAACGCCGCAAACTTGTCAAAGGCGTAGGGTTCGAATGCGAACGCTGGAACAAGGTCCAGATCGCGCAAATCCGAATCCCCTTCTATCGGGTCGCGGCATATTACCAGGGGCGAAAGTCTTTCACCTTCGCCAACAAGCTGCTGCAGAATTTTCCAGGCGAATAGCGTGTAGTTGGCATGATGCCCGGTTTTTACGGACAATCCGGGGTCCACGATAAGGGCAAGATCGTTCCGCTCGCCAACCTCGAGAGCCTCTTCACGCTCATAGAATTGCGATGCAAGGGCGCCCTTGCCCAGCATCGCAAAAACCTTTGCGAGCGCCTGCTTGTGATCGGGACGCAACTTTTCCGGTGGTATCTTCTGCGACGCTTCTGCCGACCAGCGCCGGGCGGATTCCACATCGCCCAGCCGAATGGCGTAGAGCGCAAGCCACGGCAACGCCAACGCCGTGCCCGGCTTGTCCGGCAGCACGGTCTGTTGCAGAACTTGCCTTGCTTCATCGAGCCTGTGCTCGCTCATCAGCACTTTCAGCAAATCCAGACGCGCCCAGACATTGCCGGGGTCGCTTTCGGGCGCTGAACTGGCGGATGACACGGATATTGGCCCCCTCTATTCTGCTCTTTTCTGGCGGCGCGTTGGTCCTAGATAAAGCAAAGGAACGATTATAGCGATGCCTCTTGTTTTATCGCATGGCCAGGGAAAATCGGGCAGCAGTTTTCTTTTTCAGGCAGCACTTCTGGCGGCCGAAACCGCCAATGGCATGCGTCAAAAACTGTTTGGGGAGCGTCACTTCCCACCTGGCGTATCTGTCGAGCACTACGTCGATACTGTTACCGACGAATATGCCGAAAGACTGCTCAATGCCATTCCGCAAGGCGCATATTATGTGGTGAAAAATCACGGCGGACTGTCCGATTTCGTTAAGGAGAAAGTCGAAGCGGGACAAATTCTGGCGTTTACATCGATCCGCGATCCGCGCGACATGGCGATTTCGATGATGGATGCCGGAATAAGCGATCACGCAAAGGGCAGAGATAATGTTTTCACGCGATTGACGCAGCTCTCCGATACGCTGCCGCATTTGAGAGGCGGGGTCTCAAGCACCTTGCAATGGGCATCCTGCAAAAATGTTCTGGTGACGCCGTACTATCTCACCGCGACAGATCAAAATGTTTCGCTGGAGCATCTGTTAAACCATCTCGGCCTTTCCATCCATGCCGAAAAAGTCATGCAACGCTTTGCCGAAAATAAAGCGGAAAGGATCTGGTATTTCCATAAAGGCCATGCGGATCGTTTTCTTGACGATATCGCGCCAGATGAAATCGCGTGGCTGACCGAAGAACTTCGGCAAGAGATCAAGCAGATTGACGCGCTCAACGCGCAATGGATGGCGTTTCATGGCCATGGCGCGCTTTACGAGACTCTCAAAAGAAGCCGCGATGATCGTTTGGCCCGCATCATCGCGCAGGGCGACTAACCCGCTTCTTGTTGCGTAAGCCCGAATGCCTCCGCCAGCAGTTCGTACGATTTCAGCCGCGACGGATAATCATAGGTGATCGTCACGACAACGAGTTCTTCGGCGCCGTGGGCGTCGGCGAGCGCCAGAAGCTTCGCGCGCACCTGTTCCTTCGTGCCGACGACGGAGCGTTTCTGGATCGCGCGCAGCAATGTCACTTCCTGATCCGTGTACGGATAATTGAGCGCTTCTTCCGGCGACGGAAACGGAATCGGCCGCCCGGTCAGCAATCGCACCGCCCACAGATTGCGCGAGGCGGAAAGCCGAGCGGCTTCTTCGTGGGTTTCCGCCACGAGCGCGGCAACGCCCATCGAAATGCGCGGCCGCGCGCACCATGCGCTGGGGCGAAATCGCGCGCGATATTCCGCGCACGCTTCCTCGCTGCCGTCGCTGTTGATGAAATAGGCATGACTGAACGGCAGGCCTAACTCCGCCGCATAAACCGCGCTATGCAGGCCCGATCCCAGCAGCCACATTTCTGGCCGTCCCGGCCCTCGCGGCATGGCGTGTATGCCGCGATAGGGATGGTCGTCTGGCAACGCCACGCCCGCCGCGTCATCGAGGAATTGCCGTACCAGATAGACTTGGGCGGGGAAGGCATCGACGCCCCAACCCTGCGGCCCGGCCTGCAGCGCCTGCGCCGTGCGCTGGTCGGAGCCGGGCGCCCGGCCCAGCCCCAGATCGATCCGGCCGGGGCTGAGCAATTCCAGCATGCGGAACTGTTCGGCCACTTTCAGGGGGCTGTAATGGGTCAGCATCACCCCGCCCGAACCGACCCTTATGGTGCTGGTTTCGGCGGCAATTTTGGCGATCAGGATTTCGGGGCAGGAGCCTGCAAACGACTCGCTGTTGTGATGCTCGGCCACCCAATAGCGCCGGTAACCCAGCGCCTCGCAGGCCCTGGCAAGCTTAATCGTCTCCGCCACGGCCTCGGCGGCATCCCCACCCTTGGGGATCGGCGACTGGTCAAGTACCGAAAGTTGCAGCATTTGTGTCAAATTCAAGCATTTGCTCGAAATTAATCATTACCAAACAAGGTACTCCCCAGAACAAAACGTCAAGCGGTGCTGGGGGCATGCTGGACCGGGAGCAGGTGATTTTTGTACCGCCCGACGTGCGCGAACATGCGCGCGGCCGCATCGGCTTTGAGGAAATCGAAAGCCCGCTGGTGCGCCGTGGCCTCGAATATTGGCAGCGGCTCTGCGAGGGCAAGCGCATTCCCACCCGGGCCGATCTTTCCCCCCGCGAGATGGGCAGTCTCCTGCGCAATGTCGTGCTGATGAAAGTGATCGGCGACGGCGAGGATTTCGAATTCCGCATCGTGGGCGATGCCCATGTCATCGCGCATGGCTTCTCCATGCAGGGCTTGCGCATCAGCGATGTGGACAGTTTCTCGCCCGGCTATGGCGCGGTGCTGAAGCGACTTTACGACCGCGTCGTGCGCAAGGCCGAGCCCTACGCCCTGCGCGGCTGGCTGGAGCGCGGCGACAAGCACAAGAAATACATCTACACCGAAAGCGCCTTCATGCCGCTGGGGCAGGGTGAGGTGGTGGACCATGTCTTCACCGTCTCGGTCTATGTGCCGCGCGACGGGCTGGAGCCGGTTTAATTTTCCAAAGATCGGCTAATCTGGCGGCCTGAACAGAAAGGTCCGCCATGGCGCTCGATCCCGAAACCCGCACGCAATTGCTGGAAACAATCCGCCGCTTTGTGCGCGAAACCTGCGTGCCGCTGGAGGCCAAGGTGTCGGAGGAAGACCGCGTGCCTAATGCGGTGATCGACGGCATGCGGGCGCTGGGCCTGTTCGGGCTTTCGATTCCCGAAGAATTTGGGGGCCTCGGCCTCAACATGGAAGAAGAGGTGATGGTGGCGTTCGAACTGGGCCAGACTTCGCCCGCCTTCCGCTCCGTTATCGGCACCAATGTCGGCATCGGTTCTCAGGGTGTTGTGATGTTCGGCACCGACGAACAGAAACGCGAATGGCTGCCGAAACTGGCAAGCGGCGAGGTGGTGGCGAGTTTTGCGCTGACGGAACCGGAAGCGGGATCGGATGCCGCCTCGCTTCGCACCACGGCCATTCGCGACGGCGATGAGTATGTCGTCAACGGCACCAAGCGCTTCATCACCAATGCGGCGCGCGCGGGCATGTTCACGCTGATGGCGCGCAGCGATCCGTCGAAGAAGGGCGCAAGCGGAATTTCCGCTTTCATCGTGCCCGCTGCGACGAAAGGTATTCATGTCGGCAAAGCCGAAAAGAAAATGGGCCAGCAGGGCGCGCATATCCACGACATCGTGTTCGAGAATGCGCGCGTGCCTGCGCGGCTGCGCCTCGGCGCGGAAGGCGAAGGCTTCAAGGTTGCGATGCAGGTGCTGGATCGTGGGCGGCTGCATATTTCCGGCGTTTGCGTCGGCGTCGCCGAACGGCTGATCCGCGAATGCGTGACCTACACGCGCGAGCGCGAGCAATTCGGCCAACGTATCGGCGATTTTCAGCTTATTCAGGCGATGCTCGCGGATTCAAAGACGGAGGCTTACGCCGCGCGCTGCATGGTGCTCGATGCTGCCAAGCGCCGCGATGCAGGCGAGAGCGTTACGCTGGAATGCGCGGCGTCCAAATATTTCGCTTCCGAAATGGTGGGGCGTGTCGCCGACCGCGCGGTGCAGATTTTCGGCGGCGCGGGCTATGTCGCCGATTACGGCATCGAGCGTTTCTATCGCGATGTGCGCATTTTCCGCATCTATGAAGGCACCAGCCAGATTCAGCAATTGGTGATCGCGCGCAACATGCTGCGCGAAGATTGATGATACGGCGTGCCTTCGCATTTGGATTGACGATGATGCTTGCAGCCTGCGCACCGATGCAGGCGCCGCACGGCCCTCAAAACGCCTGGCCGAAAATCGAAGACGATGCTTTTGTCACGCGAGATGGTTTGCGTCTGCCGCTACGGCATTGGGATGCGAAGGAGCCTGAGGCCGTGATCGTGGCGCTGCACGGTATGAGTGATTATTCCAATGCCTTCGCCATGCCGGGGCCTTATCTCGCCGAACATGGCATAACAACAATCGCATACGACCAGCGTGGCTTCGGCGCCGGTCCCCATGCGGGCGAATGGGCGGGGGCAGACGCGATGCGCATCGACCTCGACGATTGTGTGGATGCCGCACACGTCAAATATCCGGGCGTGCCTGTTTTCGCGCTGGGCGAGAGCATGGGTGGCGCTGTGGTGCTGACAGCACTTGCAAGCGGCCATCCGCCCAATGTGGATGGCGTCATTCTTGTCGCTCCCGCCGTGTGGTCACGCGAGGATATGCCCGCCTCCTATCGCGCGGCGCTGTGGCTCGGCGCGCATACGATTCCGTTTATGGCGGTCTCGCCGCCGCGCACGGTGAAAATTTGGCCGTCCGACAACATTCCCATGATGCGCGCCATCGGCCGCGATCCGCT
>DATCEI010000012.1:0-7104 GCA_036510185.1 Rhizomicrobium sp. | reverse complement strand
AGATCAAGCACGATCCCGCACGTCCCTTTGTCGTGACCGCGGGCAATCAGCGCGTGACGGACGTGGGAACGAAGTTTCTGGTCCGGCGCAGCGCGGGACGCCTTGAAGTCGCGGTGATGGAAGGGCGCGTGCAGCTCGGCGCGAGCGACGGACGCGGGCCGCGCATGCTGACGCAAGGCGACGTCGCCGTCGCATCCGGGAATGCAGTCTCCATCGCCAGAAAGCAAGTGCAGACGCTGACGAATGAACTCGGTTGGCGGCATGGCGTGCTCGTTTTCGATCACACGACGCTTGCCGATGCGACAGATGAAATCAATCGCTACAATCGCACAAAAGTCGTCGTCACAGACCCGTCTGTCGCGCGCCTTACGATCGACGGCACGTTTCCGACCAGCAATATCGGCGCGTTCACCGACGCGGCGCAGGAGATTTTCAGATTGCGTGTGGATAGACGCGGCGACGAAATGGTTATTTCGCGCTGAGCGGACAATTCCGGCGTAAGCCGGACAGAGGGGAAATATGGCGAGCAACGTTTATATGAAGTCAATCATCGCTGGCATGGCGGTCGCGGCTGCGTTCACGGTTGCAGCGCTGGCGGACACGTTCAATATTCCCGGGGGCGATTTGAAGGCGGCACTCAATTCCTACGCCAAACAGACCGGTGCCTCCCTGATGGTTTCCGACGATGCGATCAAGGGCGTCCACACAAAGGGCGTCATGGGTTCACTGTCGGCGGACGATGCGCTTGTCCACATTCTTACCGGCACGGGCTTTGTCCGGCATCGCCATGCCTCCGGCGCGATCACGATCGTACGCGACGATGCGCAGGCTTTCGATCCGACGTCGGTGCAGATGGCTGCGGCTTCTATACCGACTGTATCGAACGGCGCACTTGAAACCGTCACCGTGACTTCGTCGAAGATCGGCGGCGATGTTCAAAATATTCCTATCGCGATCACAGCGTTCTCGCAGGAACAGTTGAAGGCGACGCAGACGGTGGGCGGACCAGACCTTGTCCGGCAGGTGCCGAACTTCAATTTCTCCAAAACCAATTTCACCGGCTACAACATCCAGATTCGCGGTATCGGCACGCAGGCCATTTCGGTCACGACCGATCCTGCGGTCGCGGTTGCGTTCAACGATATTCCGTTCATTCGCAATCACTTCTTCGAACAGGAGTTCTACGACGTCGGTCAGGTCGAGGTTCTGCGTGGACCGCAAGGAACGCTCTATGGCCGTAACGCGACTGCGGGTGTGGTGAACATGGTTTCCGCCAAGCCGAGCGATCAATTCGAGGCCGCGATCTCTGGCGATGTCGGCAATTACGATGAGCGCCGTCTGGAAGGCATGATCAATGTACCAATCACGGACGACAGATTCGATCTGCGCGTCGCAGGCGAGTGGACCAAACGTCAGGGCTATACGTTCGATGAAACTACCAATCAGCGTATCGATGGGCGTGATCTGTGGTCCAGCCGCGTAACGCTGGGCATGAAACCGTTTGAGGGCTTGCAGGCCTATCTCGTTTGGGAACATTTCAACGAAAGCGATGACCGCGAACGCTCCACCAAACAGCTTTGCGATTTCGATCCGGGACCCAGTATCGTTGGGCCGTTCAATCAATCGTTCGATGGCGTTTCCGCAGGCGATTTTTTCACCAATATCGATCGCGGTGGGCGCGCGGTGCTGAGCCAGGGCTGCTTGCCTGGTTCACTCTATTCACCCGTCTCCTATCAAACACCGAATGGCGGAGCACTTCCAATCGTTTATGGGGTTCAAGCCGGCAATGGCTTCAATCCCATTATCACCGGTCTCGATCCGTATGCGAGCGACACCCAGCCACGAAGTTTGCGCGTGATACAGTCGGAGATACAACCGTTCTACAAAGCGAAAAACGACACCATCGAATTCAATGTTGATTATGCCATAACGCCAGCGCTAACCTTTAGCTCGCAAACCGGCTTCAATCACGACTTTCTTGCATCCAGTGAAGATTTCAACCGCTTCAATTCGACGCCCGGTATTTTCTTTACGTCGACGACCGAGCCGGATCCCAGCGGCGACGGCTTTGATGGTCGTTTCGGTGCGAGGTTCACGCCGGGCGGCGTGATGTGCGACCCACAGCTTGGTTGCTCCACCAAGTTTGTCGGTGAGGATCTCTCGCAAGAACGTGCCTGGCAGATCAGCCAGGAATTCCGGCTGGCGTCAAATTTCAACGGGCCGTTGAATTTCAGCGTCGGCGCGAATTACCTCCATTACGAAACGCTGGAAGACTATTATGTCTTTCTGAATCTGTTGACCCTGGAATCGCGGAACCAGGATCTGCGCAACGGTACTGCGGAGGCCACTGCCAACGGTCTGTGCGAGGGCCTTCCGCAACCCCACACCTTTCCGTCGTTTGATCCTGGACTTCCGCTCGGTGATACTTGTCCATTTACGGACGGCACGCCATTGACGCCGGGATTTAACGGTCAGGGCCACAATTATTTTAGGAGCATCAACCCCTACATTCTCAGTTCTTATGCGGGCTTCGGCGAGGTTTATTATCAGTTGCTGGACGATCTGAAGCTTACCGGTGGCCTGCGCTGGACCGACGACCAGAAGCATTTTGTGGAGATTCCCAGTGAAGTTCTTATCACAGGCTGGGGTTATCCGGTGTCCGGAGTTGTCAACCAGCAATGGGACGAAGTTACGGGCCGTGCTGTCGCCAACTGGACGCCGAAACTCAGCTTCACCGATCAAACGTTGGTCTATGCTTCTTTCTCGCGGGGATACAAGGCAGGCGGGGCTAATCCACCGCCGCCGAATTTCTTTGCGGGCTTTGCCGGTGGCTCGGTTACGCATCCGCTGACCTTTGCGCCTGAGTTCGTCAACGCGTTCGAAGTTGGTACGAAGAACACTTTGCTGGATGGCGCGATTACCGTGAACGGCGACGTCTTCTATTACGATTACAAAGGGTATCAGATATCGGAAATCGTGGATCGCACCTCGGTCAATTTGAACTTCAATGCCAATGTTCGAGGCGCTGAAATCGAAACCAGTTGGGAGCCGCTGCCCGGCCTGCGCTTCAATTTTGCAGGCGGCTGGGAAGACGGGAAACTCGCCAGCGGTTCGCAAGCTATCGATCTGATGGACCGCACGGCTGGACATTCGGATTGGCTGGTGGTCAAGCCGTCTATTTACTCCGACTCCAATTGCATCCTTCCGCAATATGTGGTGGCGGATTTGTTGCAGGGCGGGCGCGATTTCGCTAATTCCATCGGGTTCATTGGCGAAGGCTTCTTTATCTCCTCCGTACTCAACGGTTTCGCGTGCCAGTTTGCTTATGGCCTTCATAGAGACCCTGTCTATGCGGTGCAGTATCTCAATCCGGACTTTCCGTCGTCGGGGTTCGACGGAACAACGGCGCCAAACAATGGCGAGGGGTTCGACAAGAATTTGGCTGGCAACCAGTTGCCCAACGCCCCGCCGTTCACAGCGTCTTTCGGCGCGCAATACACGATCCCACTGACAACAGATTGGGCAGGCACGTTGCATGGCGACTATTACTGGCAGGACTATTCTTGGGCGCGTGTCTTCAATGACAACCCTTATGACCGGTTGCGCGGCTATACCAATGTCAACCTGTCGTTGACCTTCACCAACCAGAACGGCTGGCAGGTGATGTTCTACGACAAGAACGTGTTCAACACGACGGCGATCACCGGCGCGTTCCTCAACAGCGATGACACGGCGCTCACGACAAACGTGTTCGTCACCGATCCCAAATTGATCGGCGTCCGCGTCACGAAGAACTGGTAAGGGGAAGACGATGAGCGAATCGATGAACGCCGCGCAGGAAAATTTCCGCAGGCAATTACTGACAAGCGTTTCCGCTTTGGCATTGCTGGCTTCGATATATGGAACACGCGAGGTCCGCGCGGAAGATGTCGATCATCCCACGGTATGGATCGAGGTGGGCGGCGCCTTCGATCAGATAAGTGCCGGCAACAATTTCTGGTCGCCGCCCAACCTGGCGCCGCCGATCTCCAATCCCCAACCATTGCCCTTCGGCAAATTGCCGATAATCGGATTCGATGCCGATTTGAAACTCAGTTTTACGCCGGAAAATTCCAACTGGATTTATTCCGCGTCCATCCGTTATGGCAGAGCACAACATGGCCCCAAGAGTAGCCATGATCAATCGTACAAATTCATCGACTATCCAACCGGCATAAGCGGTAGGCCCAGATACCATCTGACCAATTACGATTTCTCCGACGCCGCTCAACAGAGCCATTCCACGCACGCGACCATCGACTTCATGGCAGGCAAGGATATCGGACTTGGATTCTTCGGCGGCAACTCCGTCGTCAGCGCAGGGATACGCATCGCAAAATTGAATGAAAGCACGAAAGGCCAATTGACGGCCATCATCACTCCTCAGATCAGGTATGATTACAGCGAACTCAGTCACAAAGCTGAATTTCTTGCAGCCCACAGCTTCAACGGCATTGGGCCTTCGGTTTCATGGGACGTTTCAGCGCCGCTGTTGGGATCGCAGTCCGATGGTGTTTCCATGGACTGGGGCGCGAATGCCGCGATATTGTTCGGACGTCAGAAAGCGATCGCTTCGTTGCGTACGGAAAATCTGCGATATTACAGGCCCGGCAATTATCCGGGCTACACAGCGTTCCCGCCAAAGGTCCTGTCTCAATCGACACAGGCGCCCGCACGTGCCCGGATCGCGGTGGTGCCGAATCTCGGCGGTTTCGCGGGGCTCTCTTGGCATCTGCCGAACGTGAAGGTCAGTTTCGGCTATCGTGGAGATTTCTTCTTCGGCGCAATCGATGGCGGACTACTGACATCTCAAAAAGAAACGCGCGGCTTCTACGGCCCCTTCGCCAATGTCAGTATTGGCATTGGAGGGTAAGCGCTCGCGACTATTGCACCAAGCCACAATCGAATTCGATGAATTGTCATCATTGTTGGGTCCGGGCGGTTTTGCAGACTTGGGGGCGGTTTCGGAGCTTATTGCGCCACCGAACTGGATGGCGGCCGGGACATCGTTGAGGCCGGAAGGAACCCGCCTCGAACCGCCGATATATGGCGGTGCTTCACGGGGCCCAGAGCCCGCCTGGTTCCGGGTGGAAGGATCGCGCCCGAAATATTTTCCTTACCTCCGCCAAGTTATTCCGATCTGTTTCGTTCAATCTAGTGAGACCCTAAGCTCCAACCCGCGAGAGGCGAATGGGCAAGGGATGATTGAGACGCCGGAAACAGACTTTAGGGCCACTCGAGGCACCTCTGCGGTAGCGGATATGACCGCGCTTGGGTTGAGGGCTTGGTTTATCCGTGAAGTATTCCCTTTGGAAACGGTATTGATGCAATTCCTACGGCACAATTGGCGTAACGAAAGCGAAATCGCCGACCTTCGGCAAGATGTGTATCTGCGCGTCTACGAAGCCGCAAAAGCACAACTTCCCGATCCTGTCAGGCCTTTCGTTTTTACGATTGCCAAAAATCTCATCGTCGATCGCGTGCGCAAGGAACAGGTCGTTTCGATAGAAGCTATAGCGGATCTGGATGCATTGGAGATTGCGACTGACGCTCCGGGCCCGGAACGCAGTGCTCTGGCCAGGGATGAACTGCGCCGGTTGCAATCGGCCCTCGATTGTCTTCCGCCGCGATGCCGCGAGGCTTTGGTTCTTGCACGCGTTGATGGTCTCAGCGGGCGCGAAATCGCAGAGCGCATGAGCATCACTGAGTCTACGGTATCTCATTACCTAAAACGCGGCGTCCAGTGCCTCGCGAACGTACTTCAGATAGATCCTCGTGAGCTTCCGAGAAAACCATGACTGAGAAGCCCGGCGAACCCGTCCTCCAACTCATCGAAGAAGAGGCTGCCGATTGGTTTGGCCGTCGTCATTTCTGGGCCTGGAGTGACGCTGATGAAGTTAAGCTAAACGCGTGGTTGGCAGAATCTCCAGCTCATGAGATTGCGTATTGGCGGCTTGAAGCGGGGTGGACGCGCGGAGAACGGATGGCCGCATTGCGCCCCCTCGTTCCGGAAAAGGCCGTGCTTGGTAAGGGCCGTGGCGCTATGGCGGTTGCGGCACGTGTCGCGGCAAGCTTGCTCATCATCGGCGTTGTCGGGATTGGCGTACGCGCCTACATGTCATGGTCGCAGGAGGAGATTTACAGGACATCGCTTGGTGAACATCGCGTCGTTCTGCTTGGAGACGGATCCACGATCGAACTCAATACAAGCAGCGTTCTGCGTGTAACGCAGAATGCTGGTCAAAGAGTTGCAATTCTTGAAAAGGGCGAAGCTTTTTTCGAAGTCAAACATGATGTGGTTCACCCTTTCATAGTCATCGCTGCAGGTCATCGCGTCACGGATCTTGGCACGAAATTTCTGCTTCGGCTCGACAACGGCCGCCTGACGATGGCACTTACTGAAGGCCGCGCGCGACTGGAAACGGAGAATTCCCACTTGCGTCAATCAGTGCTTCTGACACCAGGTGATACCGCAATTGCCACGAGCGCATCGCTGTCGATGCTCAAACGGCCGGCCCAAAACCTCAGCGCTGTTCTGAGTTGGCGGCGAGGTTTGTTGATTTTCGACCGAACGACGGTGGCTGACGCTGCTGCGGAATTCAATCGCTATAACAGCGAAAAGTTGGTCGTCGCGGACGCGGTTGCTGGCCAGCAAACTATCACGGGTACGTTCCAAACAGGCAACACCTCTGACTTCACGAGCCTGGCGCGGGATGTTTTGGGATTGCATGTTCAACGATTGGGCAGCGAGATCGTAATTTCCCGCTGATCGGTCGACACAAAAATTTGTGCGGCGGGAGAAGGTTTTCCAGCAGTACACGAAAATGGGTGCATGAAGATGTTCAAATATATCAGCATCATGTTGGCGGCAAGCGCATGTGCGTTTTTATTGGCGACAGGCGCGTTTGCCAGCAATTTCGATGTTCCCGCGGGCGATCTCAGAATGGCGCTACGCGCATATATGTCTCAGGCTGGCGTGCAATTGATGTTCTCCGATGACGCTTTAGGAGACGCCCGGTCCAAGGGCGTTAAGGGGTCGCTATCGGCGGACGAGGCGTTGGCGCG
>DATCEI010000011.1:0-5354 GCA_036510185.1 Rhizomicrobium sp. | reverse complement strand
CAAGTATTTTCCCGTGAAAACAGAGACTTGGCATTATTGCCCTAAATCTCTATTGACTCAATAGACATTACATGAAAAATGGACGTTGCCGTGCGGGATCAAGGGCAACGGCGGTCAACAGAGGGATCACCAAAATGAATTCGACGAACGGTTTCCGTGCGGTGCTGCTTTGCGGCGTTGCGGCTTTTGCGATTGCGCCCGCCGCCCATGCGGCATCCACGGCGGCGACGAACGCCAAGATCGAAGCGCTGGAAAAAGAAGTTCAGCAACTGAACAGCGAAGTCGAAGACCTGAAGAAACAGAACACGCCCGTTCAGCCCGTGGCCGCGCCCGCCGATCAGGTGCAGGACGTCGAAGCACAGATCAGCGATCTGAAGCGCAGCACATCGGCGCAATATGCCGACACGCAGGCGCAGATTGCCGCCGCGCCGAAAGCCACCATCGACAATGGCCGCCCCACGATCTCTTCGGCGGATGGTAAATTCACCGCCTCGATCCGCGCGCTCGGCCAGTTCGACAGCGCCTATTACAGCCAGAGCGCACAAGCGGTGAACACTAACGCGCCCGATCTTTCCAGCGGCTCCAATTTCCGCCGCGCGCAATTGGGCGTGCAGGGCAAAGTGTTCGGCGACTGGTCGTATTATTTCAACTACGATTTCGCGAGCAGCGCCGGTTCGGAATCGCCGGGTCACATCCAGTCGATCTATGCCGAGTACGATGGGCTGAAACCGTTCGCGGTGCGCATCGGCGCCTATCCGCCATCTGCAGGCCTGGAAGACGCAACGTCGTCCTCCGACACAATGTTCCTCGAACGCAATTCGCCAGCAGATGCGGCGCGCAACATCGCCGGCGGCGACGGGCGCGATGCGGTGAGCTTGCTTTATATGGGCGACCAATTCTTCGCCTCGCTGTCGTTCACCGGCGACAAGATCGCCGACACCGGCGTGTTCGACGAGCAGACGGCGTTCCTCGGCCGCATCGCCGATCTCGTTTACTCCGACAGCGATGTGAAGCTCGCGCTGAGCGGCAGCGGCACCTATGTCTTCAAAACCGCGGACAATGCGGCGGGCGCTGCATCGACAAACACCGCCTCGATTTCCGATCCGCCGGAACTGACGGTGGACAATGAAGGCATCAAACTCGTCAGCACCGGCAATCTGCAGACCAGCACGATCGATCAATGGGCCGTGGAAGCGGGCGGCGAGTATGACAATTTCTACGCGCAGGGCGGCTATTTCGCTTACGACATCGACCAGAAGCAGGTGGGCGCGCCCACTTTCAATTTCGACGGCTGGTATGCGCAGGCAAGCTGGATCTTCACCGGCGAAGCGCGCCCCTACAACACCGCGACGGCATCGTTCGGCGCGCCGAAGCCCGACAAGCCCTTCTCCTTGAAGGACGGCGGCTGGGGCGCGTGGGAACTGGTTGGCCGCTACAGCGTGCTCGATCTCAACGACAACGCAGGCGGCGCGGGCACCGTGATTCCCGTGAATTCATCGCTGTTCCCCGTAGGCTTGCGCGGCGGCGAGCAGGATATCTGGACGGCGGGCCTCAACTGGTATCCGAACCAGGTCATCCGGTTTGAACTGCAATATCAAAACATCGATGTCGGCCGTCTGAGTTCGTCGGGTGCGAACGCCGGCCAACGCATCGATACAGTCGCGTTGCGTTCGCAAATTTCGCTTTGATTTGACCGGGAGAGCGCCATGAATCGTATTTTCATCACCATCGCCGCGGCGGCGCTTGCGCTTGCAAGCAACGCCGAGGCCGCGGGCGTGAAGTTGCTCAATGTGAGCTACGACCCCACGCGCGAATTATACGAAGACGTCAACAAAGCCTTCGCCGCGCAATGGAAGGCCAAGACGGGTGATGATGTGGCGATCAGCATGTCGAATGGCGGCTCGGGCAAACAGGCCCGCGCCGTCATCGATGGGCTGGATGCGGATGTGGTGACATTGGCGCTTGCCTATGACGTGGATTCCATCTCGTCCATCGGCAAGCTTATTCCAGCGAACTGGCAAACGCGCCTGCCGCAAAATTCCACGCCCTACACGTCCACCATCGTGTTCCTCGTGCGCAAGGGCAATCCGTGGAAGATCAAGGATTGGGGCGATCTGGTGAAGCCCGGCCTTCAGGTCGTGACGCCGAATCCGAAAACCTCCGGCGGCGCGCGCTGGGCTTATCTCGCCGCATGGGCGTGGGCCTCGCATCAGCCCGGCGGCAACGCGGACAAAACGACAGCCTATATCGCCAATCTCTATAGTCACGTTCCCGTGCTCGATACCGGCGCGCGCGGCTCAACGACAACCTTCGTGCAGCGCGGCATCGGCGATGTGCTGCTGTCATGGGAAAACGAAGCCAATCTCGCGCTGGACGAACTGGGCCGCGACAAATTCGAAATCATCTATCCGCCCTCGTCCATTCTGGCCGAGCCGCCGGTTTCGATTGTCGATAAAAATGTGGACCGTCACGGCACGCGCAAAGTAGCCGAGGCGTATCTGCAATTCCTCTATTCCAAAGAGGGGCAGGAACTGGAGGCGAAGAACCATTATCGCCCGCGCGATGCGGCGGTGCTGGCGGAGCACGCGAAGGATTTCCCCACGCTGAAACTCTATTCGATCGATGCGGATTTCGGCGGCTGGCAGAAGGCGCAGAAGACGCATTTCGCCGATGGCGGCGTGTTCGACCAGATCTACAAGCCGGGGCAATAAGAATGGCGGCGCTTACGATTGGCGGAGCGTGGCGGCGGCCGAGTTCGCTGCCGGGCTTCGGCCTGTCGCTCGGCTTCACGCTGTTTTATCTGTCGGCGATTGTTCTGATTCCGCTGGCGGCACTTATCATCCGCCCGTGGGAATTGGGTTTCAGCGGTTTCATTTCTGCCGTTACCGCGCCGCGCGTGCTGGCGGCGCTTGAGGTTTCCTTCGGCACCGCCGCAATTGCCGCGATCATCAATATGTTTTTCGGCCTGCTCGTGGCATGGGCGCTGGTGCGTTACAATTTTCCGTTCAAGAAATTGATCGACGCGCTGATCGACCTGCCCTTCGCGCTGCCCACATCGGTCGCGGGCATCGCGCTATGCACGCTTTATGCGCAAAACGGCTGGCTGGGCGCGCCGCTTGCTTGGCTCGGCATTAAGGCCGCGTTCACGCCGCTGGGCATTGTGATTGCTCTCATCTTCATCGGCATGCCGTTCGTCGTGCGCACGTTGCAGCCGGTGCTTTCCGATCTCGGCCGCGAGCCGGAAGAAGCCTCCGCCACGCTGGGCGCGAACCGCTTTCAGACTTTCCGCCGCGTCGTGTTGCCCACGCTGGGGCCTGCGATCATCACGGGCACCGGCCTCGCCTTTGCGCGAGCCATCGGCGAATACGGCTCGGTGATTTTCATCGCGGGCAATCTGCCGATGCGGTCGGAGATCGCGCCGCTGCTCATCGTCATCAAGCTGGAGGAATATGATTACGCGGGCGCGGCCGCCATCGGCGTGGTGATGCTGGCAATTTCCTTCCTCGCTTTGTTCGCGCTTAACGCGCTGCAAGCCTGGGCTTACGAGAACCGCTGATGAAAACCATGCGCGGCGCCACCGAAGACCATCCGCTGATGAAGCTGGGCCTCATCGGGCTTACCATCGCCTTCGTGGCGCTGTTTCTTTTCCTGCCGCTGATCGTGGTGTTTTCGGCGGCGCTCGACAAAGGCATCGGCATCGCGTTGCACGCGCTGACCGACCCCGACGCGCTTTCCTCCATCAAGCTCACGCTGATCGTGGCCGCGATTGCCGTGCCCGCCAACGTGATTTTTGGCGTCGCCGCCGCGTGGGCCGTCGCCAAATATGATTTCGTGGGCAAGAGTTTTCTCGTTTCGCTGATCGACCTGCCCTTCTCCGTTTCGCCGGTCGTGGCGGGCCTTTCTTATGTTCTTATTTTCGGCATGCAGGGCTGGATCGGCCCATGGCTGCGCGATCATGACATCCGCATCATCTTCGCATTGCCGGGAATCGTACTCGCCACCGTGTTCGTGACATTTCCGTTTGTGGCGCGCGAATTGATCCCGCTGATGGTCGATCAGGGCCGTGACGAAGAAGAGGCGGCTGTCTCGCTAGGCGCGACCGGCTGGCAAACCTTTTTCCGCGTGACGCTGCCCAGCATCAAATGGGGCCTGCTCTACGGCGTGCTGCTTTGCAATGCGCGCGCGATGGGCGAATTCGGCGCGGTGGCCGTCGTCAGCGGACATATTCGCGGTCTCACCGACACGATGCCGTTGCAGGTGGAAGTTCTCTACAACGATTACCAGTTTGTCGCTGCATTCGCCGTGGCGTCACTGCTGGCGATGCTGGCGCTCGTGACGCTGACGGTTAAATCGCTGCTTGAATGGCGTTACGCGGACGAACTCTCGGCAATACACAGACATTGATGGAGACGAAGATGTCGCTTGTCGTCGATACGATAACGAAGAATTACAAAGGCTTTTCCGCGCTTCGGGGCGTGAGCCTGACCGCGCCGCAAGGTGCGTTCGTGGCGTTGCTGGGGCCATCCGGTTCCGGCAAGACGACGCTGCTGCGCATTCTGGGCGGCCTCGATTTTGCCGATAGCGGGTCGGTGCGTTTCGCCGATCTCAACTGGCTTGGCGTTCCGGCGCGCGACCGCCGCGCAGGGTTTGTGTTTCAGCATTACGCGCTGTTCAAACACATGACGGTGGCGAAAAACATTTCCTTCGGCCTCGATGTGCGTCCGCGCAAAGATCGCCCCGACAATGCGGAGATTTCGCGCCGCGTGGAAGAATTGCTGGCGCTTGTGCAGCTTGAAGGTCTCGGCGGCCGCTACCCGAGCCAGCTCTCCGGTGGCCAGCGTCAGCGCGTGGCGCTCGCGCGCGCACTCGCCATCGAACCGCGCATGTTGCTGCTCGATGAGCCGTTCGGCGCGCTCGACACCAAGGTGCGCAAAGAACTGCGCGTCTGGTTACGCGCGCTGCACAATCGCACTGGCATCACCACGATCTTCGTCACGCATGATCAGGAAGAGGCCTTCGCGATGGCCGACCTCGTGGCCGTGATGAATGGCGGCTATATCGAACAATATGGTCAGCCCGAGGATGTGAAGCGCGCGCCGCAGACATCCTTCGTTTCGGATTTCCTGAGCGCCGCTGCATAACCCGCTTGCGCAGGACGGGCGTGGCCGTTAACGAGGGCCATGGCGCAATTTTCCTCCGGCGGCGTGACACTCGCCTATGACGATATCGGCCCCACAAATCGCGGGCGGCCGATCGTGCTCATCCACGGCTTTACCCAGAACCGCAACGAAGCGTGGCGGCGTCTGGGCTGGTACGACGCGTTCGAGCGCAAGGGCATCCGTTGCGTGGGGTTC
>DATCEI010000010.1:0-17966 GCA_036510185.1 Rhizomicrobium sp. | reverse complement strand
GCACCCGGCTTTTTGGCAGAGTGACGTGCATTAAGGGACCAAAGGCGGTCGCACTCTCCATGTCCAATCTTCATGTATGGACGTGGCTTCGCGAGCACTGCGGAGAGCGGTCTTATGTGAAGCGACTCCCGACATGGGTGTTGAACCTATCCTACAGACAGCTTCCGCTTGTCCTTGCACCGATGATAGACGGTGACGGGAGCATTCCGGCGAAAGGTCGTGATGGCGCTTTCATGTATGCGACGACGTCTAAATTGCTTGCGGAGCAGGTAACCGGAATTGCAATCCGCCTTGGCTTTGCGGTTCGGAACGCCGATAGCCAACCGCCTGGAAACAGGCAAAGAAGATATGAAGTCCACTGTAGTCCGCATACTAATCGATCTCTAACAAAAGCCGACTTCAATCGCGTGCCCTACCAAGGTGCAGTTGTGTGTTTTTCCGTCCCAAACGGCACACTATTTACGAGACGCAATGGGCGTTGGCTGATCTCGGGCAACAGTAGCGTGCGCGACTGATCCGAATTGATCTTCCCAGTCGCCCGTGCCTGTGTGGCAGTGTTTCCAATTGCACCGGCGTCGGTATTCACTACGTTCAAGTTTGTAACCTTCACCCAGTTCGTGCGTGCCAGAAGCTAAATCCGTTGAAGAACTCCGCCACCGCATCTTCATGCTTATATGTGAGCTGGAAGAACCGCTCGATCAGGCGCTCGCCTTCGCTCATGCCCTCGCCCTTATGGGCTACGGATTACGGAATGCCGAAGACGATTATGGATCGTCGTTTCTTGCCATCGCCGAAGCCATGACAGAAGAACTTGGGGCCGCGAAAAACACATGGCGGCAGATCGTGGCGGCGGCGCGCATGCGGAAGGTTCGCACCGGCCGCGCCCGTCGCCGTGTCCGCCGCAAGCAAAGCCTAGGCATCTGACCAGTTCATTTCCATCACTCGCGGGGGCGGGCGCGCCAGTCCTGCACGATGAAGGCCTGCGCGTCGTACCCAATTCCCCCCACGATCAACGAAAGCCTGCCCTCAACGTTCCTACGCGCTCCTCGGATGCCCATCAGCACACCCAACCGACACAACTTTACGACCGCTTATGCCTGCCGCTGGGTAACGGTTTGATCGGTCCCCGTGCCACGCGCGTTGCATCGAATAGTTCTGCAATATCGACATCCATTGCGATGGATAGACGTTCGAGCACCGCGATGGTCGGATTTTCGATCCCGCGTTCGAGACGGCTCACATACGTTCGGTCAACTCCCGCATCGACAGCCAAATTTTCCTGCGATAGCGACCGCAGAACCCTCAATCGCCGCAAATTTCTCGCAACAACGACATGTGCCCGCATAGGGCAAAGCAAACAATATGAGGACGTCAAACCACGGACAATAGACCCACAATTTATTAAGGATTCTCATTCCAAGATGTTTGTGTGGCACCCAGATATGCGTCCGTTTCGTAACCGTGGAGGCACGAAATGAGTAAAGAGTTCAAGAAGGCGCTTAAATTCGTCGGGTTCTTTGCGCTAAGCCTCTTTATTTTGGTGCAGGGCTCGATATTTGCGCTCCACGCAAAATACGGAACACCCACGGCTGCCCAAATTGCCGCCGAGAATGCTTCCGATGCCATCGCTAAGCAGGCGGCGCAAGCGGCAGACGATAAGCGGAGAGCCGTTCAAATGGCGCATTACAGGGCGCAGGAGTTGGTCAAGCAACAACTGCGCGACCCTGACTCGGCTGAGTTTGGCCCTCAGTATTGGGTTGCCAGCGCCGCTGGCGATAGTGACGTGGATTATGTTTGTGGGACGGTAAATGGGAAAAATGGTTTTGGAGGATATGTCGGCGAGCAATATTACATGGCGGCAGTAGGTTCGTTACATACGGGTAAAGTCATAATTGGCCCATCGCCAACCATTGTGAAAGTTTGGTGTGAGGGCATGTCCCTTTCCGCCGCTGCGACTGGTGACGCAAAATGACCCAGCCCGATACCCCAAAATTAACGCAGGTCATCGCGGTTCAGCGCAAAGGTCGAATTAAGGGCGGACTGATCGGCGGCCTGCTACTCGGGCCAATCGGGTTGATCGGTGGCACAATGCTGGGCACGCGCACTCAGATCAGGATTGCCGAAGAGGCGTCAGCGCCAAAAACCGAACTTCGCCCTGTCGATCAGCAGATATTCGGTCTGATCGCCTTGGTCGTAGTTGGCTGTCTGCTCTATTCGATGTTCTTCTGATGCCGATGCTTGCGCAAACGATGGGGGACTATGTCACCATGACGTAGCGCGCGCTGAAACTATCAAATTGCTTTGCGTGCTGAAGCACATTGATTCTTGGAATCAAGGGAGAGCGAGCCATGACGGTCAAAACGAAACATTGGTGTGCCGCTGTCGTAGCGGGTTCTATTTCGTTTACGCCGAAAGTATGGGCTGAGAATTCATGCAGTGCGTTAGTCGGCACTACAATTGCCCCCGTCACAATTGATGCCGTAATTGCCAAAGTATCGAAACTTCCACTAAAAAAAGATGAGTTTGAATCCTCGGATGCCTACGCCGCACGCCTTCAGTTGGCGCAATCATCTTTGTCACCGACGTATATTGTCTCCATTCCGTTCGATCCAACCTACGCGATCTATAATGCTGATGAGCATAAGTTCGAGGTGCAATCCTATGCCTTGGCGAACGTCCTAACGGATTACACGGGTGTATTCGGCTATGGCACACCGCTATATGGCCAGGTGAAATTCGCTGGCTATGCTAGCCCTTCTTCGTCCAATCTCGACATCGCTGTCTCAAGCAAAGAAGCCCGAGTAGGCACATATCAGGGAAGTAACGCTTTCGGTGTGAATGCGACTATCGCTCGTGTGAAAAAGCTTACGAAGACCATTTTCGAGCGCGAAGGCGAAGTTGGCGAGCCTGGAGAAGACCTCTTTTTTGCAGCAATTCCATACGGCCAGAAACGTAGTTCGAATCTGATTTTCGAAATACCGGCAGACCCTCAACAAGCTCGTACTCTTAAAACCTCAATGAAGGGAGCCGTCGTAATTGCTCCAAAACCACCTTTCTTCGCCCAAGGAAAAGTCGATAATGGAGCGCCGACAATTGACAGTCCCCGTGATGTTTCGGAAACATTGCAAGTAGTGCTCGCAGACATCAAATGCGCCATCGTCACAGACGGCCAGCATGTCGTTCTGGCGACGTACGACACAAGATAACGACGAAACCAGAACTTATATTTGAATCGATCAGCTATTAAGGGAAGCTGTTGGCTAAAGGCCGACACAAACATTTACTTTCGGCACTCGATATTCCAATTGCACAGGAGTTGGTTTCAACTACGTAAAAGTATGTAGCCCTTGCCGGATTTGCGCTTGTCTGTTCGGTCGAACCCGCTGCTCGAATTTCTATACGACCGCATCGACGACCTCGCCGCCGTCAACATCGACGGCAGACCACCGGCACCGTTCCCTTACGCCGATCAATGGCTGCTCGCCTCTACGGTGCAAAAATCCATCCGGCGCGGCGACATCGCTATTGCCCGCCGCGCTGGCCATCAGCTTCTCGCTCTCGACCGTTCGCGCCTGTGGCGTCGCTTGATGACGGTGGCGCTCGAAGACATCGGCATCGCCGACATTGACGTAACGGCGGAATTGGTTGCGATCTCCACACTGTCTCAGGGCCGCCGTCTGTTAGGAGGTGATACCTACGCCCTCGACATCGCGCTGGTACGCGCCTGCGGCGCTGCGAAGGACCGCACAGGCGACCATCTCAACTCGATCATTTCCCGCGAGGCGATGTTCGACAACGATCAGGCCGCGCTGAGAACAGCATCGCCCAGTGCGCTTCTTGCGATGAGCGCAAGTTCGCATCTTCCTTGGACAAGACGTTTGCGTGCCGCCGTGCTCGCGAGCGGTCGATCTGATTTCGGGTTCCGTATTGCACCGGGCATCTCAGCTGTGTTCGATGCACTGCGCGAACTCGGTGTGCCGTCTTTGCTCCTGACAGCCTGCGCGAGCTACGCCGCGCGTCAGCGCGACGCGCTACCGATCTTCGTGCCGTTCGCTTGGGTGTTGCATACACCCGTGTGCACGGATGGCGTCGTCACCCACGATCTATCGCCGCCCGAACTGATTGGCGAACTGCCGAGCTACTGCTTCGATCCCCTCCATACCCGCATGGGTAGGCGCGCCGTGCGTCTTTGGCTTCGCTCCTATCTCACCATTCCCATATTCGGCGAGCGCCAAGTCGCCGCCTGTTTGTGGAACGCCGAGAGCGCGGCCTGCGACCGCACGTTGGTCTGGTCCATGAGCGACGAACTACACCAACGTGCTCGCCGCGCCGATCTTCTGTTCAAGGGACTGCCTGCCGAACGTCATGCTGAATTGAACGCATGGATCGCCCGCGAACGGCCCACCCTCACCGCAGCGCGTCTGGCAGTCTGGAATAGTGCCGCCAAGGCGTTGGGGAAGTCCGCAGAGATGTTGGAACAGGCAAACCTTCCTTTACCTGTTCCGGCGAGGTCGCAGCGCCGTGGCTGACCAGCGGTTCATTGCCTATTACCGGGTCTCGACGGATCGGCAAGGGCGCTCAGGACTTGGTTTGGACGCACAGCGTGAGGCCGTCGGCCAATTCCTCGCGGGTCGAACCGGGACTATCGTCGCCGAGTTCGTCGAAATCGAGAGCGGCGGTAGGCGCGACCGTCCCAAACTCCGTGAAGCCCTTGACGCCTGCCAGCGCGAGAAGACCACGTTGCTGATTGCGAAGCTCGACCGGCTGGCGCGGAGTGTCGCCTTCATCTCGGCGTTGATGGAGGCGAAGACTAATTTCCTAGCTGTGGATATGCCGCACGCTTCCCGTCTCGTCCTGCACGTCATGGCGGCATTCGCCGAGCATGAACGTGAAATGATCCGCGACCGCACCTGCTCCGCATTGGCCGCCGCAAAAGCTAGGGGTATTCGGCTTGGTGCCAATGGGGCAGTACTAGCCGAACGGCACAAGGCCGCCGCAACCGAATATGCCATCGAGATCGGCCGGTTGATTGCTGCGGCAGGTGACGCGGGCGCACAAACCACTCAGCAAATTGCCAGATACTTGAACAACGCAGGATTGCCGTCCCGGCAAGGCGGGCGTTGGCATCCTGCCTCAGTCGCTCGCGTTCTCAGACGTTTACACACTAATTTGGCTCGATTGAGTTCCACGGGCGCGGCAAAGCGAACATGAACGGGTTGCCAATAGTACCGCCGACCATTCGCTGAAGCCAAAAACTATCGCAACGGTTACGTACGTTGACGAACGATCCCCATTTTCAAGCTGCCGAATGTCTCTGACTTCTGTAGATTGAGAAGATCAGAAGCGAGGCGATCCGATGTTTGAGATTACTTCAGACCATATTGCCCAATTGAACGATGAGCAGTTGCGAACATTGATAGCCCTCTTGTGTGAAGCGGAATTGCGCACTCGCGGTTATTCGCCTGCTGCGGTCACTTGGGGTGGAAACCAAAATGCAGGAGACGGCGGACTGGATGTGCGCGTCGCGTTGCCAAATGACAAACCCATAGATGGGTTCATTCCTCGCCCTTCCACAGGCTTTCAAGTCAAGAAGCAAGACATGCCGCCTTCAGCCATCGGACTTGAGATGAGGCCAAGCGGCGCGATACGCCCCGTGATCCAAGAACTTGCTGACAACGGCGGGGCCTACGCCATTGTAAGCTCCGAAGGCTCAACATCCGACATAGCCCTGCGGCGACGGCGCGATGCGATGGCTGAGGCTACGAAGGACTTAGCCAATGCAAAACAACTGGCGCTGGACTTTTACGACCGTATCCGGGTCGCGTCTTGGGTACGCAACCATGCTGGCCTCATCATTTGGGTTCGCAACACCATTGGCAGAACCATTCCAGGCTGGGAACCATATGGGGCATGGGCTAACCCCAATGAAGGTATGGACGCAGAGTATCTACTGGATGAAGGCATTCGCGTTCGTCAGCGCCCGGCGATCTCCGATGGAGATTTCGCCACCGCGGCCGGGTTAGCCAAGATTAGAGAGATATTGGCGCGGCCCCGAAGCGTCGTGAGGCTAGTTGGCTTGTCTGGTGTCGGTAAGACACGCTTTGTCCAAGCCCTGTTTGACAGCCGGATAGGTGAGAACAGCCTCGACCCGTCATTGGCTATCTACACAAACATGAACAACGGTCCCGATCCACAGCCGACGATACTAGCATCAGACCTAATTGCTAATACAACCCGCGCCATTTTGATCATCGATAACTGTGCTTCCGAACTTCACGGTCGACTTTCCGAGGTGGCCAAAAAACCCCCTAGCGAGTTGAGCATACTGACCGTGGAATATGATATTCGAGATGATCAACCAGAGGGCACTTCCGTTTTTGAAGTTCAAGTTGCATCAACAGACCTCATTGAGAAACTACTAAGGAGACGGTTTCCAAATCTTTCGCAGATTGATGCCCACACCGCAGCGGATTTCTCCGGAGGGAATGCTCGCATAGCAATCGCTCTCACTGATACCGTAGCCCAAAGCGGAACATTGGATCACTTGACGGACGATCAGCTTTTTCAGCGGCTATTCGTGCAGCGACAGGATCAAGACAAAGCATTGCTAGAGGTCGCGCAAGTGTGCTCGCTCGTTTATTCCTTCAATGGTGAGGACATATCAGAAGGTGACGAAGGTGAACTTACGAAGTTGGCGAAGATTATCGGAAAGGCAACTGATGACGTCTACCGTGGAGTAGCGGAATTGCTACGCCGTGATTTAGCACAGCGACGTGGCATTTGGCGCGCTGTTCTACCCCACGCAGTGGCAAACCGACTAGCTGCAACCGCACTACAGAACATACCGTACGCACGCATCGAGGACAGCTTAGTGAACGGCGCGTCCGAGCGACTGGCCAAATCATTTGCGAAACGATTGAGCTATCTACATGCCAATAGGGAAGCAGTCGATATTGTTGGCGGATGGCTAAGTCAAGGCGGATGGATTAGCGATGTTTGGAATTTAAACGAATTTGGGAAGGCGATATTTCAGAACGTGTTGTCTACCAACCCAGATGCGGCTTTGCACGCGATTGAGATCAACGTCCCGGCCCACGATCAGGGCAATCCAATCGTGAGCGGGGATTATCTGTCCCGTGCGATAAGATCGCTCGCATACGCTGCGGCGCTTTTCGAACGTTGCACTAACTTGCTCCAGACGCTTGTGCAATTTGGAAGCGCAGAGATTTCAAAAAATGCTTCAGAGATACACACATCTCTGTTCCACATCTTTCTTTCTGGTACGCATGCTTCTGTGGAACAACGCGCTAATGTAGCGAAGAAGTTACTTTTGTCGGCCAATCGAGCTGCGCAAGCCTTGGGACTATCGGCTTTGAATGGAATGCTGCAAACAAGGCACTTCAGTTCGCACTATGATTTTCAATTTGGCGCACATTCGCGCAACTACGGATATATGCCCAAGACATACGGCGAAATCGCTCATTGGTACCGCACTGCGTTCGCCCTCGCGGAAGAAATTATCCTTTCAAACCATACCGTCTCAGGGGCCGCGCAGGCGCAGCTGGCCGCACACTTTCGTGGTCTTTGGGCCAATGCGAATCTCCGAGACGAGTTAGAAAATCTTTCGTTGAAAATTGCAGCACGTGGTTTTTGGGCGGAGGGGTGGCAGGCCGTAAAGCAGACCCGACACTACGATGAGAAAGATACGAAGGCGGAAAATTATGTGCGGCTGTCAAAATTGGAAGAAAAACTGAGACCGGTTGATTTGGCTCAAAGAGTCAGAGGGCGCGTACTCACTTCCAAAGGCGGCGGATACTACGATGTTGATGATGTAGACGTGAGTTCAGCTGATTCATATCGCATCGCAATGGAAAAGAAGGTGATTGAAGCTGAAGTGCTCGGTGCCGATGTTGCCTCTGATCCAAGGACGTTTAGAGAACTGCTGCCGGAATTGTTCTCCGCAAGCGGTAATCTGTGGCACTTTGGAATGGGACTTGCGAAGGCAACTAAAAATAAACGTGACCTCTGGCGCACTCTGACAGATGAATTTTCCAAATTAGAAAAAGAACGGCGGGATTTCAGGCTGCTGTCCGGGATACTATGGCAATGGAATCTTAGCGACCCTGATTTTGCAAACGAATTACTGGACGATGCGTTAGAAAGCCCCACTTTTGCTCCGTACTTCCCAATGTTGCAATCTGCTGTGACTCTAGATCAACGGGGAATGCAGCGGCTACTTAAGTCATTGCAGATTGGGAAGGTTCCGACGCACATTTACAACAATCTCGCTTTGGGGCGCGCTACGGATAAAGTTCCTCCGGGCGATTTGGTTGCCTTTATTCTCGCGTTGACAGAAGCGTCCGACGGAGTCGGCGTCGCGGTTCATATACTCAGCATGCAGTATTTCGCTGATAATTCGGACAAGAATCCGCACGCGCCAGAACTCGTTGCCGTCGGCAGGCAACTGGTGACCAAAGTAAAATTCGATAGGAGAGATCAGCAAGAAGATTTCGAACTCGATAATGTTGTTGAAGGATGTCTTTTGGGAGATGAGGGGTACGCCCCCGCCGTCGAGATGTGTGCGAGCCTTAAGCAGGCCGTTGCTTCTTATAAAACTAATGGATTTGACCACAATCAATTATTGAAAGCACTTTTTCGCGTTCAACCAGCCGCCGCACTTGATGCGTTCTTTACAGGCGGCGCGGTCGAAATTGCACTGGGTTCTCGTATCTTGGAAGAGGTTAGCTACTTACAGCCAAACCCCATGGATCAGATACCGCAAGCGGGATTGATTGAATGGTGCCAGCGCGATGCTGTTATTCGGTTCCCCGCGATTGCGTCATCTGCGGCAGCTTTCACGCTGTCCGCCGATCACAACCCTTCCGGCTGGACGCCCCTTGCTTCAGCTCTGGTGCACAATGCGCCGGATACGGTGGCTGTGATGGAAGCCCTCGTCGAGAGACTGCGGCCCCGCAGTTGGAGTGGCTCACGAGCAACAATTCTTGAAACCAATGCAAAACTTCTACGGTCGTTTGACGCACGTGGAGATGTAGGATTGGCTGCCTTTATAGAAACCGCCGAGGCCGATCTTTTAAAGGAAGCGAATGCGGAACGTGAGTGGGAGAACAAGCGGGACCGAGGGCGCGACGAGCGTTTCGAGTACTGACAATCCACGACGGATGGCGTTCGGAATTTGCCACCGGTGTTGCCACCGAACGTCACATGACTAGCTATCATTCAGCGGCACAGACTAACCGATAAGGTATTCGAAGGGTGCTGAAATTGGGAATTTTAAGTACAGGTTGGTAGCGCGGAGAGGGCCGTCCGCGCCTTTCGAGTGCGGTGCCATCAACCACTCGACCACCTGTCCGCAGTGCGGGATCAAATACTTAAGGATATCGGCGATAGCAAGCTGACCGGCGGGGCCGAGATTATGCGATGGGAACGGCGGCCCCCGCAGTGTCGGGAAGCGCACCGCCGCCGCTGGCGATGGGCCATACTTTCTCGAACCATGCCTGCCTTTGGGCCAGCCCGATGGTGCCGCCATTGATCGCCTTGGTGATGGCGCGGATATCGTTTTTGTCGGCTGCTGCGTTCAGGCCGGCGTCCGCCCACAGATGCAGGGCAGGCTTAAGCGCGTGTTCCGGGGCCACGATGAGGTCCGGCTCGCCATAGAAATCCGCGCCGGTCAGTTCGCCCATTTTTCTGTAGTTCGCCCCGCCCGTCGTTTGCAGCATGCCGCCGCCGCGATAGCGATAGCCGTCTCCCGGTTTCGTGTTGCCCAGCACCCGCGCCGTGCGTGGATTGCCCAGCCCATAGACGCGCTCGGCGAGGGCTTGCGGGTTGCGGACGAGGCCGGGCGCTTCGTTGGGCCGGACGGCGGCGGAATGATGGCCCACCCCGAATATCGCCAATATTCGCGCCACTTTGGTGTAGGTCAGGTTCTCCCAAAGCACCATGCCGCCGCCGGTTTCGTGCAGAATCTGGGCGAGAAAATGCGAAATCCGCAATGGCGTGGTGATGTCGAACTGCTCCGGCGATGCCGCTCCGCAATGGAAAGCATTGAGATAGTTGGGTTTCGCCTGTGGCGCGACGGCGGCGAATATCCCGGCCGCGGACAGCGCCGGCTTCGCGGAAAGGGGCTGGATGACAATCTGTTCCATCGCAATTTCGCACAAAAGTGAGGGGCAAACATGGGTTGCCCCGCTTGCTACTCGTGGAAGATAGGCACTAGCCTTTGCCGGTTAAACGGGGGTTTGTTGAATGTTCGACAGAAGAGATGTGCTGAAATCCGGTGTTGCCATGGCCGCCCTGACAGCTTTGGATGCCCCCATCGCGCACGCCGCGGGCGTGGACCCCAGCACCGCGCTCAGCCATCTGTTCGACGATTTTATGAATCAGTATCTGGATGCTTCGCCGGAATTGGCGACGAGCCTGGGCCTCGATGTCGGCGACCGGGCGGCGGAAAAGAGCAAGCTCGACGATCGCTCGCTGGCCGGGATCAAGACGAACCGCGCCACGGTGCGCGAACAGGTAATCCGGATTCAGCTCATCGATCGCAGCGCGCTGTCGGGGATGGACGGCGTCAATTACGACACGATGTTTTACGATCTGGAAACGGCGGATGCGGCGAACCGGCTGCGCGATTACGGCAATGGCGGCGTGGGCAGTGGTTCCGGTCCGATTTCCGCGGCGGCGGGTCAGCCCTATGTGATTTCCCAATTGTCGGGCGCGTATTCCACCATTCCCGATTTTCTGGACAGCCAACATTCCATCGAAACGAAGGCGGATGCGGATGCTTATCTCGCGCGTCTGGAAGCATTCGCCGCCGCCATGGATCAGGACGCGGAAGTCGTGCGCCATGACGTGGCGGAAGGTGTGATCCCGCCCGATTTTTCCATCGCCGGGGCTTTGGAGCAAATGAATGCTTTGCGAAGCGTGGCGGCCGATCAGTCGGTTCTGTCCATGTCGGTTGCGAAGCGCGCGAAGGACAAAAACATCGCCGGAGATTACGGCGCGGACGCCGCGAAAATCGTTTCGGAAAAAGTTTATCCCGCGCTCGACCGGCAGATCGCGCTGATGCGGGAATTGCAGCCGCGCGCCACGCATGATGCAGGCGTGTGGAAATTCCCCGACGGCGATTCCTATTATTTCGACTCGCTCACCTACTGGACGACATCGTCCATGAGTCCGACGGAAATTCACAAAGCCGGGCTTGACGTGGTGGAAGATTATACCGCGCGCATCGATGCGATCATGAAAGCGCAAGGCATGATTCAGGGCACGGTGGGCGAGCGTTTGCGCGCGATGTTTACGGACCCGAAATACCAATATCCCAACACCGATGACGGCAAAGACAAACTGATTGCGGACCTCAACAAAAAGGTTGAAGCGGTTCGCGCGCGGTTGCCGCAATATTTCGGCGTTCTGCCCAAGGCGGATGTCGTCATCAAACGCATCCCGAAATACACCGAAGCCGCACAGCCGGGCGGCTATTATCAGGATCCGTCGCTCGATGGCTCGCGCCCCGGCACGTATTACATCAATCTGCGCGATACCGCGGAAGTGCCGAGCTGGACGTTGCCGACGCTGACGTTCCACGAAAGCATTCCCGGCCACCATCTGCAGGGAAGCATTCAGCGCGAAGCAAGTTTGCCGCTGGCGCGCAAGGTTTCGTTTTTCTCCGCCTATCTCGAAGGCTGGGCGCTATATGCGGAACAGTTGGCCGACGAAATGGGCCTGTATGAGAACGATCCGTTCGGCCGCATCGGGTACATGCATGACGCGATGTTTCGCGGCGTGCGGCTGGTGGTGGATACGGGCATGCACGCCATGCGCTGGAGCCGGGAGCAGGCGCTGAAATATTACATGGATACGTTGGGCGATCAGGAGGCGTCGGCCGCAACGGAAATCGAACGCTATGCCGTCTGGCCGGGACAGGCGTGTTCCTACATGCTCGGCAAGCTGGAGTTTCTAAAGCTGCGCGACAAGGCGCGCGCGGCGCTGGGGCCGCGTTTCAATATCCGCGATTTTCACGATGCCGTGCTGTTATGCGGCGCGGTGCCATTGAGCGTGCTCGATGATGTCGTGGACAATTATATCGCGGCGAAGACGGGCTAGTTTCTTGCCCATTCGGCGGTTTGCGCGCGAATAGCTTCGATATCCCGACTGGCTCGCGGATCGGCGGTCAGCTCTATGCCGAATTTGTCATTCGCAGCGGGCGATAGCATACGCTTGAGCACCATCAATCCGGTTTGCGGCCGGAAATGGATGGGATCGCTGTAGTAAATGCTTTGCTCGTGCCGTGTGCCCAGGCCCTCATTGGTGACGGAATTCAAATACATGAAATCGAACAGACGGATTTGATTTGCACATCTGGAATTGTGTTTCCGCACGGCCGCCAGGACGCTCTCTTTGAAGGAGACAAACCCGTCAGCGTCATTCGCAACGTAGCGCGCGATGACCGCAAAATTGTCGGGCGGAAAGAACCAGTAAACGCTGCCGCGATAGGAACAGGTCGCTGAAAGCACCGCGCGCAATTCGCTTTCCTGCGAAGGATCAAGAGACATCGTGCGCCCGCGCCGCCGCGCCATGTCATGATAAAATACGGGCGGCGTCATTCGGCTGTAGGCCGTGAAGATGTCCGGACGGTCGCTCGCTATTTGATTGGGACGAAGTTGCGCCAGCAAATAAAGACTTAGGGCGTGCATGCCCAATGCGCCGCCGCTGAGATAACGTGACGCAAAAAGCTGCAAATCGCGGTTTGGCGTGGGCGCGCCGGTTTTCGTTACCGCCAGTCGCGATTCATCGAACCCCGAGCCGAAAGATTCAACCGACTCGTCGCCCGCGAACGGATCGAGTCCGACAATGATCGTTTTCACCGAGGGCTGCGCGGCCGCGTCCTGAATATAACGGCGCATTTCATATGCCGTGGCGCTGGATGCGCCGTAATTGAAAGGTTTTGCGTGAAACATTCGGCCGACAAGAACAGGATCGAACCCCATACGCACGCGGCTCGAGCCGATAAAAACCATCGACGGTTGAATGGCCGCGAGCCATGCGGGTTTTAATGCGCGCTCGAAACCTGAAACCGTTTCCACACTTGCGCCGGCGCGGTGATCGAGAATGTAGGCATCCGCGAACAGGTTGAACAAAAAGATCGCGGCGACAGCCGCGCCTGCCGTGCCGAAAAACCAGAACAGATATTTTCGTGCCGCCATGGTTCAGAACTGGAAATAGATGAAGGGGCTTAAATTCGACAGCGCCAGAACGGAGACGACGAACAGCAGGGCGAATGTCATCGCACCGGCGGGCGTGGGACGCCATTGGATATTTCCGAAATAGCGCGGCCTCGCGTCGTTGGGCTGCAATTCAGGTGCGGATTGCAAACGCCCCGTAATTTCCATGCTGTTTGGCGCCAGCCAGACCAGCGCAAACAGAACGGCGAATGCGGCGGCGGCTGGCGCGCCAAATGTCAGCAATTTGCTGTGGCCGCCCAGACCCGACAGGCCCGCGATCATGCGCGCTGCCGTCCCGAAATTATCGGCGCGAAAGATTGTCCACGCAAAAACCACCGAGAGAAAGGTGACGAGAACGGAAAGGCCATGCGTGACGGCGCGCAGGCCGGACGGGATCGAAACGGCGAATGTCTTCGTCAGATGTCGCCAGATGTGGTTGATGACGAGATATATGCCGTGCAATCCGCCCCAGATAACGAATGTCCAGTTTGCGCCATGCCAGAGGCCGCCCAGGAACATGGTAATGAGGATATTTGCATAGCGCCGCGCCGTGCCGTGCCGGTTGCCGCCGAGCGGGATGTAAAGATAATCGCGCAGGAACATGGACAGTGAAATGTGCCAGCGCCGCCAGAAATCGATGATGCTGGCCGCCTTGTACGGCGAATTGAAATTGATCGGCAGACGAATGCCCAGCATGGCGGCGGAACCCAGCGCCATGTCGCTGTAAGCGGAAAAATCGAAATAGATTTGAAACGCGAAGAACAGCGTGCCCATCCACGCATCAACGACGCCGATAGAAGTGCCACGTTGCGCGGCCGCAAAAATGGCGTCGGAGAAAGGCGCCAGATTGTCCGCGATCAACGCCTTCTTTGCGAGGCCGATTGTGAACAGCGTCACGCCATGCGCCAGATCGTCATCACGCTCATCGGGCGCGCGATCCTTTGAGAATTGCGGGATCAGATCATTGTGCCGGATGATCGGTCCCGCGATCAGATGCGGGAAAAAGCTGACAAACAGGGAATAATCGAGAAGCGAATAGCGCGGCGCATGCCCCTGCGAGGCGTCCACGAGATAGGAAATCTGCTCAAACGTGAAGAATGAAATCGCCAGCGGCAGAAACAGGTTCGGAACGGCAAGATGCGCGCCGAAAAGCCCGTTCGCGGTCGTGGCGAAGAATCCGGCATATTTGAACCATGCGATCAGGCCGAGATTGAACACCAGCCCCGTCAGCAAAAGCATGCGCGGCGAACGACGTTTCTCGCATGATCTGGTGATGGCGCTGCCGATCGTGAAATTCGCAATTGTCGAACCCAGCAGCAACAACAGAAAATCCGCGCGCCACCAGGCATAAAAGATGAACGATGCAATAAGCAGAAACGTGCGCCGCAGCCCCGGAAGCCGGACTTCCAGAAACCGGAACGCAACAACCACGCAAGCCAGAAAAATCAGATACGCATAAGAACTAAATATCATCGCGGGGTCGCTCGCGGATCATGGTTCGGCCCCCGATAGACCGCAGCTCCATTCAAACCGGTTCAGCTTTCGCTAGGCGCGGGCGTATGAAGCGTCCATTCCACAATCTGTTTCAGCAATGCTCCCGTCGCTTCATTGAACGCCATGACAATGCTGTCAAGGTTCGTTCCGCCGGCCTGAACTTCCTGGTTGGCGTTCAGACTAGCGGCGATTTCGCGTGAACGCTTGCGGAACAACTTTGCCTCCACGCGCACGATCACTTTCGGCGGACCATCCGGCGTGTCATAGCGCGCCTCGAAATCGCGGATGTCGGTTTCCAGCGTGAAATCGGAATGCAGTTCCGCTGTGTCCGAAGCCACGCTCGCGATTTTTCCGCTTTCCTCGAACGCCTCGACCAGCAGGCCTTGCAATAGCACCGGTACGCGGCCGGTCCACGATGCGTTGGCGTAATAATCCATAGTCGTTGTCGAACGGGTGAGGGCGATCCGTTCGGTGTCGAGACTGTCCAATGAGTCCGGGCCGCCAACCTCCAGCGCCCATGTAACGCTTGGCGCGTCATCCAGAGGTACAAGCGTGGGCTTCAGCACATAAAGCTGCGGCGCCGCGGGCGGTCCGACAATGCCGGAGCAACCCGAAGCGAATATGAGCGCGCCCGCGCTTGCGAGCAGGTGACGGCGGTTCAGGGTCGGCGTGGTGCTCATTTGGGTGTGTATCCTTCGCGGCGATCGCCGAACAGCAATTGCGTCGGCTGACGGTTGAGCTTGTCGGAAAGACGATTGAGGCTGCTTATCATTTTGCGTGTTTCCATAAGCAGCGGAGGAATTTGCGCCAGGCCTTCGCCGGTGATGAATTTGTCTGCATCGCCGGTCAGCTTGGTCATGTTGTGTACAGTTGCGTCTGCATCTTTGAAAGTTGTGTCGGCGTCTGCGACCGTCATGTGAAATTGCGTGAGATCATCATTGAACAATTTCGTGCCGGTGTTGAGATTGCTGAGGATCGCATTCAGATTGGCCGAATTTTGCTGTAATGTTGCGGTCAGGTCGCGTGTGTTGGAAAGAATTTCCGCGAACGCGCGCCGGTTCTGATCGTTCAGCATATCCATGATGCGGTCGCTGATGACCTGAAGTTTGTGCACCAGTTCCGGCGCGCTATCGACGATCTGCTGAAACGATGACGGCTTGGATTTTATGATCGCATATTTTTGTCCCGATTGCCGCGTCACCAGCGGCGAGTTTTTCGTGCCGCCGTCTATTTCCACATAAGTGCCGCCGGTCAGGCCCTCGCTGGCCATGCTGGCGGCGGAATCTGTGTGGATTTTAACCTCAGGCTTGATTTGCAGCGTGACGATCACCTTTTGCGGATCGTCCGGATCGAAGGCCACTTCTTTCACGCGGCCAACATCGATGCCGTTGTAGCGAACGATCGTGCCGTCGCCCAATCCCGTCACCGAACCTTTGAAATAGGTCTGGTAGTAAGCGAATTCCTGACTGTATTGCGCGCCCGTCAGCCACAGGATCGCAACCACGATCCCGACAAGGCACATCAGAACGAATGCGCCCACTGCGACGTAATTGGCTTTTGTTTCCATCGCCCGATGCCCTCCCTATGACGCCAGCGCGGCGCGGCCGCGCACGCCGGAGAAATATTCCTGAATCCACGGATGCGGATCCTTGCGCAATTGTTCGATCGTGCCGACTTTGATTTTCTTGTCCACCAGCACCGCGATGCGATCCGTCGTTGCGCGCAACGTATCGATATCGTGCGTCACCATCACCACGGTGAGGCCAAGGCTTCTTTGCAGGTCGCGGACAAGAATGTCGAAATTCGCCGCCGAGATGGGGTCGAGGCCCGCCGTCGGCTCGTCGAGGAACAGCAATTCCGGGTCCAGCGCCAGCGCGCGCGCAAGCCCTGCGCGTTTCTTCATGCCGCCGGAAAGCTCGGAGGGAAATTTCTTCGCGGTATCTTCGGGCAGGCCGACCATGGAGAGCTTCATCGATGCGATCTCGTTCATCAGATCCTGCGACATGGTCGTGTATTCGCGGATCGGCACCTGAATGTTTTCGGCCACGGTTTGCGAACTGAACAGCGCGCCTTCCTGAAACAGCACGCCCCAGCGCATCTGCAACGAACGCATGGCGATATTATCGGCGTCGCTGATTTTTTGGCCAAAGACTGTGATCGTGCCATCAAGCGGATGATTGAGGCCGATGATCGAGCGCATCAGAACCGATTTGCCGGTGCCGGAGCCGCCGACCACGCCCATCACTTCGCCGCGCCTGATATCCAGATCGATATGATCGTGGATGATCGTGCCGCCGAAGCCATTCACAAGGCCGCGAACGCTGATGATAACTTCCTGTTCTTTGCCTTGCGCCGCGCCGCTCACCGCTCAAATCCCCAATATCGAGAACATGATGGAGAACCCGGCATCCAGCACGATGACGAAAAACACCGATTCCACGACCGCGCGCGTCGTCAGCCGCCCCACGCTTTCTGCGTTGCGTTCGACCTTGAGGCCCTCGAAGCAGCCGACCAGTCCGATTACAAAGGCGAATACAGGCGCCTTGATCATGCCCACCAGGAATGTGTTGAGCGAGATCGCGTTGTGCAACTGGCGCAGGAAAGCGGGAATGGAAATGCCAAGGTCGGCATAACACATCACAGCACCACCAAGCATGCCCATGATGTCGGAGAAGAAGGTGAGAAACGGCAGCGCCACCATGAGGCCCGCAATGCGCGGCAATACCAGCACATCCACCGTGTTGAGGCCGATGGTCTGCATCGCGTCCACTTCTTCATTGACGCGCATCGTGCCGATTTGCGCGGTAAACGCCGAACCAGAACGGCCCGCAATGATGATGGCGGTTAACAGCCCGCCCACCTCGCGTAGAATCGATACGCCCAGAAGATTGATGGTGAAGATTTCCGCGCCGAAGCGCTTCAATTGATCCGCGCCCTGATAGGCCAGCACCACGCCGATCAGAAACGACAGCAAACCCACAATCGGCAATGCGTTGATGCCGGTCTCTTCGACCTGATGCACAAACGCCGCCCAGCGCAGCTGTTTCTGCGGCCCGATGGTTTCCACCGTCTCGACCGTCACGCGGCCGAGATAGCCCATCATCTCGTAAGCCTGATTGACCGAGTGCATGAAACCGCGGCCGAGGCGAAACAGAAAATAATTGAAGCCCGTGGGGCGATGAATGGCCACGGGCGGCGCGGTGTGGTCGCGCTCCAGCGTGTCGAACAGCGGGC
>DATCEI010000009.1:0-16869 GCA_036510185.1 Rhizomicrobium sp. | reverse complement strand
CGGGTTAAGAGGATCACTATCTAGTAAAGACAATTGGCTAGTATGAGGATTGGCCGCATCCGGATGCGCGCGGTCATCGAGGAGTGAACGGGCTTGAACAATCTCAGAAATCTTGCGTTGTGGATCCTGATCGCGCTGCTTCTGGTGGCGCTGTTCAACCTGTTCCAGGGCACCGGCAACCACGCCAGCACCTCGGCCATCAATTTCACGGAATTCAACCAGCAGGTCGCCCAGGGCGCGGTCAAGGACGTGACGATCGAGAACGATCAGATCACGGGCCACCTGACCAATGGTTCCACCTTCGTCACCTATACGCCCAACGATCCGGAACTCGTGGGGCGTATGCTCAAGCACAATGTCGCGATCAATGTGAAACCGGGCGATAACGGCATTTCGTTTCTGGGCATTCTGATCAATGCCTTTCCGCTGCTGCTGATCGCGGCGGTGTGGATTTTCTTCATGCGCCAGATGCAATCCGGCGGCGGCAAGGCGATGGGCTTCGGCAAATCGCGAGCCAAGCTTTTGACCGAGCGCACGGGCCGTGTGACGTTCGAAGACGTCGCGGGCGTCGATGAAGCCAAGGAAGAATTGAAAGAGATTGTGGAGTTTTTGCGAGACCCGCAGAAATTCCAGCGACTCGGCGGACGGATTCCCAAAGGCGTGCTGCTCGTCGGCCCGCCCGGCACAGGTAAAACGCTGCTTGCGCGCGCCATCGCGGGCGAAGCCAATGTGCCATTCTTCACGATCTCCGGTTCCGACTTCGTGGAAATGTTCGTGGGCGTCGGCGCGAGCCGCGTGCGCGATATGTTCGAGCAGGCGAAGAAGAATGCGCCCTGCATCGTGTTCATCGATGAAATCGATGCGGTTGGGCGGCATCGCGGCGCTGGCCTCGGCGGCGGCAATGACGAACGCGAGCAGACACTGAACCAATTGCTTGTCGAGATGGACGGCTTTGAAGCGAACGAAGGCGTGATTCTGATCGCCGCGACCAACCGTCCCGACGTGCTGGACCCTGCGCTGTTGCGCCCCGGACGCTTCGACCGCGAAGTCGTGGTGCCCAATCCCGATCTCGGCGGGCGCGAAAAAATCATTCGCGTGCATTTGAGGAAAGTGCCGCTGGCGCCCGACGTTGAGCCGCGCACAATCGCGCGCGGCACGCCCGGTTTCTCCGGTGCTGATCTTGCGAACCTGGTCAACGAAGCAGCATTGCTGGCTGCGCGCCGTGGCAAGCGCGTTGTCACGATGAGCGAACTCGAAGACGCCAAAGACAAGGTGATGATGGGCGCGGAACGCCGCTCGCTCGCCATGACCGACGAAGAGAAGAAACTCACCGCCTATCACGAAGGCGGCCACGCCATCGTGGCGTTGACGGTGAAGGGCTCCGATCCGATCCACAAGGCCACGATCATTCCGCGTGGTCGCGCGCTCGGCATGGTGATGCGTTTGCCCGAGCACGACCAGCTTTCGCTGACGCGCGAGAAAATGCTGGCCGATCTCAGCGTCGCGTTCGGCGGCCGCATCGCCGAAGAACTGATCTTCGGCCACGAGAAAGTCACGACCGGCGCGCAGAGCGACATCGAAATGGCGACGCGCATGGCGCGCGCGATGGTGACGCGCTTCGGGATGTCCGATGAGCTTGGCCCCATCGCCTATGCTGAAAATCAGGAAGAGGTTTTCCTCGGCCATTCCGTTTCGCGCACGCAGAACGTGTCTGAAGCGACCGCGCAGAAAATCGATTCTGAAATCCGCCGTATCGTCGACACGACCTACAATCGCGCGAAGGATATCCTCACCACGCGCATCGACGATCTGCATGTTCTGGCGAAAGGCCTGCTCGAATATGAAACCCTGACGGGCGACGAGATCATCAGCCTCATCAAGGGCATTCCGCCGGTGCGCAATCCCTATGAGGAGCCGGAGCCGCAGCGTGGCTCCGGCCCCAGCGTGCCGCAGGCGGGTCGTCCGCGCGGCGGCCCCGGCATCATCACGCCGGAGCCTCAGCCGGGACGGTGAGTCAGAAACCGGATTGCGGCGTTGGCCTTTTCGGCATCGTCAACATTACCGAAGATTCGTTTTCCGATGGCGGGCGCTATCTCACGCCGGAGGCAGCACTCGCGCATGCGCGCAATCTTGCGCTGGATGCCGATGTACTCGATCTCGGCGGCGCATCTTCGCATCCCGACGCGATGCCGGTTGCACCGGATGTCGAAATTGCGCGGCTTGCGCCTCTCGTCACCGCATTAAAGAACGGAGGCATTCCCATCTCCATCGATTCCTTCGCGCCGGAGGTGCAGCGTTGGGCGCTGGCGCAGCATGTGGATTATCTCAACGATATCCAGGGTTTTCCGCATACAGAGATTTATCCCGAACTCGCCGCGTCATCGGCGAAACTCGTCGTCATGCATTCGGTGCAGCAGCGCGGCCACGCCACGCGCGTGGATGTGCCTCCGCAGGAAATCGTCGGCCGTTGCATCGCGTTTTTTGAACAACGCATCGCCGCGCTGACAAATGCTGGCGTTGCACGCGAGCGGCTTATCCTCGATCCCGGCATGGGTTTCTTTCTGGGCAGCAATCCTGACGCCTCGGTCATGATGTTGCGCGCACTGCCGCAACTCAAAGCAGCTTTCAATCTGCCGCTTCTCGTTTCCGTCTCGCGCAAATCCTTCTTAAGACATATTGCTGCGCGCGAACCCCGCGAGGCGGGTGCGGCCACGCTTGCCGCGGAACTGTTCGCGATTGCTCAGGGGGCGGATTATCTGCGTACCCACGATCCCGCGGCCACGCGCGACGCGCTGAAGGTCCAGCGAGCGCTGCAATCGTTAACGTAAGAAACGGGCATAAGTCTTGAAATTGCCATGGGCGCATTGTGTAGTATGAAGGTCGGGGAGCAACGCATGAGTCGCACTTTCTTCGGTACGGATGGCATTCGCGGGCGCGCCAATTCGCCCGCGCTCACGCCAGAACTCGCGATGAAGGCGGGCATGGCGGCGGGCCGCCTGTTCACGCGCGGCGATCATCGCCATCGCGTCGTCATCGGCAAGGATACGCGGCTGTCCGGCTATATGGTCGAATCCGCATTGATGGCGGGCTTCACATCGGTGGGCATGGATGTGTTCCTGCTGGGGCCATTGCCGACGCCTGCCGTGTCGATGCTGACGCGATCCTTGCGCGCCGATATGGGCGTGATGATTTCCGCATCCCACAATTCATTCGAAGACAACGGCATCAAATTTTTCGGTCCCGACGGGCAGAAACTTTCGGATGCCTGCGAAACGCAAATCGAATCCATGATGATGAACGGACTGGAGGAAGGTCTCGCTGCTCCGCGCTCTGTCGGCCGCGCCAAGCGCATCGACGATGCGCAGGCCCGTTACATCGAATTCGCCAAAGCGACGTTCCCGAAAAACCTGCGACTGGACGGCAAGCGCATCGTCATCGATTGCGCGCATGGCGCGGCTTACAAGGTGGCGCCCGCCGTATTGTGGGAATTGGGCGCTGACATCATTCCCATCGGCGTCGAGCCGGATGGTTTGAACATCAATGCCGAATGTGGTTCCACATCGCCCGATGCGATGGTGCGCAAGGTGCGCGAAATGCGCGCCGATTTCGGCATCGCGCTCGATGGCGATGCGGATCGCGTGGTGATGGCCGATGAACGCGGTCAAGTGATCGACGGCGACCAAATCCTGGCGCTCATCGCGCGTTCATGGATACGCACCGGTGCGCTTAAAGGCGGCGGCATTGTCGGCACGGTGATGTCGAATGCGGGGCTGGAGCGTTATCTGCGCTCGCTGAAGCTCAAACTCGCGCGTGCGGCCGTAGGCGACCGTTATGTGCTGGAGATCATGCGGCAGGAAGGTTTCAATGTCGGCGGTGAGCAATCCGGCCACATCATCCTCAGCGATTTCTCGCCCACAGGCGACGGGCTTGTGGCCGCGTTGCAGGTGCTGGCCGTGATCGCCGATGAGGGCTGCCGTGCGAGCGAAGCGGCCCATCTTTATGAGCCCATGCCGCAATTGCTGCGCAATGTGCGGTTCCGCAAGGGCACGCCGCTCACCGACGAGCGCGTCACCGAAACTATCCGCGATTGCGAGATGCGTTTGAACGGTGCGGGGCGCTTGATTGTGCGCAAGTCTGGCACCGAACCCGTCATTCGTATCATGGCGGAAAGCGACGACCCGGCGCTGTTGCGCGAAGTGGTGCGCGATCTCACGCGCGCCATCGAGGAAGCCACCAATTGAGCAGGCGGCTTGCCCGCATCCTTATCATCGCGGGATCGGATTCGGGTGGTGGAGCAGGCATTCAGGCCGACATCAAAACGGCCTCGGCGTTTGGCTGTTATGCGATGACGGCGATTACCGCCATCACTGCGCAGAACACGCTGGGTGTTCACGCCATTCATCCTATTCCGGAAAAAATAGTCCGTGAGCAGATCATTGCCTGCCTGAGCGACATCGGCGCAGATGCGATCAAGATCGGCATGCTGGGATCGGCGGGTGTTGTACGCACCGTTGCCGAAACGCTCGAGAAACACGCACGCGGCATTCCCATAGTTCTCGATCCGGTGATGGTTTCGACTGGCGGGAAACGATTGCTTGCGCAGAACGCTGTCAAAACACTGACGCGCAGACTCTTTCCACTGGCGAGTTTGGTAACGCCGAATATTCCGGAAGCAAAGCGGCTTGGCGGCATGCGCGGCACAAGCAGCGATGCCGCCGTGCGTGCCGTGCGAAAATTGATCGCGATGGGCGCGAAGGCCGCTCTCATCAAAGGTGGTCACGCAACCAAGGCAACCATTGATGACGTGCTTGTCTGGGAAAAGGGCGTGGAGATTTATGCGTTCCCTCGTCTCCATACCAAACACACCCATGGCACGGGATGCACGCTCTCGACCGCCATCGCCTGCGGCCTCGCGCAAGGATTATCGCTGCCGCTGGCGGTTGGACGCGCGCGTAAGTTCGTTCAAAAAGCCATCGAAACAGCGCCGGGATTGGGAAAGGGCGCGGGGCCGTTGAATCACTTGAAGTAAGCGAATGGCGAACAGATTCTATTCGCTACTCATTATTCGCCCTCACGCCAACGCTTTTTCCAAACGACCGCGTATAATCGCTTCTGCTTCTTTCATGATTCTCGCGACCAATTCCTTGCAGGTCGGGATGTCGTGGATGAGGCCTTGCGTCTGGCCGGCCGACCAGATGCCTTCATCCATCTCGCCCTTGTCGAGCACGATGGAGCCGCGCACGCCCGCAACCAGATCCTTCACGTCGGCAAATGTGGCGTTGCCGCGCCGCTCGATGGCAACGACTTCGTCGCTGATCGCATTCTTCGCCACGCGCGCGGTGTTGTGCAGCGTGCGGAAGATAAGGTTCGTGCCGCGTTCGTCATTGGCCACGATCTGCCTTTTCACATTCTCATGGATCGGCGCTTCGACCGTCGCCATGAAGCGGGTGCCCATGTTGGCACCTTCGCAGCCCAGCGCCAGCGCCGCCACTAGCCCGCGCGCATCCGCCATGCCACCGCTCGCGATAATCGGAATGGTGAGTTTGTCGGCCGTTGCCGGAAACAATATGAGACCGCCCACATCGTCTTCGCCGGGGTGCCCTGCGCATTCCAGCCCGTCGATAGAGACGCAATCCACGCCGATCGCCTGCGCCTTCACGGCATGGCGCACGCTCGTGCATTTGTGGATCACCTTGACGCCAGCTTCCTTGAAGCGCGGCAGATGCGGCTGCGGATTGTTGCCCGCCGTTTCCACCACCTTGATGCCACACTCGATGATGGCCTCGCGATATTCGTCATAGGGAATAGGCGTGATCGAAGGCAGGATGGTCAGGTTCACGCCGAAGGGCTTGTCGGTCTGATCGCGGCAGCGCCTCACTTCCTTAGCTAGGTCTTCCGGCTTGCCCGCTGAATGCGCCGTGATGAAGCCCAGCGCGCCCGCATTGGCGACGGCGGCGATGAGGTCGGCCTTGCCCACGCGGGTCATGCCGCCGCAGGTGATGGGCGCCTCGACGCCGAACATCTCGGTGAAACGGGTTTTCAGCATGGCAGTCCTTTCCAATGGCGATGGGAGAGCCTGCCGGGAAGCGCGGGCGGCTGCAAGATGTCTATTTCAGGAGCACGTATTTTTCGTCTGGCTTGGCGCTGGAATCCAGCACCATCTGCATAATGGTTTGAAGCGCGTCAACGCTGACCGGCGCGCAATTTTCTTCGTCACGTGGTTTAAGCGTCACGATTCCGCGTTTCTGCAACGCATGCGGATCGAAGTCCCGGCATTGCGGTCCATATTCATAAAACGCGCCGTTCGCGGGCCGCATCACGCCATAAAGATAGGTGGGCTGTTTGTCGTTGTCTTCGTCTTGCGCGACCGCGAGATAATTTTTACCCCATTGCTTCAGCAGAAATCTGATCGTGTCGTTATCATCTTTGCTTCTTGCGACATACCAACCGTGGTCGAGCGTGATCGTGCCGCGAGCCTGCTCTTTCCAGCTGCCTTTGTTGAGCATGTACTGCACATAATGTGTGCCAGAGGCGATGGGATAAACCGCATCTTTCGTACCGAACAACGGCGTCGTGGTTTGAAAACAGCCGCTCAGCGCCAGCGCGCAAAGCAATACAATCGCAATTCTGCGCATGCGTGTTCTCCAATACGAAAGGATGCAAACGCCGTTGCGCGAATGTCAACGATCCACGAATGGATCGCGCACCAGAATCGTGTCTTCGCGTTCGGGGCTGGTGGAGAGCATCGCCACGGGCGCGCCGATCAGTTCTTCCACGCGGCGGATATATTTGATAGCGGTCGCGGGCAGTTCGGCCCAGCTGCGTGCGCCGCGCGTGGATTCACTCCAGCCTTCCATCATTTCGTAGATAGGCTGGCAGCGCGCCTGTTCATTGGCGTCGGCAGGCAGATGATCGATCTCGCGTCCATTGAGGCGATAGCCGGTGCAGATGGCGATCTCCTCAAACCCGTCCAGTACATCGAGCTTGGTGAGGGCGATGCCATCAATGCCGCCGGTCACCACCGTTTGGCGCACAAGCACGGCATCGAACCAGCCGCAGCGGCGCTTGCGTCCTGTCACCGTGCCGAATTCAGCGCCATTGCGGCCCAGCGTTTCGCCGATCTCATCGGTCAGTTCGGTCGGGAACGGACCTTCGCCAACGCGCGTCGTGTAGGCCTTGGCGATTCCCAGCACGAAGCCGATATCACGCGGCCCCACGCCTGCGCCCGCCGCTGCCTGCCCCGCCACCGTGTTGGAAGAGGTGACGAACGGATAGGTGCCATGGTCGATGTCCAGCAACACGGCCTGTGCGCCCTCAAACAGCACGCGCTTGCCATCGCGGCGGGCCTCATCGAGCCGCCGCCAGGCCGAGCCCGCGAAAGGTAGAACCTTTGGCGCGATTTCCTTCAGCGCCTCCAGAATCGACCCCATGTCGATCTCCATCTCGCCCATGCCACGGCGCAGGGCATTGTGATGGGCGAGCAGCCGTTCGATCTTGGCGGGCAACCCGTCGAAATCATGCAGGTCGATCACGCGCAGCGCGCGTCGCCCAACCTTGTCTTCATAAGCAGGGCCGATGCCGCGTTTTGTCGTGCCGATAGCCTGCACGCTGTTGGACGATTCACGCGCCACATCCAGCTCGCGATGCAGGGGCAGAATCAGTACGGCGTTTTCGGCCAGCACCAAGCTTTCCGGCGTGATCGCAACACCTTGCGCGCGCAGCTTGGCGATCTCGTCCACAAAGGCCCACGGGTCCACGACCACGCCATTGCCGATGATGGCAAGTTTGCCCGGCCGCACCACGCCGGACGGCAAAAGGCTCAATTTGTAGGTATCGCCGTCGATGACGAGGGTGTGCCCCGCATTGTGGCCGCCCTGAAAGCGCACCACCACATCGGCGCGCGCCGAAAGCCAATCGACGATCTTGCCTTTGCCTTCGTCACCCCACTGGGCGCCGATCACCGCGACGTTGGACATATTCCGTACCCGAAGAAATCTGGCCACAGCGAAGGCTGGGCACGGTGGCCAGTTATAGCCTGCTTTGGACCTTGGCGTCGTGCGATTTCGCCGCGCTTGGACCGGGGCTTGCCAGGGGCGGCCGGTTGGACCAAACCTTGGGTCCGCCGGAGGGACCATGGAAAAAGCCAACGACCGCGAGATGATTGCCGCGCAGGAAACCGCGCGCCGCAATTCGGCCAGTCCCTCCGGGCAATTGCCGCGCGATGCGGCCTCGGCAGTACGGCTTTTCGCGGGCCATTCCAGCACGCAACTCATTGCCGCGGCCGTTCTACTGGCGGCGGGCACGCGGTTATGGCTCGGCCATTTCGGCTGGATCGATGCGGCGGTGGCGCTGGGCGTGCTGGCCTATTTCCCGGTCAATGAATGGCTGATCCATGTTTTCGTGCTGCACTACAAGCCCGTCAAACTGTTCGGCCGCACGGTGGATTTCTATCTGCCCGTGACGCACAGGCGCCACCACGCGGAGCCGTGGAATCTGGAATGGATTTTCATTCCGCGCCATGTGCACGCGATGGTGTTTCCGCTGATTGCGCTGATCGTTCTATTCGCGGGCGCATGGCGCGGGCCGGTGCTCAGCGGCATGACGATGTATCTGCTGCTCGGCCTGCATTATGAATGGTCACATTATCTCGCGCATATTCCATGGTGCCCAAATATTTCCTATTACAAGAACCGCGTGCGCGAGCATCGCTGGCATCATTTCCGTAATGAGAATTATTGGTGGGGCGTGTCGATGGGTTTGGGCGACCGCATTTTTGGCACCGCACCCACGGGCGAGATTGCGCGTTCCGGCACGACCGCCGATCTGGGGATGAACAAGCCGGTGCCCTGATCGCCGGAGATTGCGCCCGGCCGCTTTCATACGAAACAAGATTGCCGCAAACCCGCATGAGCTCGTGCGGGCCTTAAGCATTACAAGTTTTCCGTGCCCATCCGTCCTACCGTGTGAGGTTCTAAAGCACTAGCCTGCAATGACGGGATCGCGGCGGAGGCAATGGCCGAAACACCGAAAGACGATTGCAAGCAGGTCCACTGCGCCGCGCCCGCGCCGGCGGTCGAGGACTGGTTTGTCCATGACGTGCTGCCGCTGGAGGCGTCGCTGATGCGTTTTCTGCAAAGCGTTTGCCGCAATGCGGCCGAGGCCGCCGATCTGAGGCAGGATGTCGATGCGAGCGTGATCGCAGCTGCGCGCAAATCCATTCCCGACCGCACCAAATCTTTCGTGTTCACGACGGCGCGGAATCTGTTGATCGACCGCGTGCGGCATGAGCGCGTGATTTCCATCGACACGGTGTCCGATCTCGATGAGCTTGGCCTTGTGGCCGATGAGCCGGGACAGGACCGCACCCTCATCGCGCGTGATGAATTGCGCCGTGTGCGCGTGGCGCTGGACGAGTTGCCGCCCCGATGCCGCGAGGCGATCGTGCTGCGCCGGATCGAGGGGCTTTCGGGCCGCCAGATCGCGCAGCGCATGGGCATCAACGAAACCACCGTCTCGCATCACATCAACAATGGCGTGCGGGCGCTGGCCGACAAGCTTTATGGCGAGCCGCGCGATCCGCGTAAAAAACCATGAGCGAGGCCCAAGAATTGAGTCCAAATACGCGCATCGAATTGCGCGCCGCCGATTGGCTGAGCCGCCAGCAATTCGAGGATTGGGATGACGCGCAGCAGGCAGCGCTCGATACATGGCTCGCTGAATCCGACAATCATGTCGCGGCCTATTGGCGCCTGGCAGCCACGTTTCGCCGCACGGACAGGCTTGCGGCATTGCGGGGCGCGGAAATTGAACATGTCAATTCTCCCATAAAGAAGCGTCGTTGGCCGGTTCTGCCGATTTCGGCTGCGGTACTCGCGTTCGTGACCGCTGTCGGCGCGGCCGCGTATCTTTTCCCTGCAAGTCACACCGAAATTTTTTCGACGGCAGTGGGCGGCCACAGCGCGCTGACGTTGGCAGATGGCTCGCAGATCGAACTCAACACCGACACATTGCTGCGCGCTGACATCGGCGCGCGCTCGCGCAACATCGAACTTGTGCGCGGTGAAGCCTATTTTCAGGTCAGGCACGATGCTGCGCGTCCCTTCGTGGTGACGGTCGGGAACCACCGCATCGTCGATCTCGGAACGAAATTCTTCGTGCGCCGGATGCCCAAGGGCATCGAGGTCGCGCTGGTAGAAGGCCGCGCGCGTCTGGAGAACACGGGCGCGGGCAAACAGCATTTCGCAACTCTTGTGCCGGGCGATCTTGCAGTCGCTACAGCAAATTCTCTGAACCTTTCGCGTAGGCACGCACCGGAACTGGCCGACGATCTTGCATGGCGGCACGACGCGCTTGTCTTCCACAACACGAGCCTTGGCGATGCCGCGGCCGAGTTCAACCGCTACAGCGGCGCCAAACTTGTCGTCGCTGACGCGAGCACGGCTGCGCTCACCGTCAACGGTACGTTCCGGACCACGGGGGCGGAAGAATTTGCAGGCGTCACGCACGAAATCTTCGGCGTGCATATTGTGCATCTGGGCAACAACATCGTTCTTTCGCGGTAACAGCCGGACAGAAAATAGCAGGGGATCGGCATGATAAAGTTTAAAATTCTCATAGCGGCGGCAGGCGCGTTTGCGTTGGTGGTGTCGGCTGTCTGCGCGGAAACCTTCAATATCCCGCGCGGCACGCTTTCGGCGGCGCTGGATGCCTATACCGCGCAATCGGGTGTCGATCTGGCGGTGTCCGCGCAGGCGCTGAAAGGCGTGCAGACGAAGGGCGTCGCCGGCGACATGTCGCCGGAGGAAGCGCTCGCGCGCATCCTCATGGGCACCGGTTTCGGCACGCGCCGCGTCGGCAACGCCATTGCGATCGTGCGCGATGAGCGCGCAATGACTGAGTTGCCCGCGCTGCACGAAGCCGCGGCCACCGCACCCAGCGTTTCTAGTGCGTCGCTGGAAACCGTCACCGTCACGTCGTCTAAAATCGGCGGCGATGTGCAAAACATTCCGATTTCGATCACTGCGCTGTCGCAGGAGCAATTGACGGCCACGCAAACCGCAGGCGGCCCCGATCTTGTGAAGCAGGTGCCAAACATGACTTTCACCAAGACGAATTTTTCCGGCTACAGCATTCAGTTGCGTGGCATTGGCACGCAGGCGATCTCGGTGACGACAGATCCCGCGGTGGCCGTCGCCTTCAACGATATTCCCTTCATCCGCAATCATTTCTTCGAGCAGGAATTCTACGACGTTTCACAAGTGGAAGTTCTGCGTGGGCCGCAAGGCACGCTTTACGGACGAAACGCAACTGCGGGTGTCGTCAATCTGATTTCCGCGAAACCCACAGATCAATTTGAAGCGATGGCGTCGCTTGAGGTCGGAAATTACGGTGAGCGCCGCCCCGAAGGCATGATCAATATTCCCATTGTCGATGACAGGTTGGACATTCGCATTGCGGGGGAATGGACCAAGCGGCAGGGCTATTCGTTCAACGAACTCACCAACGACCGCATCGACGGCCGCGATCTGTGGTCCGGCCGCGTCTCCATCGGCTGGAAACCGTTTGAAAATGTACAAACCAATCTCGTCTGGGAACATTTTTCCGAAGACGACGATCGGATGCGCACGAGCAAGCAGCTTTGCAAGACCGCGCCGTCGCCCACGGAAGTGGACGGCGTTCCCATCACGGCAGAGTTAGGACAAAACAGAGTTATCGATCCGAACGGTTATCTCAATCAGGGCTGCATTGCCTCTTCGCTTTACGCGCCCGAAGCATTCGGAGTTCCGAATGGAGATTCACTCGCCTATTATCAAGGATTTGCACAGATCGGCGCGCCTATTCAGGGCGGCTATTACAACAGCTTCGATCCCTATGCGAGCACGACCCAGTCGCAGAATTTGCGCGTAATCCAGACGCATCTGAACCCGGTCTACAGGGCAAAGAACGATACGGTCGAGTTCAACACGGATTACAGAGTTACGCCCGCGCTGACGTTTACGTCGCAAACCGGCTTCAACAACGATTTCCTGTGGTCGACGGAGGACTACAATCGCTTCGACACGGTACCTGGTGCATTTGCCTACTGCGATCCATCGGGCGTGGGGTGTGTGGGGTTGAGTCCAAACAGTCTTGGTCAGCTTACGCCCGATCCGGATGGGTTGGGATATTGCGGCAATTCCTATTACGGCAGCTGCAGCGGCGCGTCTCTTTCAACGCGATGCGTGCCGAATGCCGCCAACTTTGGTTCCTGCCAACCTGACGGCGTCTTTTGCGATCCGCAACTGGGCTGCAGTGATCGTCTCGTCGCCGAGGATTTGTCCGATGAGCATGCTTGGCAGCTAAGTCAGGAATTCCGGTTAGCCTCCAATTTCAATGGACCATTCAATTTCAGCATAGGCGGCAATTATCTCCACTATGAAACCGAAGAAAACTATTATGTCTTTATCAACACGATAACCCTGACATCCGCCAGCCGAAATCCCAGCGGCGGCAATTTTGCCGATACGCCCTGGGTTCCAGGAGTCTCGGACAATCATGATTGCCTGGATGGCGGCTTTGTTGATTCCAATCCGAAGAAACCCTCCAATCCGCAAGGTTCAGGCTGCATCTATATCGACCCCAATCCGATTACAAAACTCAACAACGAAGGTCATAATTATTTTCTCAGTCAAAACCCATACACGCTCAATTCCTATGCCGCGTTCGGCGAGACTTACTACAATGTTCTGTCCGATCTGAAATTGACGACAGGCTTGCGCTGGACGGAAGACCAGAAGCATTTCACCGATATCCCGAGCGAACTTTTCGTCAGAGGCTACGGTTATGCTTCGACCGGCGTCGTCAACCAGCAATGGGACCAGTTCACGGGCCGCGCAGCCGTCAACTGGACTCCGAAACTCGATTTCACCGATCAAACGCTGATCTATGGTTCCTATGCTCATGGTTACAAGGCGGGTGGCGCCAACCCGCCGGGAGCGGTGTTGCTCGTCAATGGCCGCGGCGGCGAAGTCTCCGATCCCCTCCATCCGCTGACGTTCAAACCTGAATTCGTCGATGCCTTCGAACTCGGTTCGAAGAACACGCTTCTCGACGGAACGCTGACGCTGAACGCGGATGTCTTCTATTACAATTACGAGAACTATCAGATTTCCCGGATCGTCGATCGCACGTCGATCAATGATAATTTCGATGCGCATGTGAAGGGAGCGGAGATAGAATCGACCTGGGAGCCGATTCCCGGTCTGCGTTTCAACTTTGCTGGCGGTTGGGAAGACACCGCACTCGCCAAAGGCGATTCTTCCGTCGATCTGATGGATCGCGCGGACCTTGCCGATCATCCCGACTGGATGGTGCTCAAGCCGTTCGTCACCCAGGCATCGAATTGCATTCTGCCGACCTATGTCGTCGCCGAAATGCTGCTGACAGATTCCACAAGGATCGCGGATGCCTGCGGCACGACCTATGGCCTTGAACTCGATCCTGTAACGAACCTTCCTTACGTGCCCAACCCGACAGAGCGCTGCAGCGAAGCTCTTCCAACCAACGTGTGGGGCCCCAATTGCGGCCCGTCGACGATTTCCGGTTATGCCGGATTCGATCCCACCCAGCCCGCGATCAACAACGGACAAGGCTTCGCCAAGAATCTTAGCGGCAACCAATTGCCCAACGCGCCACCGTTCACAGTCTCGTTCGGCGCTCAATATACTTTGCCGCTCTCGACGGATTGGGCGGGTACTCTGCGCGGCGACTACTACTGGCAGGATTATTCCTGGGCGCGCGTCTTCAATGACAATCCCTATGACCGTCTGCGCGGTTACACCAACGTCAATTTGACGTTGATTTTTACAAACCAGAATGGCTGGCAGGTGATGCTCTACGACAAGAATGTGTTCGACACCACGGCGATCACCGGCACGTTTCTCAACAGCGACGATTCAGCTCTGACAACCAATGTCTTTCTGACCGATCCGAAATTGATCGGCATCCGCGTCACGAAGAACTGGTGAGGGGGAAACCATGAGCGAATTAATGAATAACGTGGCCTACCGCAAGAATTTTCAGTGGCGGCTTTTGACGAGTGTTTCCGCGCTGGCGTTGCTGGGTGCGATCACTTGCGTGGGTGAGGCCAACGCCGCGGATGACGACAGCGATCGTCCCGTGGTTTGGATTGAACTCGGTGGGCAATTGAATCGTCTGGACGATGGACAGGAAGTTTTTGCACCATCGCTCATGGCGGCCAGGCCAACGGCTTTCGCGCCGTCGCAGAACTTTGAAAAGCTGCCGCAAACCAGCATCGACGAGAGCGGTAGCGTTTCATTCCAGCCAGACGATTCGAATTGGGTTTTCTCGGCTTCGCTCCACTACGGCCGCGCGGTCAGCAGCAAGCATGTCCGCCAGCAAACCAATCCTGCGGCCTTCATCGACTATGTCAGCGGATATCGCTATGCCAAATATCCCTCGGCGTCGAAATTCGCAGACACGCTTACCCATAACAGCGAACATCATCTCATTGCCGATTTTCAGGTAGGCAAGGATGTGGGTCTGGGAATGTTCGGCAAACGGGGCACATCCGTCTTCGGTCTTGGCGTGCGTTTCGCGCAATTCGGCGCCAATTCGAATATCACGCTGAAGTCGGATCCCGACTGGCATTTCTATTCCAGATCTTTCGGCAGTCTGGGAAAAATTCCCCTCGGCGGCACCTACCACACGAATTATGCGATGCTTCGTGCGTCGCGCAGTTTCCACGGCATCGGACCTTCACTGTCGTGGAATGCGTCGGCGCCGTTCATGGGCAATGGGCAGGACAGTGAACTTGCGCTCGATTGGGGTCTTAACGCGGCAATTCTGTTCGGACGCCAGCGCACGCAAATCCATCATCAGACCACGGGATCATATCATACCGCGAAATATCGTGGCCCCTATGGCAACCCCAATCGCAGGGTCGTCAGTCACACCAGTGCGAACCCGCCGCCCCGCACGCGCACGCTCTTGGTGCCGAATATCGGCGGCTTTGCCGGCCTGTCGTTCCGCTATGCGAATGCCAAAGTCAGCTTCGGTTATCGCGCCGATCTGTTTTTCGGTGCCATGGACGGCGGTATCGACAAGCGCAAATCGGAGAATGTCGGCTTCTATGGCCCCTTCGCCAACATCAGCGTGGGCATCGGCGGATAGAGGCGTTTGAGTTCGTCTGCTGCCAAAAAGCGCTGAGCCCCCTTGCGCCGACGCTGAACAATCGCGTTCCGACCGATATTCGAAAAGCAGCGGCCGCAGCGCCCACAAGAAAATTTCTCTCTGTTTCACCAGGTTCATTCATCGCGCTGGCTCGTCGGAATAGATGGAGCCTAGACTTTCGACCCTCCAGCGGGAGGGCCGGCGAGGGATGGCCGACAAATTGGACAGCAACGGTGACAGCGCCGGCGCGCATGCTGCGCGCGTGAACGGCGCGCCGGAATTGAAACTGTGGTTCACCCGCGAGGTGTTGCCGCTGGAGACGGCGCTTATGCAATTTCTGCAGCACAATTGGTGCAATCAGAGCGACATTTACGATCTGCAGCAGGAAGTCTATCTGCGTGTCTATCGATCAGCGCGCGAAAAAATCCCCGAACGCACCAAGCAATTCGTGTTCGCGACGGCGCGCAATCTTCTGATCGATTGCGTGCGCCGCGAAAACGTCGTGCCGATCTAAGCGGTGTCCGATCTCGAGGCGCTGGAAGCTGCCGCCGAAATACCGGGGCCGGATCGTGTCGTGCAGGCGCGCGATGAGCTGCGCCACTTGCAGGCGGCGCTGGACCGTCTTTCGCCGCAATGCCGCGAGGTTGTGGTGCTGGCCCGCATCGATGGGCTTTCGCGGCGCGCCATCGCAGAGCGCATGGGGTTGGCCGAGCCTACGGTCGCCAATTATCTCGCGCATGGCGTTCGCGTGCTGGTCGATATTCTTCTTGGCGAAACACCGTCCGTTCGGAGGCCGTCATGAGCGGCGCGGAGGAAAGGTTGTTCGCAACCGGCGCGCGGGAGATTGCCGAACGCGCGGCGGAATGGATCGCTCGGCGCAATTTCGAATGCTGGAGCGCGCAGGATCAGGCCGAATTTGACGCCTGGCTCGGCCAGTCACTGGCCCATGAAATTGCGTTTCTGCGCATGGAAGCAGGCTGGAGCAAAACGGAACGGTTGACGGCCTTGCGCTCACCGGAGCGTACATCGCCGGACGCGCCCGCGAAATCGCATTCTTTTCCGACACGCGCGGTTGTCGCCCTGCTTGCGGTTGCGGCCCTCGGCGGCGGGGGCGCGTTCTATCTCTCGGGTTCGGTGAAGCAGGATTATTCCACGCCCATCGGCGGTCACCGGATCATCGCGCTTGATGATGGCTCGAAGATCGAACTGAACACCGACACGATGCTCCGTACGGATTTCGGCGCTCGCTCGCGGTGGGTTCAATTGCTCAAAGGCGAGGCTTATTTCCAGATCAAACATGATGCGGCGCGCCCGTTCATCGTCACGGCCGCCCAACATCGCGTGACGGATTTGGGAACGAAGTTCTTCGTACGCGATGAAGATAATCGCGTTCAAGTTTCTCTTGTGGAAGGTCGGGCGGAACTGAAATCGGACGATGCGGGTATCCAGCAACACTCTGTCGTTCTGGCGCCGGGCGATGTGGCAATCGCGAGCGCCGTTTCGCTTTCCGTATCGCGAAAACCGGCACGCGAGCTTAGTGACGAGCTGGGCTGGCGTCGAGGCTTGATCGTGTTCAGTCACACCTCGCTCGCCGAGGCGGCTGCGGAATTCAATCGCTACAACAGGGTCAAAATCGTCATCGCCGACGAGAAAGATGGAAGGCGCATTATTGGCGCCACGCTTCCCGTGCATGGCGTG
>DATCEI010000008.1:0-4460 GCA_036510185.1 Rhizomicrobium sp. | reverse complement strand
AGCGGTGAATTGCGTGTCATTGCCTTTTTCGCGCTGCTGCTGGTTGCCGCCTGCAGCGAGCCGCCGCCGCCGCCGGATTATCACCCGCCCTCCAACGATGACGCGCAACCGGCGTTCAGATCGGCGTTCAGGGCCGATGTGCTGGAGCATCCCTACAAGTTGGGCGAGGAACCGCCGGACGGTTCGAGCAATCAGGCCTTCGAGGATTACAACGACAAGAAACAGGCAAATGAAAATGCCATCGAGGCGTTCGGTGCGTTCCAGTGGATAGATCTCGGCAAATGCATTTGGGAACGCTACACGCTTGACGACGTTCCGGTATGGGCGAAGCCGCGCATTACGACCGATCCGAAAGGGGCCTATCACTGCGCCTTCACCTTGCATTATCAGATCAATCCACCCTACGGAAACCCGAAAACCGTCGATACGGAAGGTTACTTTTTCAAAGAGGCGGACGGTTATGTCTATTCGGGCAAGTTCGACACGCCCTATTGAAACAGCAGGCCGGTGCTGGCCGGGCGGCCCTTGGAATTGAAAAAGAAGTCGTGTTGGTATCAGCTTGCTGCTGCCAGCCGGGCCAATGAGGGCCGAACATGAAAAAGCCCGCCGCTCCTGTTTTCGCTGTGACCATTGCCGACGTGCGCGCGGCGGCTTCTGCCATCGCGGGCGCGGTGGAGCACACGCCCACGCATTATTCCCGCACGCTGTCGCAGATGGCGGGCTGCGAGATCCACCTGAAATTCGAAAATCTGCAATTCACCGCCTCGTTCAAGGAACGCGGCGCGCTGAACAAATTGCTTTCGCTCAATGAAGCGCAATGCAAGGACGGTGTGGCGGCGATGAGCGCGGGCAATCATGCGCAAGGGGTGGCCTATCACGCTGGCCGCCTCGGCATTCCCGCCACCATCGTGATGCCCGAAGGCACGCCGTTCAACAAGGTGAAACACACCAAGGATTTCGGCGCGCGCGTCGTGATTGAAGGTGCCACACTCGGCGAAGCGTTTGCGCGCGCGCGCATGATCGCGGAGAAAGAAGGTCTTCTTCTCATTCACCCTTACGACGATCCCAAGGTGATCGCGGGGCAGGGCACCGTCGCGCTGGAAATGCTCGAAAGCGCGCCCGCGATTGACACGCTGGTCGTGCCCATCGGCGGCGGCGGATTGATTTCCGGCATTGCGGTCGCGGCGAAGGCGATCAATCCCGACATTCAAATCTATGGCGTGGAAGCGGACCTGTATCCCTCGATGTACGACGCGATGAAGGGCGGAAATTTGCCCTGCGGTGGACAGACGATTGCCGAAGGCATCGCGGTGAAAGAACCCGGTGGTCTTACGCGCGAGATTGCGTGTGCGCTGGTGAAAGATGTGCTGCTGGTGCGCGAGGAGGAAATCGAACGCGCCATTGCGACGCTGCTGGAAATCGAAAAGACGGTGGTGGAGGGCGCGGGGGCTGCGGCCTACGCGGCGGTCGCGGCGAACCCGGAGATATTCCGCGGGCGCAATGTCGGCATCGTGTTGTCCGGCGGCAATATCGACATGCGGCTGCTTTCCAATGTGATCCTGCGGGAGCTTTCGCGCGAGGGCCGCATTCTTTCTGTCGTCGTAGAGATCGAGGATCGCCCCGGATTGCTGGCGCGCATCGCCACGCTGGTGGGCGAAGCGGGCGGCAACATTTTGGAAGTCTCACATAACCGCATGATGACCGACATGCCCGCAAAATCCGCTGATCTGGGCATGGTGATCGAAGCGCGCGACTCCGGTCACGCCGATGAAATCCGCGAGGCGCTGGAGACGGCGGGCTTCACGATCAGGCGCACGAAGCCGACGGTGGTGATGCCGCCGATACAAACTTAGAAACCAAACTCGCTTGTCATCCCCGGCGAGCGCGCTGTCAGCGCGCGAGGGAAGGGAACCCAGGTATCAAAAACTACCCGGTTTCGACGATTATCCTTCGAGAACTTGTGCACCCAGTTTGCAATAACCACCTGGGTCCCCTTCCCTCGCACTCGCGTGGAACGCTCATGCTCGCCGGGGATGACAAGCGCGGTTCTAACCCCCACTCCCGTCCGCCGCTTTCTTGCAGAAGTCATACAATTCCTTGATGTCGTAGCCATTGCATTGCGGCAGCAGGGCTTCGGCTTCCTGCTGGCGGCCGAGGCCGTGCAGGATCGCGATGCGCTTGGGCAGCAGCACGGGCGAATTGTCGAAGCGCGGCACGGCCTGCTCCATCAAATTCTCCGCCTTCTGCCAGTCATTGCGCTTGGTGTAGATATTGAGCAACCGCGAATAAACCTCCCACGAAGGCTCCGGCCCCTGCACCGCTTTCAGCAGCGCGGCTTCGGATTGCGCTTCGTTCTTGTTGAGGTCGTAATATTCCGACGCCACGAATTCGGTATAGGCGTGATCGGTTGTCGGTTGCTGCGTGGAGGTGGCGACAGCGCTTTGCGTGGTGGGCGGCGCGCCGCTCGCCTGACCGGCTTCGGCCTGCGCGATGTAGGCCGCCGCGTCTTCCGCATCGGAATAATGCGCCAGCAGCGAGGCCATCTCGCGCGCCTTGGGATCGGTGCTGTCGCCCTTCCACGGCAGCGGCGTCGGGTTGGCGGGCAACAGGCTGCGGTATTCGCGGAATTCATAGGCGCTGAGAAGGGCGGCGCGCTCGGTCGCCGGATGATGCTGCGTGTTGTCTTCCGCCATATTGTCCACGGCGCTGTTGAACAGGCTCATGCCCAGTCCCGCAATGCCACTGCTCGATCCGCCGCCGAAACCGGAAAGCAGATCGTCGGCATTCTGCTCCGGCGTTTCCTTTTCGTCTTCCTGTTTCTGTTCTTCCTTTTCTTTCGCGGCCATCGCGGCGGATTCGGCTTCCTGTGCCGCCAGCTTGTCCATCACGCCGAGCGAGGCTTCGGAATCGTAGCCCGCCTTCACCGCCAGATCGAAGCCCAGCGCGTCGGCGGCGTCTTCCTGGTCTTTGTCCATCTGCGGGCCGAACACGTTCTGGCTGAGCTTGGCCACATGCTCCGCCGTGCGCAGAACCTGCGTGGTGGAAATGCCGCCAATGTTATAGCCCACATGATCGGAAATCTGGTCGAAGGACGATCCGCTCATCACCGCATAATATTGCGCCTTCTGGTACCAGTCATGGGCGTGATGGCGATAGATCGCGTGGCTCGTCTCATGGCCGAGGATGAAGGCCAGCTCATCTTCATTGTCGAGCTGTTCCAGCAGGCCGATGGTGACGATGATGGTGCCGTCGGGCGTACACAGGGCGGTGAATTCGGGTGCGGCCAGCACACGCACATCGGGCTGGAACGAAGGCGGCAGGTTCACGCCTTTCAGCACCCGCATCTGCACGCTGCGCACATAATCGTGCAGCGCGGCCGAGGGCACGAAACCATTGGCGCGGGCGCGCATGATGCCGAGCGCGCGGGGTCGCCCCGCCATAACGTCGGTGTAATCGGCGGCGGGTTTCAGCTGGTCGATGGCGCGGCCCTTGCGCGGATAACCATTCGCGTCAGCCGATGCCGCCGCCAGCATCGCGCACACAAACGCTGTGCCGGCCAGAAGCGCGCGCTTCATTGTGCGGGCGCCGTCGTCTTGGGGCAATCTTCGCCGAGGCCGCGCGTCGATCCCACTTTCGTCGTCGCATCGCCCATCGCGAGATTGCGGCAGATCGGCGTGCCCTTGCCCGCGAGCCGTGCATTGACCATATGCGGCGGCACCCAGTAATCCGTGCCGTTCACGGTGACTTTCAGCATCATGTTCGGCGCGCGCGCGGTGACGGGCACGCAATCGGGAAATTTGTCCTTGTCGAGTGTGCTGACGACTTTGCCGGTCGCGCTGTCATAGAGATCGACCTGCGGCGTGCGCGCGGACAGCACCACATCGCCCGTCACGTTCGTGCAGGAATCCGCGGCGAATGCTTGCTGCGCCATCGCCAATCCGGCGAAAATCGCCACTCCCCAAATCGCGTGTTTCATGTCTGTTGCTCCTCTGGAAGGTCCGGTTTGCCGCCGAACACATGATGCAGATAACCCCAAATCGCGTCGGGTACGGAAACCAGAAGCATCGCCGCCAGTTCGATGGAGACGAACACTACCTCTACCCAGTTGGCCACGGAAAGACCCAGATACAGCATCAGCGCCAGCCCGGCCCCCAGCGCAAGCCCCAAAGCCAGCAAATGCCAGCCGAATTCCATCAATTTTTCCAGGAAATATTCGAGCGCGGCGCTGGTTTCGCTTTCGCCGGGGCGGGCCTTGCGGCGCTTGATGGCTTTCAGCCGCTGCATGTGAATCCACGAAAGGATCAGGATCACGGGCACGATGGCAAGCAATTGCGCGGGGTTGCTCTCCAGCGTGTATCCGCCGATTGTCACCACATTTTGCTGCGGCCGCCCGTTAAAGCTGAACAGATTGTCCAGCGCCATGGCATGAATGAACACATTGGGCAGAAGCCCATTGACGG
>DATCEI010000007.1:0-7486 GCA_036510185.1 Rhizomicrobium sp. | reverse complement strand
CGGTGGCTTCTCGCAATTCACCTATGACGGTGTGGGCCGCGCCTTCTCATGGGACAATCTCGATCTGCGCGCCACGACGCATGAAACCATCGCCGGCAATGATGTGCTGTTGGGCGTGACGCTCAACAATGCGCCCGCGGTTCAGGATACGTGGAACACGCTGCCGGCATGGGGATTTCCCTATACTGACTCCGATCTGGTTCCCGCGCCCGCGACAGGCACGATCATGGACGGCGCGCTGGCGCAAAGCGTGCTGGGCATCAGCGCCTATGCGTACTGGAATTCGTCGATCTACACCGAAGCGGGGCTTTACTGGACGCCGAGCCACGGTTTTCTGCGCGCGCTCGGTGTCGATCCCGACGAAGGCGGCGGCGTGCTGGCGGGTGCCGCGCCCTATCTGCGCGCGGCCTATCAGAAGGATTATGGCGACCAGAATTTCGAGGTCGGCGCGTTCGCCCTGCTGCCCACGCTTCATCCTGGCGGCGACACAAGCACGGGCACGAACGACCGCTACAGCGATGTGGGGCTGGATGCGTCCTATCAATTCACGGGCGACGGCACGAATATCTATGCCGTCAACGGACGTTATACTTATGAATCGCAGAAACTCTCGGCGACGTTCCTGCTGGATGGCGCGGAGCATGCGAGCAACCATCTCAACGAAATCAATCTTGACGGTTCGTATTACTGGCACAATCTCGTCGGCGGCAGCATGGGCGTGTTCGACACGACAGGTTCGACCGATGCGCTGCTTTATGCCGACAATCGTACACTGACGCCGGACAGCACAGGCATTCTCTTCCAGATCGATGGCACGCCGTTTGCCGACGATCAATTGCTGGGACCGCGCTTCGCATTGCGCACGGGCCTGCAATACACCGTCTATACGCGCTTCGACGGCGCCGCTACGAATTACGATGGTCTTGGGCATAACGCCTCGGACAACAACACGCTGAGGCTATTTCTATGGATCGCATTCTAGGGATCGCCGCACTCGCGGCGCTGACAATCACGCCTGCGTTTGCCGCGGGCGATGCCGCCAGCGGCTCTGCTGTGTTTGCGCGCTGCGCCATCTGCCACAGCAACACCAAGGGCGCGCCCAATCGCGTGGGGCCGAATCTGTTCGGCGTTGCGGGCCGCAAGGCGGGCACGGTGGCGGGCTTTTCCTATTCCACGGCGATGAAGTCTTCCGGCATCGTCTGGACCGACGACAAGCTCACCGCCTACGTCATGCACCCGGCCCAGATCGTTCCCGGCAACCGCATGGCCTTTGGCGGCATCAGCAGCCAGACCCAAGCCGCCGACCTCGTGGCCTATCTGGACACGCTGAAGTAGGCCCTGCCGCATCTGTGGCGGAATGACGCAGGCGGCGGAATTACGCTGCGTTGCGGGAGGGGTTTGCCCCATAGGTTTCATTGACATCTGGTCATTCCCGGCCTTAGTTTTTGCGCCGCACAACAGACGGCCACCCCAGTTGATGGGATGAACCCTGCCGGGTTCGGGGGTAGCGGGCCGCTCAGTCGGGAAGGCACTCTGCAGCATGAAGGTTATCGTCCCCGTCAAGCGGGTGATCGACTACAACGTGAAGGTTCGCGTGAAGGCGGATCAAAGCGGCGTCGACCTCGCCAATGTCAAAATGTCGATGAATCCGTTCGACGAGATTTCCGTCGAGGAAGCCGTGCGGCTGAAGGAAAAGGGCAAAGCGACCGAAGTGATCGCCGTGTCCATCGGGCCGCAACAGGCAAGCGAAACCATTCGCACCGCACTTGCGATGGGCGCCGACCGCGGCATCCTCGTGAAGACGGATGGCGACGTGGAACCGCTGGCGGTTGCCAAGATTTTGAAAGCGATCTGCGAGGCGGAACAACCCGGCCTCGTGATCCTGGGCAAGCAGGCGATCGACGACGATTCCAACCAGACGGGCCAGATGCTGGCCGCGTTGATGGGCTGGCCGCAGGGTACGTTTGCGCACAAACTGGAACTCGGCGACGGCACGGCGAGTGTCGAACGCGAGATCGACGGCGGCTTGCAGACAGTGGAAATCAAAACGCCCGCGATCATGACGACCGATCTGCGTTTGAACGAGCCGCGCTATGCCTCGCTGCCCAACATCATGAAGGCGAAGAAGAAACCCATCGACGAGAAATCGCCCGCCGACTATGGCGTCGATGTCACGCCGCGATTGAAGGTTCTGAAAGTGACCGAACCGCCCAAGCGCACCGCAGGCGTGAAAGTGAAAACCGCCGCAGAGCTGATCGACAAGCTCAAAAACGAAGCGGGAGTGATTTAAATGGCTTCGCTTGTCATTGCCGAACACGACAACAAGAATCTGAAAGACGCGACGGCGAAAACCGTGGCGGCAGCCGCACAGGTTTCGACGCCCGTGCATGTGCTGGTCGCGGGGTCCGATTGCGGCGCGGTTGCCGATGCGGCCGCGAAACTTGGTGGCGTGGAAAAAATTCTCGTCGCCGACGACGCCATCTACGCCAAGATGGTTGCCGAGCCGATGGAGAAACTCATTCTCTCGCTGGCTGGCAATTATGATGCGATCCTCGCGCCCGCCACGACCAATGGCAAAAACTACATGCCGCGCGTGGCGGCCAAACTGGACGTGCCGCAGATTTCCGAAATCCTGAAAGTGGTGAGCGCCGATACGTTCGAACGCCCCATCTATGCGGGCAACGCGATTGCGACCGTGCAGGCAGCGCCCGGCAAGAAAGTCATCACCGTTCGCACCACGACATTCAAGCCCGTGGAGTCGAACGGCTCAGCGGCGATTGAGAAAGTCGCGTCGGCGGGCGATCCCGGCATTTCCAAATTCGTGAGCGAGGAGCTTTCCAAATCCGAACGCCCCGAACTCACCTCTGCGAAGATCGTCATCTCCGGCGGACGCGGCATGCAGTCCGGTGACAATTTTCACATGCTCGACAAGATTGCGGACAAGCTGCACGCAGCGGTTGGCGCCAGCCGTGCTGCCGTCGATGCGGGTTTTGTTCCAAACGATTATCAGGTCGGCCAGACCGGCAAGGTTGTTGCGCCCGATCTTTATATCGCGGTGGGAATCTCCGGCGCGATCCAGCATCTGGCGGGAATGAAGGATTCCAAGGTCATTGCCGCCATCAACAAGGACGAGGAAGCGCCCATTTTCCAAATCGCCGATTACGGCCTTGTGGCCGACCTGTTCAAGGCGATACCGGAAATGGAGGAAGAATTGACGAAATTGGGCTATTAATGGCCCCGGTTCAGAGGACGGCACTTAAAGGAGCCTCATGAGCATCGAACGAGTTGGCGTAATCGGCGCAGGCCAAATGGGCAACGGTATCGCCCATGTTCTTTCACTGGCCGGTTTTGACGTGTTGCTCGAAGACGTGGATCGCGGCGCGCTGGATCAGGCGATGCAGCGCATCGAGAAGAACATGCAGCGTCAGGCCGGACGCGGCCTCATCAACAGCGATGTCGTGTCCGATGCGCTGAAACGCATTCATATCTCCAGCAACCTCGACGACATGAAAGACCGCGATCTCGTGATCGAGGCCGCGACCGAGGACGAAAACGTCAAGCGCAAGATTTTTCAGGATCTCTGCACACGCATTTCCGACAAGACGCTGATTGCCACCAACACGTCATCGATTTCTGTGACGCGGCTGGCGGCATCCACCGACCGGCCGGAGCATTTCATCGGGCTTCATTTCATGAACCCGGTGCCGGCGATGCAATTGGTGGAAGTGATCCGCGGCATCGCCACCGACGACGCGACGTTTCAGGCGGCACTGGATATCGTGCGGCGCGTCGGCAAAACGGCGGCGTATGCGGAAGATTTCCCTGCCTTCATCGTCAACCGCATCCTGCTGCCGATGATCAACGAGGCCGTTTACACGCTGTATGAAGGCGTGGGCAATGTGGAAGCCATCGACACCGCGATGCGGCTGGGCGCCAATCATCCGATGGGGCCGTTGCAGCTGGCCGATTTCATCGGGCTGGATACGTGCCTGTCGGTGATGCAGGTGCTGTATGAAGGCCTCGCCGATTCCAAATATCGGCCCTGTCCGCTGCTGGTGAAATATGTCGAAGCCGGCTGGCTCGGCAAGAAGACGGGCCGCGGTTTCTACGATTATCGCGGCGAACATCCGGTTCCGACGCGGTAAGGCGGACGTGCCGATCAACGGCATTTGCGATCCCAAATTTGAAGCCGTGCGCGAAGCCTTCGCCGCGAACTTCGCGCAACGCGGCGAGCCGGGCGCATCCGTCGCAATTTCCATCGGCGGCAGGCCGGTTGTCGATCTGTGGGGCGGTTATGCCGACATCGCGCAAACGCGCGCATGGCAACGCGACACGCTGGTCAATTTCTTTTCGGTGAGCAAGGCGCTGTGCGCGATCAGCGCCTGCAAGCTTGTCGAGCGCGGTCTCCTCGACCTCGATGCGCCGGTTGCGGAATTGTGGCCGGAATTTGCGCAAGCCGGAAAAGAAGCGATCACGCCGCGGCAGGTGTTATCGCATCAGGCCGGATTGCCTGCGATTGCGGAGCCTTTGCCGGATGGCGCTGCACTCAATTGGCAAACAATTATTCACGCGCTTGAAAAGCAGACACCATGGTGGACGCCCGGCACGGCGCATGGCTATCACGTCAACACATTCGGTTTTCTGGTCGGCGAGATTGTGCGGCGCGCCAGCGGCATGAGCATCGGCCAATTCGTGCGTGAGGAAATCGCCAGGCCGCTGGGCGCGGATTTCTATATTGGCGTGCCAGCAGCCGAACATCACCGCATCGCAGAATATTGCTGGCCGGGAACGTCGCCCATTGAACTGGGCGACGCGAGCGATCCGCTCACAACGATGCGCTGGAACGCCTATTTCAATCCGCCGGGATTTTCCGGCGCGCATTGGGTGAACCGGGCGCAATGGCGCGAAGCTGAAGTACCCTCCACCAATGGCCACGGCAATGCGCGCAGCGTGGCGCGGCTTTATTCCGCGCTCGCGCATGGCGGCGCAATCGACGGCGTTCGTATCCTGAGCGAATCGATGCTGCGCGAAGCCACGACCGAACATTCGCATGGTGAAGACCTTGTTTCGCAACGGCCCGCGCGTTTCGGGATTGGCTTTCAACTGACGCAGGTTGAACGTCCGCTCGGCCCCAATCCGCGCGCCTTCGGCCATTTCGGCGCGGGCGGTAGCCTCGGCTTCTGCGATCCGGATACGGGCATGGCGTTCGGCTATGTGACCAATGACATGGGACCGCGCTGGCAAAATCCGCGCAATCGCGCGCCCATCGGAGCGGTTTATTCTTCTATTTGACGGCTAAATCTTCCGGCTGTCATAAGCCCAGTGCAGCACGGCCTGACGCTGGCGCGGGCGGCAATGCAGGTCGCCCGGCTCGCAATTCTTTTCGATCTGGCGGATGTGGCGGCGGATCAGTTTCCAGCGTTTGATCTGGCGCGCATCGTCTTCATGGCGGCGGCCCATCCAGTAGCGGCAATACCATTGAAACCAGCCGCGCGGATCGTCCACATGGATCCAGCCTTTCTTTTTCCATTCGGATAGAGGCTGGCTCGCATCGACGCCGAAATAATTGAGCGAGGCGTCCCTGCCCTTCGGCGAAAGCTTCGCGCGCACGAACCAGTCGGCGGGAAATTCGCGGCCGCAATCGGTCATGTATTTGCCGCCGAACACGCCCAGCGCCAGCATCTGCTTCGGCGTCAGTTCGGGCCTGAATTCGGGATCGAAATTCCTGCCGGGCGGCTCGGTGCGGCGATAGCGGTAGCCGCGCTGCATCCTGTCATTGACGGTGACAGACGTGGCCTGGCGCGGAGTTACGCCAGTCTTCAGGCGGGCTTGCCTTTGGGCGGCTTGCGGCTGGAGCCGGGGGCCACGAAAGGCGGCGGGGCGGCCTTGGTCTTTCCGCTTTTGTCGGATTTCGGCTTCTTCTTTTCCCGATTGCTCTTCTGTTCGCGGTTGGCCATCTCATCGCTCCGTTGTGCTGTGATTCGCGAGGGCAAATCGTAGATCGCGGAGCCAATAGCGGCCAAGCGCATTTTCCTGAACGGGAGTGCGCGATGCTTTGGATCGGGACGGCGGGATGGGCCATCAGGCGCGAACACGCCGGCCAATTCGAGAGCGAAGGTTCGCATCTGGCGCGCTATGCCGCGCGGCTGAACGCGGCCGAGATCAATTCGTCCTTCTATCGGCCGCACCGGCCCGCGACCTACGCCCGTTGGGCGCGCGAGACGCCAGAGGATTTTCGTTTTGCCGTGAAGCTGCCGCGCGCGATCACACATGATGCGCGGCTCAAGAATGCGAGTTTGCCGCTTCGCAAATTTCTCGGCGAGTGCGGCGCATTGGAAGAGAAGCTTGGCTGCATCCTGATCCAGCTTCCGCCGAGTCTGAAATGGGATAAGGAAACAGCGCAGGATTTCTTTGCGGAATTTCGTGAAGCTTATGCTGGTGCTGCAGCGCTAGAGCCACGGCATGAAAGCTGGTTCACGAATGACGCTGACAAAATGCTCTCGCGCTTTCGCATCGCGCGCGTCGCGGCCGATCCGATTCCAGCGAAGATGAAGCACGTCGCGCAAGCCGCCGAACCTGGGGGCTTTGATGGTTTCCGTTATTGGCGGCTGCACGGCAGCCCGCGCATTTATTATTCGAACTACGAAAGTGAATTTCTGCGCGCGCTTGCAAAGCGGCTTGCGAAAGAAGCGCGCACAAAAGATGTCTGGTGCATTTTCGACAACACCGCGCTGGGTCATGCGACCGCGAACGCACTGGAGATGATGAAATACGCATGAGCGTGTGAAAAACAAAAGCCCCGCGAGATTGCTCTCACGGGGCTTCTTGAGATTGCGCTAGCAGGGCCCGCTCGCGTTAGCGAGCGAATCAAACCACCCTCTTCTGTCCTTTGTAGACCTGGCAGCGACCGACTCTCCCGCGACTTAAGTCGCAGTACCATAGGCGCTGGGGGCTTTAACGGCCGAGTTCGGAATGGGATCGGGTGGAATTCCCCCGCTAGGACCACCAGGTCAACGAAGGACAGAAAAGAGAAATACGACACTTAAGTGAGCTGATGTGCATGTCTGGCTTTTTTACCAGACATGGAACGGTGCTTTGGCGATCAAGCCAATCGAGCGATTAGGACCAGTAAGCTCAACGCATTGCTGCGCTTACACACCTGGCCTATCGACGAGGTAGTCTTCCTCGGCTCTCAAGCGAAACCTAGTTTTGGAGTGAGTTTCCCGCTTAGATGCGTTCAGCGGTTATCTCGTCCGTATTTAGCTACTCGGCTATGCCACTGGCGTGACAACCGATCCACCAGAGATACGTTCCTTCCGGTCCTCTCGTACTAGGAAGAAGTCTCCTCAAGTTTCGAACACCCACGGCAGATAGGGACCGAACTGTCTCACGACGTTCTAAACCCAGCTCACGTACCACTTTAAATGGCGAACAGCCATACCCTTGGGACCGGCTACAGCCCCAGGATGTGATGAGCCGACATCGA
>DATCEI010000006.1:0-10311 GCA_036510185.1 Rhizomicrobium sp. | reverse complement strand
GGTCCACGATGGCCGGGTCGCACAGGCCTGCACCCGCCACCATCGTGTCATGGGCATGGGACTGCCAGCTGTCGCCTTCGCCGACGGAGGCGGCGATGCCGCCCTGCGCCCAGGCGCTGGAGCCGGATACGCCGGGCCGCGTGCCCGCCAGCACCAGCGACGGAAACGGCGCAAGCTTGAGCGCCGTGAAAAGCCCCGCCACGCCCGCGCCCAGTATCAGCGCGCCTTTTGCCTCGATGATGTTGTCAATATGTCGCGTCATGGAATGGCCAGCATGCGGTCGATGGCGATGCGCGCCTTCGCGGCCACCGCCGGATCGACCAGCACTTCCGTCGTCATGGTCTGCAGCGCATGCAGGATGCCGGGCAGGGTGATGCGCTTCATGTGCGGGCACAGATTGCAGGGCCGCACAAAATCCACATCGGGATATTCGACGGCGACATTGTCGCTCATCGAGCATTCCGTCACCATCACCACGCGGGCGGGGCGATGCTTGCCGACATAATTGATCATCGCCGACGTCGAACCCGCGAAATCGGATTCCGCCACCACTTCCGGCGGGCATTCGGGATGGGCCAGCACGACAATGCCCGGATTGGCGGCGCGGAATTCGCGGATGTCGGCGGCGCTGAAACGCTCATGCACCTCGCAGCGGCCTTTCCAGGTGATGATCTTCACGCCTGTCAGATTGGCGACGTTCTGGGCCAGATATTCGTCCGGTATCATAATGACTTTGTCCACGCCCCATTCGCGCGCGATGTCTTCCACCACCGCGACCGCGTTTGACGACGTGCAGCACACATCGCTTTCCGCTTTCACTTCGGCGGACGTGTTCACATAGGTCACGATGGGCAGGCCGGGATATTTTTCCTTCAGCAGGCGCACATCGGCGCCGGTAATGGAGGCGGCCAGCGAACAACCCGCTTTCGGATCGGGGATCAGCACAATCTTCTCGGGGCAGACGATCTTCGACGTCTCCGCCATGAAATGCACGCCAGCCTGCACGATGACTTTGGCGTCGGTCTTCGCCGCCTCACGCGCCAGCGCCAGGCTGTCGCCCGTGAAATCGGCGACGCAATGGAAAATCTCCGGCGTCATGTAATTGTGGCCGAGGATAACGGCGTTCTTCTGCCGCTTCAGCTCGTTGATCGCGGCGACGTAGGGCGCGTGGACGGCCCATTCGATCTCCGGCATGACATGGGCGATTTTGGCGTAGAGATCTGCCGTCGCGCGCGCCACTTCCGGCGTGTACGGCAGTTCCCGCTTCGTCAGTTCCAGGCCCATCTTCGCCTCCTTTATACTCTATTTGAGTATATATGTAGGGCAAAAAAACCAGCTTTCAAGGCCAGTGGTCACGGGGCTTATGCTACACATGAGCATAAATCCGTCAAGCCATTCAATGTTTCCGGCGTGGCTGAAAATTCACGTATTGATTACAAATATTGCCAAAAGGCCGCAATGTTGCGGAAGTGCAACGCCGAATCGAATTCCCTACTGCCTAAGCTTTGATCACATCGACAGGTTGCACGAATACCTATAACCACCCGCCGTCGAAGTGAAACATCGAGGGGGAATATCATGCGAATACTTCCACTATTACTTGCGTCGGCTTGCGCGCTGGCGTTTGCCGCGCCGGCCTCGGCACAATTCGCAGCCACGCTGAACACCGGCTATAGCCATGTCAGCCTTGATCAGGGCGGTGGCGACATCAATGTGTGGGACATCGGCGGCCAGGCGGCAGCCACGATCCCTGGCACGGGATTTAATATCCAGGGCGACCTCGGCTACAACAACCTCTCCGGCAGCGGCGACAGCGGCAACAGCTGGAGCGGCGGCGGCGCTGCGTTCTGGGCCGACGACATGCTGCGTGCCGGCGCGACCGCGAATTACGACGGCTTCAACGGAGGTGGTTCGGGCACGGTTCATATCACGAACTATGGCGGCTTCGGCGAATGGTTCGCCGGGATGATGACCGTGGGCGTGAAAGGCGGCGGCCTTAACCTGAGCGTGAATCAGGGTGGCATCAGCGGAAGCACTACGGGCGCTTATGTCGGCGGCGAAGTTGTCGGCTATGCGATGCCGGATTTGGCGCTTACGGGAACGATCGACTACACGGATCTGAGCCATGGCGTTCACGAGACCGATTTCACGCCGCAAGCGGAATGGCTGTTCTCCGAGGATCTGCCGATTGCGGTTTATGGCGGTTACACGTTTAGCCATGTCGTGATTGCCAACTCGGGTTCGGGGAACGCGAACACGTTCTTCATCGGCCTGCGCCTTTATGTGAACGGCAATGGCTCCGCGGCTCTGATCGATCGTCAGCGCACCGGCACCGTCGGCTGGGGCACGGCGTTCAGCCCGCTCGCCCGCGCGCTCTAAAGGCATGAATGGTTCAAACCCCGGCCCGTGAAAACGGGCCGGGGGCATTTCCGTGCGCGGCGGTATCCCGTGTGTTGTGATTTTTCTCATTTAGGATAGAGACACATGAAACTTCTTTCAGCACTATTTGCCTTGGCTTGCGTTTTCGCTTTGGCCGCACCGGCCTCGGCACAATGGGCAGGTACGGCAGCACTCGGCTACGGTCATGCCGAGGTCGATGGGGCCGCCGTCAATAAAGGGATTTTGAACGGCGCCGCCGACTACACGGTGAGCGATGGATTCAATGTCGAAGGCGATGTCGGGTATGAGCATCTGTCGACGCAAAACAATGGCGTCGACGGCGCCAATTGGGACTGGAATATCGGCGGTACGGCGTTCTGGGCCGATCCTTCATTCCGCGTGGGCGGTACTGTGAATTACTCCAGCCTCAAATTCGGCACCGATAGCGGCAGCGCCAATTTCACCAACTATGGTGCGTTTGGCGAATATTTCCTCGATTGCGTCACGCTTGGTGTCAAAGGTGGCGGCTTCAGCGGCAGCAATAGTATTGGCGGCTCCTATGTGGGCGGTGAAGCGGTCGGTTATGCGATGCCAGATCTCGCGCTCTCGGGCACGATCGACTACACGAAATTCAACGGCCACAGCGGAAGCGATGTCAGCGAAACCGATTTCGGCCCGCAGGGCGAGTGGCTTTTTTCACATGAGATTCCGCTGACGCTTTATACCGGCTATGCCTATTCGAGCCTTAAGTCGGGCCCATTGAGCGATCACGTGAATACGTTCTACATCGGCATCCGCTTCTACACGAACGGCGCTTCCGACGAAACACTGGAACAGCACCATCGCACGGGTACGGTTGGTTGGGGCGCGAGCTTCCAACCCTTTCTGCCAAATCTTCTTTAACCGCGCATTCTTAAGCGGAAGCCGGGCGCGGGACGTTCGCGCAGGACTTCGCGGCGGAAACGGAAGAGTTCGGCGGGCCGTCCGCGCGCGATTGCCGCGCGGCGGCCCGTTCCTTCCACAAGACCCTGATCTTCCACGAGCCTGCGGAAATTCTGTTTGTGCAGGCGAATGCCGGAGATCGCTTCCACCGTGCGCTGCAATTCCAGCAGCGTGAACGCGGGCGGCATCAATTCAAACACGACAGGCCGATATTTCATCTTGCCGCGCAGGCGCGCGATGGCCGTGGCCAAGATGCGGCGATGATCGAACATCATGCTGGTGCCGAGTGGCGCATCGGCGGCGATGGATTTCACGCGGCCGTCGCGCGCCGCTTCAGCGACAAGCCCCGCTTCGTAGAGAAGCTCGTAACGCTCCAGAACTTTTTCTTCGTCCCAGCTGAGATCGTCCAGACCGAAACACAGCCGCGCGCGGTCGCGGCGCATTTCGGATTCGGCTTGCGTGGGGGCTGCCTTCGCGAACGCCTTCAACGCCGGCGCAATCACCGCGCCGATCAATGCGGGTTTGGCGTTGCGCCAATCTTCCCACGGAAAATAGCGATACCAGTCGCGCCACAGCGTGTCCGGCGTTTCGCCGCCCGCGCGCATCAGAGCAAGATATCCCACCGACACGACGCGCAATTCCTCTCCCGCTTTCAGCAAATGCCGTCCACGGTCGCCGAAGGTATAAAGCTGTTCGGCATAACCGAGATCGAGATGCGTCTGCTCCGCCACCCAGGCGCGCAGGCCGCTTTCCAGCGTGCGGTGATGCAGCGGATCGAACGGACCGAAGGGCAGGGCATCGACGCCCTGCGGATGCACGGCCAGCACGCGCGGCGTTTCATCGGCCACCGACACAATGGCCGCCGAAAGGCCGATACTGACGACATTCTGTGCATCGCGTTTCATGGCGTGTCGAGCGCCAATGGCAATTCTGCCAGATCGCCTTCGCTGACAATACGGCCGCGGCCTATGGTTTCGATGGCGTCGATCATGCGCCCTTCGCGACCCAGCGCATTGTCCGCAAGCTTCACCATCAAACGATTGGGATAGGCGTGCGGCGCGCGCAGGCGCAATTCACGCGCGAGCGTTGTTTCGTGCCCATTACCGAAACGGTCGCACAACAGAATATACGCCGCTGCCGTCGAACGGCTGATACCAGCCCAGCAATGAATGAGCATGGGCGCATCGGCATTCCATGTGCGGCCGAATTCGAGCAGGTTTTCGATATGGTTCGCGGCGGGCGGCGCATCGCCCGCAAACGCATCGGCAATGTCGTTCATGCCGAGCTTCAGATGCCGGTGCGTCTCCACGCCATCCGGCGTGTCGATCATGTGCTCCGGCGACAGCAGCGTCACCAGATGCGACGGCCTGTGAAGCGCAATCGTCTGCGGCACGGCAGAAAGCGGCGTGACCAATATCCTAGGCATGGCATTTAGCTATCGCAGGCGAAGGAACAAAGAAAGCACTATCCGCTCAGCCGCCGGAACCGTTCGAGGAAAAGCGCCTGCGCGTCGTTGGGCGCGAGCGGCGTGAGCCTCGGCGTGCGCAGCGCAAGCGGCGGCGTGCCGAAGAAACGGCGCGCTTCTTCCTTCTCGAATCCGGCGAGCTGCGTGGCCTCGTGATAGGCCGCGATTGTGTCAGCCTTTTTAACCAGCGATAGAATGTCGGCGGGCGCGCGGGCGGGCAGGCCGAAGCGTAAGTGAATGGCGGCCAGCAGGCGCAACTCGAAATCCTTGTAATCAATGCCAACCGCCGCCTTGAACGGGCTGATGAGATCGCCGATCACATATTCCGGCGCGTCGTGCAGCAGCGCCACGAGCCGCGCCGCGCGCGCGATGCGGGGCGAGAGGTCGCCGGTCAGCCGCTCCACCAGCACACAATGCTGCGCCACGGAGAAGGCATGCGCGCCGTTCGTCTGCCCGTTCCAGCGCGCCACACGGGCCAGGCCATGGGCGATGTCCTCGATTTCGATGTCCAGCGGCGAGGGATCCAGCAGGTCGAGCCTGCGCCCGCTCAGCATGCGTTGCCAGGCGCGGGGCGTTTTCCCTTTTCCGGCCATGTGTATCGTTTCCTTTCGCCGTTTACCTTAATTACAGATTAACGCCACATCGCGCTCCGCTGGGCGCATGGCTTGCTAAGATTGTTTTTTAGTCAAAGCGAGCTGGCAGCGCATGGCCGTTAAGCCATTAGCGGCGGATAAATTCCGTCTCAAAACAGACCCCGCGCTGCTCCCTTTCGATACCACATCGGAGCTGTCGGCGCCCGACGTGCCCGTGGGGCAGGAGCGCGCTATGCGGGCGCTGCATTTCGGCGCGCGGCTGGCCCAGCCCGGCTACAACATCTACGTCACGGGCGCGAAGGGCAGCGGCAAGCATCGCAGCGTGGGTGAGGCGCTGGCGAAGATGGCAGCCACGAGGCCGCCCGGCTTCGACTGGTGCTATGTCCACAATTTCGCGGATGCCAATCGGCCATTGGCGCTGCGCTTTGCTGCGGGCGAGGGTGTGGCGTTTCGCGCCGCGATGGCGGAGTTCGCAGGCGCGCTGAAATCCGCGTTGAAGCCGGCGTTTGCGGGCACGGATTACGCCGCCAAACGCGCCGCCATCGACGGCGAATTCCGCAAGACTGCCGATGCCGCGTTCGAAGAATTGCGCCGCGCCGCCGAGGCCAAAGGCCTGGCACTGGTCGAGCCGCGCGAAGGCCGCTTCGAGTTCAAGCCGCAGCACGACGGATTGGTGCTTTCGGAAATTGAACATCGCCGCCTGCCGCGTGCCGAGCGCGACCGCATTAACGCCGCACGGCGCGTGCTGCGGGCGGGCCTCGATCACGCGATGACGACGCTGGCGGCGTTGCGCGAGAAAGCGAATGAACGTCTGCGCGCGCTGGACCGCGAAACCGGAGAGGTCGCATTGCGCGCGCTGGTTTCGCCATTGCAGGCACGTTTCGGCCATGACGCGGCAGCGAACGACTATCTGCAAGGCACGCTGAACGAAGCGATTGCGCATCTGGATTCCTTGCGGGCGCTCGCGCGCGGTGAAGAGAACGGCAAATTTCCGTTTCAGCATTTCGAGGTGAATCTGTTCGTCGCCAACAACAAGGATTTGGGCGCGCCGGTCGTGTGGCTGAGCCTGCCGACGCTTTCGCGATTGGTGGGCCGCATCGAGCGCGTGCCATTGCTCGCGACCAGCGTGACGGATTTCATGCATTTGCGTTCGGGCGCGCTGCATCATGCCAATGGCGGTTTCTTGCTGATCGAAGCGCAGGAAATCATGCAGCAGCAACCGGCGTGGAAAGCGCTGAAGCGCGCGCTGCGGGGCAATGCCATCACTATCGAGAATCTTTCCGAAGTACAGGATCGCAGCGAAACGCTGACCATCGCGCCCGCGCCGATTCCGCTGGACGTGAAGATCATTCTGTTCGGCGAGCCGTGGGTGTTCGACAAATTGCAATCGCTGGATCACGATTTCCGCGAGCTGTTCAAGGTGCGCAGCGAATTTGCCAGCACCGCTGCGCGCGACGACGCCAATTGCACCGCGCTCCTGCGCGCCATCTGCGACATCGCGCGGCGCGATCATCTGCGCCAGCTCGATCGCACAGGCGCGTCGCGATTGCTTGACGAAGCATCGCGCATGGCGGGTGATGGCGAAAAGATCAGCGTGCGCATCGGACGCATCGCCGACCTCGTGCGCGAGGCCGATGCTTGTGCGGGCGAGAACGGACGTGGGTTGATCGCGGCATGGGATATCGAACGCGCCATCGCGGCGAAGGAAGACCGGGCCGGGCGGTTGAAGGCGCTGGAACAGGAATTGATCCGCCGCCGTATCGTCTTCATCGACACCGATGGCGCGACTTCGGGGCAGGTGAATGCACTGACCATGCTCAATGCGGGCGGGCATTCCTTTGGCGCGCCCGCGCGCATCACAGCCCGCGTGGGGCCTGCTGCAAATAATGGAATTCACATCGAGCGGCTCGCCAATTATGTCGGTATTACGCAGAAGCGTGGTGTGCAGACATTGGCGGCCTATCTGAACGGGGCGTATTCGGCGTTCACGCCGCTGTCGTTATCGGCCAGCATCGCATTCGAGCAATGCTATGGCCCCATCGATGGCGACAGCGCGTCGGCGGCCGAACTCATCGCCACGCTGTCGGCCATCGCCGACGTGCCGCTGAAACAGGGCATCGGCATCACCGGCTCCATCGACCAGCATGGCGCGCTGCAGCCCGTGGGCGCGATCAACCAGAAGATCGAAGGCTTCTTCGACATCTGCGCAATGCGCGGACTGGACGCGCATCACGGCGTCATTATTCCGAAGGCCAATGTGGTCAATCTCATGCTGCGCAGTGACATTGCCGATGCCGCGCGTCGCGGCCTGTTTTCGATCTATCCGGCGGCCAGCATCGACGACGCCATCGAAATCCTCACGGATATGAAAGCAGGCGCGCGCAAACGAAACGGCTTCCCGCGCGGAAGTTTCAACCGGCGTGTTGTCGAAGCACTGAAAGGTTTCGCGCGCCCGCGCACGCTGCGTCCGCTGCGTATTGATGGGTGGTGGTAGCTTTCGCGCTCCTCGTCACCGCATAGGGGGAGAAGGAAATTCGTTACGCCGTCATCAATTTGACCGACACGAGGATTAGCGTACACGCGAGCACTATCCGAAGCGCGGTATCGGGAATGCGCGGCGCGATATAGCTGCTGATGAAAATGCCCGGAAGCGAACCCACAAGAAGCGACACGAGCATGTCGCCGTTCAACGGCCCCAGCATCAGCGAATGGCCGAGACCGCCGATGAGCGTCAGCGGTACGGCATGGGCGATGTCCGAACCCGCGATCTTCACGATGGGCAATTCCGGATAGAGCAGGATCAGCGCGGTGACGCCCAGCGCGCCCGCGCCAACCGATGACAGGGTCACAAGAACGCCCAACATCAAACCGGTCAGCACCGTGAAGCGCATCGTGGTTTCGTTGCTGAGCGTGCCGACGCGGCGCTGATAATTCGCCAGCAGCCATTTGCGGAAGATCAGCGCAATCGCCGTCAGCATCAGCGCGACCGCCAGCATATGCGTGACGATCATGTTGATGGCTTTGGTATTGGCATGAGAGAAATACAATACGGCCAATGTGGCGACGGCGCCGGGAATGCTGCCGATCGCCAGCCGCCTGACGATGCGCCAGTCGATGGTTTTGTTCAGCGCATGGATCAGTGAGCCGCCGGTCTTGGTGAGCGAGGCATAGACGAGATCTGTCGCAACTGCCTTCTCCGGCGCGACCCCGAACAGGATGATCAGCAGCGGCGTCATCAGCGAGCCGCCGCCGACGCCCGTCATGCCGACGAGAAATCCGACCACAAAGCCGGAAAACACAAAGGCCAGACTAATTCCGTGAATAAAATGGATCATCGCGATGGCTTCGTCTTGATGTTGGACCAAAGAGCCCCCTCCGGGCCCAGGCGAAGTCGGTCAGTTCATGTCTGTGATTTCCTGAGAATAACGCTGCCCGCGGAGTAACCGGCCCCGAAGGAGCATAGCAGGCCAACCGCGCCCGCCGGAAGATCACGGCTGTGGCGGTGGAAGGCGATCACCGAACCCGCCGAACTCGTATTGGCATATTCGCCAAGGATATTGGGGGCTTCGCCGGGTTCCGGCGGCCGGCCCAGCACGCGCTTGGCGATCATTTCGTTCATGCCCAGATTGGCCTGATGCAACCACAGGCGGCGCAACTGGCTGGGCGTCACACCGCTTTCCTCCAGATGGCCGAGGATCAGCTCCGTCACCATCGGCACGACTTCCTTGAAGACCTTGCGGCCTTCCTGCGCGAACAATTTGTCGGGCTTGCCGATGCCTTCGGGTGCCGCGCGATTGAGGAATCCGAAATTGTTGCGAATGTTGTTGGAGAATTTCGTCAGCAGCTTCGTGGACACGATGTCCCACGCATTCTTGCCGCGCACATCCTCAGCGCGCTCCACCACAAAGGCCGTCGCCACATCGCCGAAGATGAAATGGCTGTCGCGGTCGCGGAAATTGAGATGGCCGGAGCAGATTTCCGGGTTGCAAACCAGAATCGCGCGCGCGTGACGTGCAGCCACCATGTCGGCAGCCGCCTGAAGGCCAAATGTCGCGGAGGAGCATGCGACATTCATGTCGAAGCCGAATCCGTCGATGCCCAGCGCCTGCTGCACCTCCACCGCCATGGCGGGATAGGCCCGCTGCATGTTGGAGCAGGCGACGATCACGCCATCGATATCGGCAGGCGTGCGGCCCGCATCGGTCAGCGCATCGCGCGCCGCCCTGACCGCCATTTCGGCGAGAATGGAAAGCTCATCATTGGAGCGTTCCGGAATTCGCGGGCACATGATCTGCGGATCGAGAATGCCTGCTTTATCCATGACATAGCGGGCTTCGATGCCGGACGCCTTGAGGATGAACTCGCTAGAGGATTCAGACAGCGCCTGCACTGCGCCCTCGGCGATGGCCTTGGCGTGCTCGTCGTTATAGCGGCGTACATAGGTGTTGAACGCGGCGACCAGCTCGTCATTCGAGATGGAGTGGGGCGGGGTGAACAGTCCGGTGCCGCCGATTGCAAGTGCCACGCGCGAATCTCCTGCCGGCTCAACCGCCTGCGTCGCTCAAGGAACCCGGATTTTGCTTCGCGGTCAACGCGGTGTTTAGGGTTTGCGGTTATTCATAGCCCACTTCGCTGCAATGCGGGATGGAGTTGGGGTGTGTTGAAGGCCATTGGACAGACCGTGCCCGCACGGCCGCGTAAGCGGGCGCGTGATCCCTATGCACAAGTGCTGGTTGTGGGTCTTCCGGCCCTCGCGCTTGGCGTGGCCATTGGCCTGGCGGCTTCGGTGACGGACCCCGTATGGCGGGTGGGCATCCTTATTGTGTCGGTTCTGGCCTCGGCCGTGTTTGCGCTGAGCCGGGCCGTGGACCCCGTGCATCAGGTGGCGACAGCGGGCGAACGCTCCTACCGCGCCTTTTTCGAGCACGCCAT
>DATCEI010000005.1:0-3025 GCA_036510185.1 Rhizomicrobium sp. | reverse complement strand
GACATGGAAGAGACCATGCTCGATTTCGCGCAGGATGTGGAAGCGAACAGCCGCCTGTCATGCCAGATCAAAGTGACGCCGGAACTGGATGGCCTCACCGTGACGACACCGAAGACGCAACACTAATCACTCGGCCGCGCGCGTAGGCTCGCTGGCAATCACGCGCGCGCCGCCATCGGGCTGCAGTCGGCGCGGCAGGTGGCAGCGCACGAGCGTGCCTTTGTCCGCCTGGCTATCGATTTCCACCCAACCGTCATGCAATTCGACAAAGCGGTTGACGAGAGCGAGACCGAGGCCCGCGCCGGCGCGCTGGCCCGCACGACTCTTGGCGGCGAAACGCTCGAACACATTGGCCTTCACTTCCGGCGCGATGCCAGGGCCGGTGTCGGCAACGGCGATTTGCACATCGTCGCCCATGATTGCGCCGGCAAGCGTGATCGTGCCGCCGCGCGGCGTGTATTTCAACGCATTGGAAAGAAGATTGAACACGATCTGGCGCAAGCGCCGCCCATCGGCAAGGAACTGTCCCGCATCTTCCGCGCAATCGAGATCCAGCGTGAGGCCGACCTTCGCCGCCCATTCGCGCGCATGAAACGAAACGTCGGACAGCAGCGCATAGAGATCGATGCGCTCCAGCTCCAGCCGCAACGCACCGGATTCGATCAGCGCCAGATCGAGAATATCGTTGACGAGGCTGCGCAGCGTGTTCGATCCCGTGACGATGGCCTGCATGTATTCGGTCTGCTGCTCGTTCAGCGCGCCGGGCACGCCGCTCGCCAGATGTTCGGCGAAACCGAGGATCGTGTTCAGCGGCGTGCGCAATTCGTAAGACACATGCTTGATGAAATCGGATTTGAGGCGGTCGGCGGCTTCCAGCGCTTCGTTGCGGTCGCGCAGCGCGCTTTCGATGCGGGCACGGTCGGTGACATCGGCAAACGTCACAAGCGTTGCGCCGTCGGGCAGCGGCGACAGTGCAAGCGACAGGATCGTGTGATCGTTGCGTTCGATCTCGCCCCACTCGCGGCGGCGCTCCGAGCCGGACACCACCCCCGTGATGAGCCGCTCCCACATCGGCTGCTCGCCGAATTTCTCCACGCAGGCGGACGCGATATTGCGCACATGCGGTTCGCCGAACAGATCGCGGTCGCCCAATTCCCAGATGCGCGCAAAAGCGGCGTTGAACAATTTCAGCCGCCCGTCCGGACCGAACACGGCGACGCCTTCCTTTAGCGTGTCGAGCGTGGCGGACTGCACCTTGATGAGCGTGTTGTAGGAACTTTCCAGCGCTATGCGTTCGGTCACATCTTCGTAAAGGAATGTCAGGCCGCCGAAGGGATGCGGTTGCGCCATCACGCGCAGCGTTTTGCCGCCGGGCAGATGCCAGAGTTCTTCGGTGGGGAATTCCGGCGCGCGTTCGAACAGTGAAAGGCATTCGCGTTTCCACGCCTGATAATCGCGCTGTTCGGCGAGTTTGCGCTCCTCGCGGAGCTTGTCCAGAATTTCGCCATGCGTGGGATGCGTGTCGAGCCACGTCTCCGACAGTTCCCACAATTGCGCGTAGGCGCGATTGTAAAACGTCAGATGCTGGTCGCGCCCATAGATCGCGACGGCGGTGGCAAGCTTGTCGAGCGTATCGGCATGCGCGTCGATATGTTGTTGCAGACGCGCTTCGGCGGTTGCGAGATCGGTGACGTCGATCGCCGTGCCTGCGATTGTGCCACCGTCGAGCGGCACATGCGTGAAAGCGAGCGAACGGCGCTGTCCGCTCACAACAGCAAAGCGTTTGGTTTCCGTCGCCGTTTGCGCCATGCGCGCGGCGGCGGCGAGATCGCGCTCGGTTTTGTCCAGCGAGGATTGGTGCAGGCGCGCGGCCTCCACATCATGTTCGCCCGTCGCGGTCAGGAAGGCGCGATTGGCCCACAGCAATGACAACGTCTTGTCACGCAGCCAGACGGGAATCGGGATCGCGTCGAACAGCGCCTGATAATCGAATTTCTGCGCGATCTCCGTGCGTTCTTCTTCAAGCCACACCGCGGCCATGCCACCGACAGCGCGGCCGCGCACCGAAATGCGGCGTCCGTCTTTCTCGCGCGCCACAAGCGTGAAGGCCGCACCCTTGGCGCTGAGATCGTCGAGCGCTTGCGAAAGCACCGTTGCGTCCGCGCCCGAAAGGCAGGAATCCAGCAACCCCTCGCCGCCGCGATAGGAGAATGGCCCCGTGCCGTCGCGGCCCCAGACAACGAGCGCCTGCGTGCCCGCCCCGATCAGCGCATCGCGCTCGCCCACAGCGGCCCGCGCCCGCGCATTGGTGGCGCGCAGGCTGCGGCGCAGGCGTCCGGCGGCGTTCTGTTCGGCGATGGCCCAAAGCCCGGCGGCGAAGGCCAGCGCGACCGCGCCGGCGGCAACAGCGGTGGACAGGATGGTCACGTCTGCGATGGGTTGGGCATAGGCGGGTAGGGGGACCAGCGCGAACGCTGCCGCCACCCACTTAAGACCCGTTCGTCTCGCCCCCGACACGATTCCGAATCCGACCGTATGTCCCGAAATGGGACGCATTCCCGGTTTCCCCCGATTCCCGCCGAAACCGGCGAATCACTTTGGAATCAACATGATAGGCACGTTAACCACGTCTGCAAGGGAATGTAGTTAAAAAAGTGTAAACACCCAAATTTGGGTTATCCACACCACCTTTTGGGGTTCGCCGATTTGCGAGTCGGATCAATGGGCTAGAGTCAGACGCTCGGGTCAGGTGCGAGCGTGTTTCAGCGCCTCCGGATTGACCACATTTTGGGGTGTTCCGGCGGCCCAACCGACGATCTGATCGAAAATATCGGCGAACTGGGTCTCGTATTCGTCGCGAGTGACGTAACCGATATGCGGGGTGGCGACCACGTTCTCCATTTTCAGGAGGGGGTGATTGGGATCGCGCAAGGGTTCCTCCTCGAACACGTCCATCGCGGCCATGCCGGGGCGGCCCGCCTTCAGGGCACGGACCAGCGCATCGGGTTCGATGAGGCCCGCCCGG
>DATCEI010000004.1:0-2534 GCA_036510185.1 Rhizomicrobium sp. | reverse complement strand
TACCAGGCCGGGATGCAAGGTATTTGCCGTAACGCCTGTCCCGGTGAGACGACGGGCAAGTTCGCGCGTGAACAGGATGTTGCATAGCTTTGATCGTTCGTAGGCATAAACACCGCTGTAGCCGTGCTCGAATTGTAGATCGTCGAAATCCAGGTGCGCGCGCCGGTGCATGGTGGAGCTTGTGTTGATGACGCGTGCCGAAACTGAGGATAGCAATTGTTGCCGCAAACCATGCGTAAGCACGAAGTATGAGACATGGTTCAACGCAAACGTGCACTCAAGCCCATCCTCCGTGGTTCGGCGATAGCTGAACAGCGCCCCGGCATTGTTGATCAGCACGTCGACACGCGGCGCTACCGCCGCGATATCAGCCGCGACGCGCTTCGTATCGGCAACGCGGGACAGATCGGCATAGTGCACAGTGTGGCTCGCGTTTGGGTTGATTTTCCGCAGGTTCGCGATCGTCGTTGCCCCGCGGGCTTCGCTGCGGGCCACCACGATTATGCGTGCGCCTGACGCCGCCAGGGCCTCCGCCGCCGCCTGACCAATTCCGGAAGTTGCTCCGGTAATGACGCAGGTTTTTCCTTCCATGCTCATTGTCGGCGTGCTCGCTGCGGCCGGTCGTTCGAGGCGATGATATTCACTGACCTCGCCAAACCGTGTTTTCCCCAAAGGTGGCGCTCTGCTGCCGTCCGCGTCGCCATCGGCTGGCCAATTGTGATGAATTAATGTAGTTCCACTGGATCGCGGTCGTATGGGGCGGTTCGCCTAGCGGGCAAAATATGGATACCAGCGACTATGCTCGCGTCCTGATGCCCGCCATCCCACGGCGAGCTTTCGCGCCAAACCCCCGCAAGCTCATCGTCTGCGGAATGCATCTTGCAGTTGTCGTCGTAGGGTGGATGGCCTTCCGGTTCGTTGCGCATTTCTACTGGCCGCCGATCTCGCTGGTGATTGGCGCAAGTCTCTCCTGCGTCGCGCTCATCGCCCATGATGTCACTCATCGTAATGTCGTTCGCGGCAAATTCGTCTTGTACCCCACTGAGCTGGTGCTTTGGGGCCTTCTGTGCATGCCGGCTACGGTGTGGAAGCGGGTCCACACCTACCATCATGTCGTGACCAACTCCGTGGACGATCCAGAGCGCCGATTTCTGACATCTGAAGCCTCGCTTGCAACGGCAGTCTACGGAACGCTGTTTTATCCGAATCGAGGCTTGAAATATAATCCGCTCTGTTTCCTGCATTTCGCAATTGCAAATATACGCAATACCGTCGCTGCGTTCTATTCCAACCGTTCCAAACCAAAGTTGGTTCCGTCAAAGCCGAACTACACGTTTCCCGACAGGTCGAAGATTATATTGGAGATCGCCGTTATCATCGCGATTCAGTTTTCGATCGCAAAAATTTCCGGGCATGGAGGATACATCGCCGCGAGTTTAATTCCATTATTCCTCGTCAGCGTCGTCACATCGGCTTATTTTATTTCCTCCCACGCGCTCCGGCCTCTTCGTGATGACGGCGACGCGCTGGCGAGCTCGACGTCGCTCATTCTTCCCCAGTTTATCGACAAGCTTCATGTCAATCAATCATATCATTCCGAGCACCACTTATTTCCCAACATGAATCCCGACTATTATCCGCTCGTTGGCGCCTTGCTGCAAAAGCATTTTCCGGATGCGTATCACCGCATCCCGGTATCTGCTGTCTGGTCGCAGATATGGGAGCTTCCGCTGTTTATTGCACCGCCAGTGGGACTCGAGTCGTCAGCAAAGGCGTCAGATCGTCCGGCTGTTTGAGCTTCAGTTTCGGGCTGGCGGCGAGCGGCGAGACGGATCGCCTTTCGTCTGATCGGCCACGCAGCGCGCGCTAGTTGCTTCTGAGCCGCTGCGCGGTCTCAGCAGCCACGGCGGGGCGGCCGGCGCGATGCGCGTGATCGCGCAGCACGCGCACATAGTTCGCCGTCGTCACGTCTTCGTAGCGTGGCGGATTGTCCGGCCCCTGACAGGTCTCGAGGCAGCGGACCACGGTTGTTGAGTCCGGGTAAACAAAGAATGCGGCCGAGATGCGTGGAGCGTTGCCGATATGCAGCGCCCGATGCAGCGTCGAGCTGTAGAGGTCGTTGGTCCAACGCTGCAAAACATTGCCGACGTTGACGACGAACGTACCCTGCTTCGGCGTCGCGTCGATCCAATCGCCGGCCGAATTGCGCGCCTGCAACCCGCCGCTCTCGTCTTGCAGCAGCACCGTGAAGGCCGAATAGTCCGCGTGCGGCGAAAAGCTCCACTGGGTGGCTTTGAGCTTGGCCGGATCGACCGGCGGGTAGAAATTCATCGTCAACGCCATGTCCGGGCGCCCGTAAAGCGCGTCGAAATAGTCCTCGGGAAGATCGAGGCTCAACGCGAAGGCATGATTGAGCGCCACCGTCACGCGCTCAAGGCGCGCGACATAATTCTTCAGCGTGGGTTCGAACTGCGGCAGCAGATCGCGGGAGGGCCATTGCGTCCTGCCGGTTCTGGAATCCGAACGCGTCCGCT
>DATCEI010000003.1:0-6415 GCA_036510185.1 Rhizomicrobium sp. | reverse complement strand
TGACGCTTCTCGTTATTCCCGCCTTTCTCGCGGGCTGCGGCGTCAACACGATCCCCACCAGGGACGAACAGGTGAAAGCCGCCTGGGGCGAGGTGCAGAACCAGTATCAGCGCCGCTCCGATCTCGTGCCCAATCTTGTGGCGACCGTGCAAGGGTATGCGCAACAGGAACGCCAGGTGTTGACCGCCGTCACGCAGGCGCGCGCGCAGGCAACGCATGTGTCGGTGGATGCCTCCACTATCACCGATCCCGCTGCGTTCCAGAAATTCCAGGCCGCGCAGGATCAATTGTCCGGCGTGCTGGGGCATTTGCTGTCAATCACGGAGAATTATCCGGATTTGAAATCGAACCAGAATTTCCTTGTGCTTCAGGCGCAGCTTGAAGGCACGGAAAACCGTATCGCGATTGCGCGGCGCGATTACAACGAGGCCGTCCGGCAATACAATACGGAGCTGCGCACGTTTCCCGGCGTGATCTGGGCGTCCACCTTGTATAAATCGTCCAAGCCTGCGCAATCCTTTGCAGCCACACCCACAGCGCAGACCGCGCCGACGGTGAGCTTCCCGAACACAACGACGTCGCCGTGAACACATATTTCTCTTCGTTCTGGCGCGCCGTCGCGCTGGCGTTCTGTTTTCTGATTGCGGTGCCGGCGTTTGCCGCGCCGACATTTCCCGCGCTCACGGGTCGCGTGGTCGATAATGCCAATGTGCTTTCCGAGCAGACGCGCGCCGACCTGACGCAAAAACTCGAAGCGCTGGAAAACCAGACGACGCGCCAATTGGTCGTCGTCACGCTGCCGTCGCTGCAAGGCTATGACATTGCGGATTACGGCTATCAGCTCGGCCGCGCCTGGGGCATCGGGCAGAAATCGTCCAACAATGGCGTGCTGTTCATCATCGTGCCGAGCGAGCGGAAGGTTCGTATCGAAGTGGGTTACGGCCTCGAACCCATTCTCACCGACGCGCTATCGGAAATCATCCTGCAATCGAAAGTGCTGCCGCGTTTTCGCGATGGCGACATGGAAGGCGGCATCGTTGCAGGCGCCGGTGCGTTGATCGAGCAATTGTCGCTCGACGAACCGGCCGCGAAAGCGCGCGTGGCGCAAGCTGCCCAACAACAGCGGGCCGTGCATATCAATCCGATCTTTCTGCTGTTTGCGATTTTCTTCATCATCTCGATCTTCAGCCATCTGTTTCGCGGCACGCGCAGCAGCGGATTGGGCTGGATGCTTCCGTTTATGCTGATGGGCAATGGGCGTTCGTCGTTCGGCGGTGGCGGTTTCAGCAGCGGCGGTGGCGGCTTCAGTGGTGGCGGCGGTTCATTTGGAGGCGGCGGCGCCTCGGGAAGCTGGTGATGCTGTCGGAAGCCGATCACAGGAAAATCACCGACGCCATCGCGCATGCCGAACGAACCACGTCCGGCAAAATCCATTGTGTGTTGACACAAGAAGTTTCGCGTTATCGCGAAGTGCCGCTGGCCTGGGCCGCTGGCATTGCCTTGCTTCTGCCGCCGATTGCGCTGTCGCTAAAGCCCGCGCTGTTGCGGCAAATCATGGGCAGCTGGGCGATTCCACAGATCGATGTTCTGTTGGGATATGCGTTCGTACAGATAATGCTTTTTCTAGCTGCTGTGATGTCGCTGACGATACCGCCAATCCGACGAGCTTTCACTCCGGGATTTCTCACGCAGCATCGCGTCCGGCAGATGGCGCAACGGCAATTCGTGTCCATTCATCATCACGAGAGCGAAACCCGTCCGCATATTCTGATCTATGCTTCGCTGGCTGATCGCAGAGTCGAGATCATCGCAAGCGAAGCCATTCATCGTCTTGTCGGCGAAATCGCATGGAAAGAAATGGCGGCGGCGGTTGCGGCAGGCATGCGCGACAAGAATCCCGCCGCCGGATTCGTCAATGCAATTCAGGTGGCGGGCGCGGCGTTGGCGAAACATTTTCCGCCAACGCCTTAAGCGTTCAGCCAAACGCGCCGATTATTATTCCTGCGACCAGCAACGCCAACAGCCAATGGCCTGAGTCGATGATCGTCAATGAGATTTTGCGTTTGGCAAAAGCGTTGTTGACCATCTGCGTCGTCAGCACAAAACCAAGCCACATGATCGCCGCCGTACACGCACCCATTTTGATATTGACCGGCCCGCGCGTGGCAATCGCCGCAGCCAGCACATAGGCCATTACGACATCGGCCACGAATGACAGGATCATCGGCACAATGGGCATTTTCCCACCGCCCATCTGTTCCTTGGTCTTTTCGAGCGCGGCCATCCACGTATTGCCCAGCACGCCATACCAGATGGCGCCCGCGACCCACGCGCCAACCGCCGCCACAAGCACCGCAATACAATTGATGTGAACCATGTTGTCCTCCCCGACAGCGGGATCATCCCGCCCGTTAATCATACCACGGTCCGCGAATTTTTTCGGTCGCCGGGAAGAAATCCGACGCTGCTCCGTTTTCAGGTTAGGAGCGCGAGGCGCGCGCCATTGGAAAACGAACATAGGAGCCGGATATGCATAGGAAAATTCGATTGATGATGGGTGCGGCTGTGTTGGGCGGCTTAGCCCTTGCTGCGCCTGCGAACGCAGCACCCCATGGCGTGAAAGTAGGTGTTCTGACCTGCCATGTGGCGAGCGGTTGGGGCTATGTGCTGGCCTCGTCCCGCGATCTCGATTGCAACTACCGTCCCAATCGCGGCGAGCCCGATCATTATGTCGGCAGCCTGTCCAAGATCGGCGTCGATATCGGCTACACGCAGGACGGCGTGCTGATCTGGGATGTCGTGGCGCCCTCGTCGGACACGCGGCGCGGCGCGTTGCAGGGCGATTATGCGGGCGCGACTGCGAGCGCCACTGTCGGCGCGGGCATCGGCGCCAATGTGCTGATCGGCGGCTTCGACAAATCGGTCGCGCTGCAGCCGGTGAGCTTCGAAGGCAATGTCGGGCTGAACATCGCGGCGGGCATCGGCGAAATCAGCCTGCAAGCAGCGCATCCGCAAATGGCTGAAGAGCCGCAACCCGTGCGTGAAGCGGAAATTCCGCCGCCGCCCGCGAAGCCCAGAACCTTCGCGGTGTTCTTTTCTTTCGACAAATCGAAGCTGACGCCGGAAGCGCGCGAAGTCGTGCATGAAGCGGTGCTTGCTGCGAAAGACATGGCGCCGGTGCGCGTGATCGTGGTCGGCGATACCGACACGGTCGGCACACACCGCTATAACCAACGCCTGTCCGAAGCGCGCGCCAACGCCGTGCGCAACGAGATGATGCAGGAAGGCATCAACGGCGTCGATATCGCCGCGGTAGGCCGCAGCTTTGACGATCCGCTGATTCCCACCGGCCCGGATACGCGCGAAGCACGTAATCGCCGCGCGATCATCGAGGTTCAAAGTATGGCGGGTGCGTGATTGCGAATTGGAAGAATGGGAAAGGCGGACCGATTGGTCCGCCTTTCTTTTTATTGTGCGGCAATCAACGCGGATTTGTCGGCGGCATCCAGAAAACCATAACCGAAAACGGGATCGCGGCCCGGCGCGCCAATATGAATTGCTTCGCGTTTAAGCTGTTCCCAGGCGGCGTTGGCTTCTGCCGGATCGGCGCGCTTCATCAGCAATGCAAAACGCACAGCGACAACAGGCGCAGCAAAAGAAGTGCCGGTCATGTCGGCGCGGCCATTGTTGGGGATCGCGGCGCGCACATCCACGCCCAACGCCGCAAACGAAACATCGCCGCAATTGGCGTCGATCTGAATTTTGCGATCCCGGTCCACAGACGTAACACCGGCAACGCCCGCATAGCCCGCCGGAAATTCAATTGGCGCGGCAGGTCCGTCATTGCCGACAGCGGCAACAATCACATGGCCGCGTTTCAAAAACGCTTTGGTTGCGGCTTCCAGAATGACATTTGGCGGCCCCGCGAGACTGATATTCGCGACCGGCACATCATTGCTTGCGAGCCAGCCCAGCGCGCGCGCGATATTGTCCGCCGCACCGCCCGCCGCGTCGCCGCCATAGACATCGGCGGCATAAAGCGTGGCATGAGAGAGTGCTCCTTCCTCGTCATCGCCGACAAGAAGCGACGCCACCGCTGTACCGTGCATGGTCGCGGGACTATCGCCATCGCCGGCAAAATTTTTCGGAACAATGGCCGCATCAGAGAAAGCACGATTGCGGCGCTCGATGCCGCCATCGATCATACCGATCTTTATCGCGGTCCGCTTGCCCGTTTGCGTTGGTGTCGTCTGCGATGTCGAAGACGATATATCGCCGGACGGATTGTAAATGTGGTCATAATCATACGAGCCACCTGGATCGGCTTTGCGCAATGCGACCAGCGCGTCACTCGCGCTCATGCCGTCCGGCACGCGCAGCACCGTCACGTTCAATCCCAGCGAGTCGATGGTTTCCTGCCGCGCGACTTCGAAATGCAGCCTTTGCGCCGCAGCCAATCCCGCATCGCTGGGCGACAGGGCCAGGATTTCGCCTTTCACCACGCGCGCGCCCAGCAAATCCTTTTCAAACATCGACGTCCGCCGCGGTCGTCCCACCTGATCCCGCACCACATTCAACGTCGAACCGACCGTGCCCGTCACATCGCCGGTCACACCTTGCAAGGTTCCCTGAATGGGCTGGAGAACGGGCCGCAGAACCGGTCCCAGACCCGGCCCACCCAGCCCAAGCGGCAATGCGAACGCGGGCGCGCCGATGCCGGCGAACAAGGCCGCCGCAACGCCCATACGGGCAAATCTGGCCCAATTGTTTCGCATTCTCTTTCCTATCGGCCCCGGCCCGGTATGATTATAACGGCTCAGCGCCCCGTTGCGTCCACGGAACTTACGGGCGCGTGGAAGAAATCGCGGACTGATCCGTTGTCAGGGTGAAGATGGACGCGCCGATCGATACGGTCCGCCGCCAGATGATCGCGCTTTTGCCCCGGCTGCGCCGCTTTGCGGTGTCGTTGACGGGCAATGCAACCGACGCGGACGATCTGGTTCAGGATACAATCGAGCGCGCGCTGAAAAGCTTCCACCGTTGGGAGCAAGGCACGCGATTGGACAGCTGGATGTTTCGGATTGCACAAAATCTCTGGATCGATGCAATGCGCGCGCGAAAGGTGCGCGCGAGCGTGGCGGCCGATCCCGACGATGCGGAAAACGTGGCCGTCGATGGCGTGCGCGATAATGAGGCGCGGCTGACCTACGCCGCCACCTGCCGCGCGCTTCAGGAATTGCCAGAGGAGCAGCGCACCGTCGTGGCGCTCGTGCTGATTGACGGCATGTCCTATCGCGATGCCGCCGATGTTTTGAGCGTTCCCATCGGCACGGTGACAAGCAGGCTGGCGCGGGCGCGCGAGGCGCTTGCCGCGCGGGTTTTTGGCGCAGGCACGCGCGCCGCGGAGGCGATGCAATGAATCTTTCGCCCGAAATGCTTTCGGCCTTTATCGACGGCGAGTTGTCGCCGGATGAGGCACGCCGTGTGGAAGCGGCGTTGCAGGATAAGCCCGATCTGATGGCCTATGTTGAGCAGCAGCATGGGCTGCGCAGGGAACTGACCCATGCGCTTGCACCCACCATCGACGCCCCGATACCGGATCGCTTTCTGACCGCGCTGGCCGAAACGCCGGTTTCGTGGCGATGGAGAATTTCACAAGCGTTGTCACAAGGTCCGCGCAGTCTTGTCTGGACCGGGCTTCCCGCCGCTGCGGCATTGGCTTGCGGCCTTCTGATTGGCGTCGCCGTCGAGCGCAATGGGAATATTGACATGATCGCGGGCGCACACGGTGGCCTTGTCGCGCAAGGCGCACTGGCCGATGCGCTGTCCAACAAACTTGCCTCTGAAGCAGGCCCCGGCGCGTCCGTCGGCGTCAGCTTCCGAGCGAAAGACGGCCGCTATTGCCGGACCTTCGAGACCACCACTGCGGCGGGCGTCGCTTGCCGCAATACGCAAAACTGGGCCGTCGCGGCGCTGACCGCCGCCCCTGCCGAGGCTAATGGCCAGGCAGCCTATCGCCCCGCCGCCAGCGCCATGCCGGACCTCATCCGCAAGGCCGTCTCCGGCATGATCGACGGCGCGCCGTTCGACGCCAACGCTGAGCGAGAGGCCCGGAATAAAAATTGGTTATCTCATTGATATAATTCATATTTCTATAATTTTTCCATTCCTCGGAAGAAATCCCGATCCGGTCCGTTGTCGTAGTGTGGGACGCGCCAAATGCCGTCCCGAAACTTGGCGAAAGGACCACGACAATGAGCATCAATATTCGCAAGACAATTCAGACCGCCCTCCTGTGCAGCGCAGTTGCGGCGGCAACCCCGGCTTTCGCGGGTGGCCTTCTGGGCGGCGGCGGCGGCCTCGGTGGATTGGGTTCGATGGGCATGATGGGCCATGGCGGTTTTGGCGGCATGGG
>DATCEI010000002.1:0-2824 GCA_036510185.1 Rhizomicrobium sp. | reverse complement strand
ACCGGCGCGCCGAGCGCGAGCGACGCAATGCCGAATAGCACCGCGATTACCGAGAAAAACGTGAACGGCCGTTCCTCGCGCATCAGCGTTGCAATCGTATAGAGAATGCGGAATCCATCGCGGTATGTGTTGAGTTTGCTCACCGTGCCTTCGGCGCGTTCCTTATAGCGCGTTTCGACTTCGGCGGACGGCATCATCAGGCGCGCGGCGTGCACAGAAAGCTCCGTCTCGATGCCGAAGCCTTCGGCGCTGAACGGGAATGATTTCACGAAACGCCGCGACATCACGCGATAACCCGTCAACATGTCGGACAATTTTATGCCGAAGATCATGGAGGTGAGGCCCGTCAGCATCAAATTGCCCATGACGTGACCGGGGCGATAGGCGGCTTCGCCCGTCGCGATGCGTTTGCCCGACACAATGTCAAGATTCTCATCGGCGAGTTTCCGCGCCAGCGCGGGCGCGATGGACGCATCATAGGTGTCGTCGCCATCCACGAGGATATAGATGTCGGCTTCGATGTCGGCGAACATGCGGCGCACGACATTGCCTTTGCCTTGCCGCGGTTCGGTGCGCACGATGGCGCCTGCCTCAACCGCGCGCGCGAATGTGTCGTCGGTCGAGTTGTTATCATACACATAGATCGCGGCGGCGGGCATGTGCGCGCGAAAATCCTGCACAACCTTGGCAATGGCCGTGCCTTCATTGTAGCAGGGCACGAGAACGACGATGCGCGCGGTCGTCATGGCGTTCCCGGCGGTTTGGGCGCAAGCGGGCAAACGCGATATTCGCCCAGAAGATTGGAATCCACGACTTCGCAATCGAGCCAGCGGATCGCAAGGCGATAAGACGCCAGCGCATCATGCGCGCGGCCCATATCGAACGCATCGGCGATGAGATAGATGTCGCCTTTCTTTTTCAGCTGTGCGGCCACACGCGCGCGCATGCGCCGCGTCAGCGCCGTGTCATCCTGCGGCACGACCATCCAGCCATCGATGCGTAGGATCGGAATCTGCGGCGGCAGGGACGGCGCCAGATAACCCATCGGCGCATTGCCCGTCATGATGATCATGGTTTTGTCGGGATGCGGGAATTTCGGCAAATCGGCTTCGATGAATTTGTCGCCGAAAGGTACGCGCTCCAGAAAATCCGCGCGTGCATAGACAAGCACGGCGAGGAACAGCACGCCGAGGCTGACGAGACGCACACGTTGAGAAAGCGGCAACAGGCCGACGGCCGCCACGATCAACAGCGGCGCCAGCAGTTCAAGCCCAAGGATATAGCGATAGATGGCGAACACTTTCATCCATGCGAACAGCGACACGCCCGCGAACACGAACAGGATCGCCGCGGCCGATGCCGGCACCAGCGGATCGCGTGCGCGCAGGCGCGGCACGATGAGAAACGGTGCTGCTATGATGGCGCTGACATAGGCAAGCCCCACGCGCATGTCGCGGAACGGCAGATCGTCCGCCACCGCCCAGTTCAAGGTGAAGCGCAGCGGGAACAGAAGCATGTTCCAGAAGCCATGCTGCAGGAAACGCTCGTCGCGATAGGGCGCGGAAAGCGCCAGCGGCGAATGGAAATACTGGTTGAAATAAGGAAACAGCGGATCGCCCGTCAGCGCATAGACGGTGCCATACCAATACGCCGCGAAGGTGAGCACGCCCGCCACGCCGCCAATCGCGCCCGCAATCACGCGCGCGCCTAAATGTTTCCAGTCGCCGCCGCCTGCCAGCGTCGCCGCCGCGAAACCCAATGCAAACGGTGCTTCGGGAAGTTTCAGGCCAACGGCGCTGCCGGTCAGAAAACCCGCAAGCGCGGTCATCCACGCTGTGCGCCACAACGAACCGCGCGCTAATGTTTCGCGATTGACGACAAGAATGGCGAGGCTCGAAAGCACGAACACGCTCATCACATTGTCGTAGTAAGTCGTGCCCAGCAGGCCGAGCGCCAGCGCGCCGGTAATGCCCAGCAGCGAAACAAAGGCGGCGGACAGCATCCGCTCCGGCCCGCGCAAAATCTGCCGCGCGAGAATATAAAGCGGCACGATATTGGACCCCTGCACCGCGCCCAGCACGCCCGCTGCCAGCCATGGCCGCACATGCGTCGCCAGCAGGTAATAGGGAATATCCAATAATGGATTGTAGTAGGTCGCCTGATGCGCGACGCCCACATCGAAACCCATGCGGTGGTTCAGGAACGCGTATGGGATATACCAATGATAATTGCGAAAATCCCAGGATGTGTCCTGCCCCAGCGAAATCACCAGCAACGCCCAGCACAGAATCGTGCCGCCGAGGAATGCCCATTCGTGGGCCGCGAGTTTCAGTGCCGGATCGGCGTCAGCGCGGGCTTGCGTGGGCGCGCGCTCGCGCGGCATCGTGCCCGCGCGGGCCGGGGACGAGGCGATGAAAATTTTCCGATCGGCGCGGCTGGGCGGCACATTCGTGCTCGAAGACGCGGCCGCGCTTTCTCCCGAACCGGATGAAGTGGTCATTGCGCTCCATGCCGCGGGCGTTCATCTGGCGGACGCCGCCGCCGCGGCCGGAGAACGCCGTCCCCTGCCGCCCACCCCCTTCACGCCCGGCCTCGAGGGTGCCGGGACCATTGCCGCCAAGGGCAGGCGGGTCAAGGGGTTGGAAAAAGGCGATTTTGTGGCTGCGTTTTTTCCCTGGGGCGGGCTGGCGGAGCAGGTGGTTACGCGCGGCGAACTGGCGGTGAAATTGCCGGAAGGGATGGCGGCGGGCACGGGCGCGATGCTGCCCGTTGCCTATGCCGGCGCGCTGATGGCTCTGCGGGATGTGCTGGCGGGCGGTGAAAC
>DATCEI010000001.1:0-9388 GCA_036510185.1 Rhizomicrobium sp. | reverse complement strand
CGCCCAGAAGTGCGGCCGACATGCTGAGGCACAGCGGCACAATCACCAGCGCAAATGAAAACAAACCAAACGCTGCAGGTGCGAACGCGCGCAGGAAAATCAGCGAGGCGATGAAATGCGCCGCCGAAATGCTTATCGGTCCCGCGGCGGAAATGCCGTAACGCCCCGCAACATTGGCAAACCGCTGCAAGCGCGGCTGCGGTGCGGCAACGGAAATGGATTCTGCGTCGATCATCGCGTGGCCGGCAAAGCTGTCGTGCGCGTCAGCATCATGGCCAGCGCAATCGGATTGGTCAGCGCATAACGCAGCCACAGCCGCGCGGGTTCGCGCCAGATGCGATGCAGCCATTCAAGGCCCGCGTTCTGCATCCATTCGGGTGCACGCGCGTAATGGCCGGTGACGAAATTGAAACAGCCGCCCGCGGTGACGAGCCAGCCCGCGCGCAGCCGTGCTTTGTTGCGCACGCAGAACGCCTGCTCCAGCGGCACCCCAAGACCGACCCAAACGATATCCGCGCCGGACGCATTGATGTCCTCGCAGATCGCCGCTTCCTGTTCGCGCGTGAAATAGCCGTTGCGCCTGCCGACGATGCGCAGGCCCGGATATTTCTGTTCCATGATTTGCGCGCAGGCCGCGTTCACGTCTTCGGTTGCGCCCAGCAGATAAAACGAAAGCCCGTGCGCGGAGGCGGCGATGGCCGCGTCGTGAAAGAAATCCGTCGTCGCGGTGCGTTCGGGCACGGGCGTGTGCGTCAGCCAGCGCGACGCGAGCACAACGGGCTGGCCGTCGGCATGGATCATGTCGGCCTTGTCGAGCAACTCGCGAAATTCCGTATCGGTCGCAGCCAGCGCAATGGAATGGCCATTGGCGGTGAAGATGAGCTTGGGCAGGTTGCGCGCATCGACGCGCGCGGTTGCGCATTCGGCCACCATCATCGTCATCAGATCGCGGCGGGAGAGCCGCGCGGTGCGCAAACCACCGACGATGACTTCGGGATAATCCATCGAGCGTTCCATGTTCTAATAAGCGTTGCGTTGGCGGAATATTTCGAGCGTCGTGCGCGCGAGAATTTGGATGTCGAGCGCGATGCTGGCGTTCTTCGCGTACCAGAGGTCAAATTCCACGCGCTGGCGCATCTGCGCGGTGGTCGCGGTTTCGCCGCGCAGGCCGTTCACCTGCGCCCAGCCGGTGATGCCGGGCTTCACATGCTGACGCAGTTCATAATTGCCGATAAGACCGGCATATGTCCTGTCGTGCGTTTCCGCATGCGGGCGCGGGCCGACCAGCGACATCTCGCCTTTGATGACGTTGAAGAGTTGCGGCAGTTCGTCGAGGCTTGTCTTGCGCAGAAAGCGCCCTGCGCGTGTGATGCGGGCGTCGCCGCGGCTGGCCTGTGTCACGGCATCGCCGTTTTCCAGCACGCTCATCGAACGGAATTTGTAGATGTCGAACGCCTGTCCGCGAAAACCGAGACGGCGCTGACGAAACAGGGCAGGGCCTTTGGAGTCGAGCTTGATCCAGAGCGCGATGGCGAGAAGCAACGGCGTCGCCGCGATCAATGCCGGAATGCCGACACCGAGATCGATGGCGCGCTTAAAGCCGCGTTGCGCGGTGCTGAGCGGCGCGCGCTGGATTTCCACGGCGCGTAACCGGCCCAGGCTTTTTGTCGGCAGATGCAGATAACGCTCGGCGGTCGCCTCCGGCACAAGGCGGATGGCGCGGGGAATGCCCTGCAAGCCTTCGAGCAGATGATTCAATTTCGCCGGCGAAAAGCCGCTGGCTGCAATGCAGATCTGGCCGTGATCCGCCGCGCGCGCAATCGCCTGGATGTCGTGCAACGCTCGGCTGAGTTCCTTGCGCCATTCACCCGACACATCGATGCGAACCTGCGTGACGTGTGCGCAACCCGTGAAGCCAAGCTCTGTGCCGAGCGCGTTGACCGCTGGTTCGTCTTTCGCGCCGATCAGCAACACATGATGGCCTGCGAAACGGCGCGGATGGTAATAGGTCGCGATCAGCTCCGGCGCTTTGGCGCGCGCCGTGCCCACCGCGAGAAATCCCAGAATGAAAAACGAAACCAGCGCGCCGCGCGAATAGGCGGGATCGAGCTTCAGGAAAAACCACACAAAGCCGATGAACAGAAACACGCCGGACCAGATGAAGAAAAGGTCGCGCAGGCTTTCGAATTCGCGCGGGCGGCGCAGGCCCCTTCCCGCATCGCGTGCGCGCATGGCGCCGCAGAACAGCGCCGCCACCAGCACGCCATTGCCGAAGAACACGGCGACATCGCCAATGTAACCGCGAATGAGCTGTGAATAGACGATTCCCGCAATCACGCTGGCCGCGGTGATGGCGAGGATTTCAAAAACGGTCAGCAGCCATGTTGCGTCGGTCGGCGAGGAGGCAAAACCGTGTTGCGCGCGCTGAGACCGGCGGCGTTCGACGAACGCGCCGCTCTGCGAAACCGGGCCGCTGGCAAGATGGTCGCCGACGGTCACACGCACCTCATGGCTAAGATTGCTTAACCAGAGTTGCAGGAGACGCGCCATTTTCCCGTCCCGGTGCGGGACAAGATGGTTTACGGCGTGTGCGCGGCAGGTCTGTGTTTACGCTGTTTTTGGCGCGGTGAAGATGGCCGTGCGAATCCGGCGATGGAACACAGTTTCAGGCTGAAACGGGCGCGAGTTTGCGCTGCCACGAAATGAGCCGTGCATTGTTGGCACGCAAGAGGCCGATCATCGATGCGAGCGCGGTTTCTTCCAGCCCCACGCCATAGCGCGGCATCAGCCACGGATCAGCGCTGGCCGTCAGCGTGCCGGAAACCGTGGTGAAGGCGAATTCGTAACCCGCATCGCGCACGGCGGCGTGAGCGTCGGCGCTCACATCGGCCGGTGTGCCGAAGGGATATGCGAAGAAACGGCAGCGTCCGATTTGCGCCTCGATCATCTCGCGGGGTTTGCGCGCCTGTTCGGTGAGATATTCGCGTGATTGGCCCGCATGCATCGGCCAATGGCGATGGGCATGCGCGCCGATTTCGACACCGCGTTTGGCGAGCGCGCGAAGTTCCGCCCAGTCGAGGAATTTCTCTGACGGAAATTCTTCCAGCAGGCGCGCGAGCGCGTCGGGCGCAAAATTCGCCAGCATCATGGCGAGCGCTTCGTGTGCGCGTGCGGCATCGAGGAATTTAAGCGCGTTCAGGCCCGTATTCACCTGCAATTCGCGCTGCGCCGCTGTGCCCAGAATGATGCGGCCCAGATGCGGGATCGCGTATTCGCCGCTCGGCGCGTGATGGAAAAATAGCCGCGCCAGAAACGCCGGATTGCGCGCGCCGGTTTCGATGTGGTGCGTGCTGACGAACAGCGTCCACGGCAGATCGAGGTTTTCGAGAATATCGGCGGCAAGTTTTGTGTTCGCATAACCGTCATCGAAGGTGATGAACAGCGCCCGGGCGTGCCGCGAGGGATTTTTCAGCACATCGCGCATCGCCGCCATCGGCAGCACGTCGAAATGCCGCTTCAGCGATTTGGCGATGTCGAAGAAAATATCGGCACGGTGATGGATTTTATCGAGGCCCTCGGGTGCTGCCTCCACGCCATGAAAGAAAACCGCTGCAGGCCCGGCGAACTCACGCGACAGGCGCGGCGGAATCCATCGCGCCGCGCTACGTGCAAACCGTCCTGAAAAGCTTGGCATTCCTGCTCGCGCCCGGCGTTAACTCTCCGCCGGGCGCGATGCAAGAACCATGCGTCTTCCGGCGAAGAGGCGCCGGAAACCGTTAACCCATTACGCCGCGATGCGCCGCACGTCGGGCACAGCGTATGGAGGCGGCGTCATGCTGAACGCCAGCACCTGTTCGGGAATCCCGCGCCGCTGGCGAAGGCCCGCGACGGCAGGTTCCGTGATGGGGAACATCACGGCTACGCACACGCCTTCATCGTAAGGCGTGGGCAGGCCCAGCGGATGCGTGCCCGGATCCAGATTCAGCAGCGACGGCAGGAAGAACGTGTCGCAGACCACGCTGTAATGCGTCAGACCCTTGGCAAAGCCGTATTCGAAAAGCGCGATCAGCAGCGCGCCCGAGGCCTTGTTGATCTCGTCCATGTCGGTGATCTCGTCGGAGACGAAATAGCGCGTGATCTCGTAAACCTGATCGCTGTCGGGGATGCGGCCCCACGTCACAATGTGAGGAAACACATCGCGCATGAGATGCGGCTTCGTTGTGGGGATCAACCTTATGCCGGCTGATACCCTCCCTTCGTCGTCAAGTCTTAATAGGTAGAGCGCGTCTTCATTGTCGAACTGATCGACTTCGCGCTTGTCTTCCTGTGTCAGGTCTTTCCAGCCGCGCTTGTCCACGTAAACGCGGTGGCGGATGCGGTACATTTCTTCAAGCTGTTCAGAGAACTCGTCGCGGTTGCGACGATCTACGAGGTAAATCACTTTTGCCTCCCTCTCGATGGCGCATTAACGATGCGCTAACCAAGAGGGTCTGGCATTTAGGTAAATACCTAATTGACAATTAGGATTTCATTTACCCTGTCAAACCTGAATTACCCCCATTCTGATGGCCACAACCACAGCTTGAACACGGGACGGAACATCGAGCTTGCGCTTGGCGCGCTCGATATGCGCGTTGACGGTTTTCTCGCTGATGGCAAGGATTTCGCCGATTTCCCAGTCGGATTTGCCGATGGCAACCCATTCCAGGCATTCGCGTTCGCGCGATGACAGCGAGATGACATTGCCGGTCTGGCGGCGTTCGCTGTCCAGCGTGCGGATGCGGGCATGGGCATAAAGTGCGGCCAGGTGAATTTCCGCATGATCGCGCCGGTCGCCGGTGACTTCCGTGCCTGCAACTGTAACGACAGCAAGGCCGCTGGTCAGTCCGATGATGGGCACAACAAATCCGTGCACCATGCCGAACTGCGCAACTTCATCCATGACCAGCTGCTGCTGATTGCCGTACAGGCCGGAATTCATCGCTTCGTCCCAGGTAAAGGGTTCGCGCGACTGTTTCAGATGCAGAACGGCCGGATCGGTTTCGATATATTTCTTCTCGCGATAGCGCATGTGCCATTCGCGCGGCCATGTCACTTCGAGAAAGCGCGAACCCTGGTTATCGCTGGGGCGGCCGACATCGGCGACGCCGCCATAGGTGTAACCGAATTTGGAAGTGAATTTCTGGAATGTCTGCCAGACACTATCCGGCTTCTCGATCGCATTGATGCGATCGATGAAGTCCAATACTTGCGGATAAGGCATACCCATGGCGGACGCCGTTCATATTTGGCTCAATTGTACCGAAATTTTCCTGCGCGCCAATAAAGCATTGGTGGAGAAGCTTAAGGATTACTCACCACTGCATTGGGGCGGGTAAGGCTTTGCAAAGAAATTCTTAAGTATACCCAATGGGATAGCAGTTTTCGTGCTGTGAAATCAGGCCTTTCCTCAAATAATGCTTTCAGACCAAGCGGATAGGGTGTCATTACAAAATGGCAATGTTTGTGCTGGAGGCTCCGGTTTCGGGCGGCGGCAACAACTTAAACGGGCATCGCCGTCCGGCCAGTCCCAGAATCAGTCGCCGCAACAGGCTTTCCGCTTAAGGTTAAATTAGGCGGAAACGCAAAAACGCGAGGCGCGGGCGCCCGCCGGAACGCCCACCCGCGCGAAGCGTTTCCGGAACTGACGCGCCATTCCAGGGCACGAAATGTCCCGCAAAAAACTTCTCGATGACATCAGACAGAACCCGGCGCGGTTTTACCGCTCTCCCTCGGATGTCATCCGCGACCGCCGTTTCGGCGACGAGGAGCGGCTGCTCATTCTGGAGGCCTGGGAACCGGCCGATGAGACCATCGGCATCCAGATCGCCGAAACCCGCAAACAGATCGAAGACCGCGCGCCTGTGCCGGCTGCCCGCACCGAATAGCGGAACCTGCTTGACGCGCCGGACTCCCACAGGCCACCAAGCGCCATGCGGGACGAAGCAAATGAGTCGACAGGGACGCGCGCGGGCGCGCTGAGGCTTTCCGTCGTCATCCCCACGTTCCGCGAGCGGGGCAATGTCGCCGAGCTGGTGACGCGGCTGGATCGCACGCTCGGCCCCACCGGCTGGGAAGCGATTTTCGTCGATGACGATTCACCGGACGGCACCGCTGAAGCCGTAAAGGAGATCGCCGCCGCCGATTCGCGCATCCGGTGCCTGCGCCGCGTCGGGCGGCGAGGGCTGGCAGGCGCCTGTATCGAAGGCATTCTTTCGTCGAGCGCGCCCTATGTCGCCGTGATGGATGCGGATCTCCAGCACGATGAGCAGCTTCTGCCGCGCATGCTGGCGCGGCTTGAGGCGAACAGCGCCGACCTTGTCGTGGGCAGCCGTTACACAGATGCTGGGGATGCCAGCGTCTTCAGCGAAAGCCGCGGCTTCATCAGCAGGCTTGCCACGCATCTGACGCGGCGTCTGCTCGGCACCGAGCTCACCGATCCGATGAGCGGCTTCTTCATGCTGCGGCGTGATCGCTTTGATCCGATTGCGGGACGGCTGACGCCCGCCGGATTCAAAATCCTGCTCGATATCGCAACGGTGGCGAAAGGCCATCTGCGCGTCGCAGAGGAGTCTTACGTCTTCGCCGCGCGTCAGGAAGGCGAAAGCAAATTCAACGCGCAGGTGGGCCTCGAATTCCTGGGCCTGCTGCTTGCGAAACTGACGGGCGGGTTTCTCGATCCGCGATTTATTTTCTTCGCCTTTGTGGGTTCTATCGGTCTGGCCGTGCATCTCGGTGTGCTGAAGCTAGCGCTGCTCGCCCATGCCGAACCATTCGGCGTGGCGCAGGCGATTGCGACGTTTGTGGCGATGACGAGCAATTTCTTCCTCAATAACGAACTCACCTATCGCGACCGCAGGCTCAAAGGTTTTTCGATGGCAAAAGGATTGGCCGGGTTTTATCTGATCGGTTCGGTGGGCGCGCTCGCCAATGTCGATCTCGCGGCAAACCTGTTCTACGGCGAACGTGAAGTGTGGTGGGTTGCGGGCGCTGCGGGCGCGTTGATGAGCGCGCTCTGGAATTATGCAATGTCCAGCATGTTCATCTGGCGTACGCGATGAACCGCACGCGCGTTTTTGCGTATGCGATTGCCGTTCTGATCCTTGCACGTTTCGTTGCTGCCGCTTTGCTGCCACTGTCGGCGGACGAAGCCTATTATTGGCTTTGGTCGAAGCATCTGGCGTTCGGTTATTATGATCATCCGCCAATGATCGCGTTTGCGATCCGTGCCGGCACCGCGCTTTTTGGCGATACGGAATTCGGCGTGCGCTTTGTAGGCGTCGTGCTTTCCGTTATCGCGAGCTGGGCCGTGTGGCGCGCGGGCGCGATTTTGCTGAAGCGCGAGGAGGCGGGCGCGCTTGCCTGTCTGCTGTTCAACCTCACGCCGATGGTGGCCATCGAAACGCTAGCAGCCACGCCGGATGCGCCCGCGCTTGCCGCATCAGCCTTGTTTCTACTGGCCCTCGCCAAGGCGGAACAAACGCGCAATGCGCGATGGTGGCTTGCTGCGGGCGTGGTAGCGGGCCTTGGCCTTCTCTCCAAATACACGATGTTCTTTGCAGGCGCGGGCGCGCTGTTGTGGCTGCTGCTCGATCCGCGCGCGCGGCGCTGGTTGCTGACACCGTGGCCCTATGTGAGTGCGCTCATTGCGTTGATCGTGTTCACGCCGAACCTGATGTGGAACGCAAACCATCATTGGGTCACGTTCGCGCTGCAATTCGGCCGCGTCGGCGAAGGCCATTTCACCGCGCGCTATCTGGCCGAGTTTCTTGCCGCGCAATTGGGTCTGGCGACGCCGTTCATCTTCACACTTGGTACGTTCGATCTGTTTGCGCGGCGAAAGCCCGACGCATCGCTGCTGACGCGCGCGATGCTGTGGCCTACGATTGTCTATTTCATCGTCCATGCGCTGCATGATCGCGTACAGGGAAACTGGCCGAGTTTTCTCTATCCCGCTTTTGCTATTCTCGCCGCCGAAGCTGTGTCCGCCGATTGGCGCGGCTGGAAGAAGCCGGTCTCGCGCATCAGCCGCGCAGCCGCGGTTCCAGTTGCGGCGGTCGTGCTGGCGCTTCTCTACACGCAGGCGATTTTCGATCCGGTTCCGCTGGGCCGCGCCGATCCTTTCGAGCGCCTTCTCGCGTTCGGCTTTCCGCAAATGGCCGATGACATTCAGCGCCGCGCCGAAACCATGCAGGTGGGGGCGTTGCTCACGACCGATTACGGGACGGCCTCGTGGCTTAAATTCTATTTGCCATCTTTGCCGGTGATTGACCTGAACGAGGACATTCGCTGGCCGGATTCGCCCCCGCCGTCAGCCGCGCTCACTGCGAAGTCCGCGCTCTATGTGACCTTGCCCAAGCGCGACCTGCATCAAACGCTCGGCGCGAAGATGGAACTTTGCGGACACGCCGCGCGCGCGCGCCACGGCGTCACCATCGAAACCTATCTTCTGTATTGCGTGACGGAACCGCGCAATGCGGCAGGAAGAGAACTTTAGTCATCGTCCGTCATCACCCGGCTTGTCCGGGTGATCCAATTTTCTAAAAACAAAATGGGTTGCCCGGACCCTTCGCAAAAACTCAGGGCCGGGCAATGACGGATGTGGGTGAAAAAGCGAAAGGCGGCGTGGGGGAGACGCCGCCTTTGCTTAAGAGTTTGAGTGGACAACCAATTCGGGCTGTCGAAGGGGCTGGGGCGTTCCGGATCGGACATCCACTCGTCCCATACAACGAGCTTTCAAAAAAAGCGTTCCAAAGATTCTGCAAGAAAATGTCGAAAAACGCTCAGCGGTCTTTCTTGCGCCGCCAGCGCCGGTTCATCAGCACTTCCGCCACGCCGAACAGGGTCGCGGTCGCGATGGCGAAGAGGGGTTTGTCGCGGGCGACCGATGCCAGCGCGCTCATGATGGCGGCGGTGCCTTGCGGTTCCTTCTTGCGCGGCGTGGCGATGGCAGCGGCCAGCAGCACGACCAGCGGCACCAGAAGGAAAATCGCGGCGGTGATGCCTGCCGCGCCCGCGACACCCATCCGGCCTTCGAGCGAGGTGAAAATGGCATAGCCGCCCCAGGCAAGCCCGAAGAACATCAGGTAGCAGGCCGTAAAGCCCAGAACGAGGCCCGCGGCCGTCTTGACGGCGATCCCCCTCATGAAATCAGCGGCGCAGCAGGATGGCGCCCAACAGCGCACCCACGCCCAGCGAAATGGCGCAGGCCGCAAGCGGCTGTTCGCGAATGGATTCCTTCAGGGAATCGAGGTTTTCGTTGGTCCATTCATCCATCTGGGCGCGAAGACCTTCGGTGGCGCGAAGGGCCTCGCGCAGGCGCTCCTGTGCGGCCTCGCCCACGCCTTCA